>JANLPS010000316.1:0-38314 GCA_031367385.1 Archangium sp. | reverse complement strand
ACGCTGCTGCGATGACCGGTTCGTGCGAGGCGGTCAGCGAGAACGAGTCGTCGTCTTCGGCGATCACCAGCAGCTCATCGCCTGCATCGAGCACGAAGTGATCTGGCGGGTTCAGAATGGTCTGACTGGGCTCGTTCTCGTTGCCCGGCCGGCGCACGCCGCAGACCACCGCGTCTTTCATTCTCCATTGAGCGTCGCCGAAGTTGACGCCCTCGAGCTCGGTGAACGACTTGAAATAGAACTCGCTGCCCTCGTACGAGAGCAGGTGCCGGTAGACCTCGGCGAGCCCGTTTTGCCGGGCGGTCTGCACCATCATGCGGCTCAGGGTCTCGGCCATCGCGACCACTTCGACGCCTCCGTTGCCCAGCTTCTCGACCACCGAGCGGCGATTCGCGTCGAGCAGCTCGACCACCACGTGGTTCTTGATCAGCGCTGGGGGTATTCGCCGCAGCGCGAGCAAGGTCTTGATCGCGCCCATGTCAGCGCCGTCGGCGTCGCTGTGATCACCGTGGCTGTCGTCAGCGAGCACGATGATCGATCGCGCCCGGCCCGCGCCGACCTTGCGCAGGTCATGCACCGAGAAGGGGCTGCCCTGCCGCACGATGACTCGGGTGACGCCCATGTCGCCCATGCGCTCGCGTACGGTGTTCTCGACCTCTTCTTTGTCGGTCTGGCTCAGAATGATGATCGCGGCGTGCTGCTGATTCGAGTTGGCCTCGCGCAGCTCGCGTAGAACCGCGAACACCTTTTCGTTGTAGCCCAAGATGAGCGTGTGGTTTTCGTCGATGACCGGGCTGCGGCCCTTGCGCAGGTCTTCGATCTTTTCGCCGACGGTCGATGAGACGAGGCCAATCAGCAAGGCGACCACGCCGACGCCAGAGAGCGTGGCCATGGTGGCGACGATGCGGGTGAGGGTGCCCTTGTCACCGCCCATGGTGCCGGCGTCAGCGACGCGGGTCATCGCGAACCACATCGCCTCGAAGAAGTCGAAGGTCTCGCCCTCTTCGGGTTTGACGACGATCTTGGCGAGCACCGCGCAGAAGGTGATCAACAAAAACGACAGCGCAAAGAGCCCCAAGAAACGAGCGAAGGGGCTCCACGAGAGAAAACGGTCGACTTGATAGCGAACTTTGTCGCTGGTCGTCGGCGTGTCAGTCACAGACATGCCGCGCACCGTACTTCAGGGCGTGATGCTGTACACGAACGTTGCCTTCGGGGCACGAAGCCACCGGTTAGTGATGGTCACCCGCAGGTCGGCCCAGGCATCTTTGCCATCGACGAACTCGGCCATCAGGGCCTCGGCGTCGCGTCTGTTGCCCGAGGCCTTGATCATCAGCACGCGCTTGGTGAGCGCGTCGACCGCCGGCCGCCACTTCTCGAGGTCGACCTCGAAGCAGCCCAGGTCGGTGCCGTTCGCCGCCTTGTCGTCTTTCTTCCACTCCAGCACGCCGTTCTTGACGAGGGTGCCCATTTGAATCGAGGCGAGCTGGCTGTAGTTTTTGGGCTTACCGCCACCGTCGTACATGCCGCGCGAGATGTGGCCGAACGCCCAGGCGATGTTTCGCAGCTGGGCCTTGACGGTGTCTTCTTTCGAGACGACCCCGCGATCGGCGAGCCACTCGTTGAAGTACATCGAGCTGGTCTGAGCCTTGAGCTCTTCGAGCGTCGAGGCGAGGGGGCCGCCGAAGACGTCGTCGTCGACCTTGCCCTTGACCTTGTACTCGTGCGCAGGGCCCAGGTTGTGGGCGGCCTCATGGAGCACGGTGCCGATCAGCGCGAACTTGGGGTCGGTGTCGACGCGGGCGGCAGTGGTCGGGCAGAACAGCGACTGAACCTGGCTCGTGAAGGTCTGGTTGCTGTCGGCGTCGGTGTAGAGGTTGGTCATCGCGACCGTGCGGCCGCCTTTTTCAGCGACCTTGCCCCAGTTGGGCAATGACTGACCGATGGTGGCGCCGCTGGGGTTGCGTTGATCTCCCGCGTTGAGCACCACGTCGATGAAGTCGGGCAGCTTGAACTTCACTTCACGCGCCTTGTACGGAGCGCCCGCCATCGCCGCCAACGCCTTCTCCATGTCGGCTTTGACCGGCTCGAGCTTCTTCTGCCACTCCAGCGAGTCCATGTTGATGCGGGCCAGCTGCATCGCGAAGCCGGCCTTCCACGCGCAGGGCTCGTAGTAGACCTCGTCGGGGGCGATGCGCAAAAACCACTTCGAGTTCTGCGGGCCCATCGCGACCCACGAGGCGTTGGCGCTCTCCCAGTCGTTGGTGGTGAAGGCCTTGGCGGCGTCGAGCAGGTAGGCCTTGAACGCCTTCTCATCGTCGCTGGTGATGGCGGTCGCGGCGGCGGTCAGCTCGCTGGCGATGGCCTGCATCTCGGTCGAGTACGCCTCGCTGTAGGGCACGGTCTTGAAGCCCTTGCCGTCGGCGACCACGGTCGAGAAATGATCCATCAAGGCTTTGGCGTTCTTCTCTTTGGCGAGCTTCTCGCAGAAGCCGGGGCTCTTCTGAATGTCAGCTGGGTAGAGGCCGCTGACCCGGGTCGGCTTCGAAGCCAACGCGTTGCAGTCGGCGTCGTTCTCGGTCTTCGGCGCCGTGCACCAGGGGCCCTGGTTGCGAAAGAACACGGCCTGGCTCGTCGGGTCATTGGGGGCGAGCTGCGACTTCAGCGCCTCGGTGCCGAGTTGCTTGGCGTAAATGGTCTCGAGCAGGGTCGCCGCGCGGGTCAGGTGGGTGATGATCGCCCGGTCTTGCTCGCTCGACTTCGAGAAGTCGCTCTCGACCAGCGTGGGGCTGCCCTGTGAGAGCTCGAGCTGGGTCAGCTCGCGGCGCTTCTTCTCGTTGGGGTCGAGCTTCGAGAAGTCGAGCGGAGTGACCAGCGCCTCGTAGGTCTGGGAGAAGAGCTTGGTGAAGCCGCTGGCGTCGACGAAGTCTTCGCGCTTGAGGCCTTGCGGCCCCACCAGCACGACCAGCTCAGCGGGGTCGAGGGTCTGGTTCTGGTTCTCGTCGGTGCGCCAGAAGAGCGGCGTGAAGCGTTCTTGTGCGCGTTGGTTGAAATCGGCACGGCTGAGACGGTTCAGCCCGGTCGAATGGGTACCGGCGTCGACGCTCTGCGTTGGCGCGGCCGCCACGGGGGCAGCCCCGGGGGTGACAGGGGTGACGGCGTCGGTCTTCTTGTCGGGGCAAGCGGCCAACGCAAAGGCGGCTGCGCAGAGGAGGCGATGGTTCATGGAGCACCTTCCAGCAGATCATTGGAGTAGGTGCCACAACCTCGTTGTAGCTTACTGTCGCACCTGCGCCCTGCAGACATCTGACGCGAGAACGGTCGATTTGATTTTTGGTTCGGCCAGAGCGCAGCGATAAAAGACCGCATGCGATTTTTCCGCGCCGCAGTCGTCGCACTGACGTTGGTCTCCTCGTTTGCCTTCGCCCAAGCCGCGCCGCGAACGATACCGACCTTCGAGCTCGAGCACCTCACGTTCAACCCGGCGCAGCAGAGTGGCCTGCTCTTGCAGACCGGCGACCTGATGCCCGAGCACCAGTTTCGCGCGTCGGTGATTCTGCATTACCAGCACAACCCGCTCACGCTGTTCGAAGACGGCAAGCAGGTCGGCTCAGTGGTGAAGAATCGGCTCACCGTGCACGCGATGGCGGCGTTCGGCATCACTCGGTGGCTTGACATCGGGCTGCAGGTGCCGATCGTCGTCTACCAGCACGGCGACGTGTTCCCCGACATCAAGGTGCCGACGTCGGCCGCGTTGGGCACTCCGTGGGTTCAAGCGCGGGTCGGGTTTTTGTCGCAGGCGCGAGATCAAGGCATCGACCTCGGGCTGCAGCTGGGCTTGAGCCTGCCGTTGGGCAGCGGCGATGCGTACACGAAAGACCCGAGCGTGGGGTTCGCGCCTCGGCTCGGGGCGGGTCGCGCGTTCGGCTTGATTCGCGCCGGCCTCGAGGTCGGCGCGATCATTCGCGGCAAGTCGGTGCTCAGCCCTGACGCGACCGTCATCGGTGACGAGGTCGGCAGTGCGATGCAGTTTGGGCTCTTGCTCAACACCACCAACCAGGGCGTGCGTGGCGAAGTGAACGTGATCGGCTGGGTACCCTTCACCCGCACCAGCAGCTCGCTCGAGCTCTTGCTGGGCATTCGTGCGCCGATTGGCCCGATTGAATTGTTCGCGATGGGCGGGCCGGGGTTTGGGCGTACGCCAGGCACTCCGCAGTATCGGGTCTTCGGAGGCATCAGCCTCGCGGTGCCCAACAGCCGGTGCAGCGAGAACGCGGCGTACACGCCCAGCGACTGCCCTGATCTCGACGTCGATCACGACGGTGTTCGCAACGGTGACGACAAGTGCGTCACCGAGGCCGGCCTGGCGCGGTTGAGCGGCTGCCCCGAGCGCGACAGTGATGAAGACGGCGTGATCGATGACCAAGACGCGTGCCCGACGGTCAAGGGGCTGACGTCTTTGCAGGGGTGCCCCGACAGCGATCACGACGGCGTTGGTGACATGGCTGACGGCTGCCCTGACATCGCCGGGCCGATTGAGAACAAGGGCTGCCCGTGGCCTGACACCGACCGCGACGGGCTCAATGATGGCGAAGACGGGTGCCCGAAAGAAGCAGGCCCCAAAGAGAACAAGGGCTGCGCGTGGCCTGACACCGATGGCGACGGCACGCTGGACAAAGACGACGCGTGCCCGAAAGAGTCGGGCCCTGCCGACAATCGCGGCTGCCCGGTCAAAGACGCCGACAACGACACGGTGCCCGATGAGCTCGACAACTGCCCGACCGAGAAGGGCGACCCATCGAACCAGGGGTGCCCCAAGGCGCAGAAGCAGCTGGTGGTGATCACCCGCGAGAAGTTGGTGATCAAAGAGAAGGTCTACTTCGATACCGGCAAGGCGACGATCAAGCCCATGAGCTTCGGGTTGTTGAACCAGGTTGGTCAGATTTTGGTGACCCACCCTGAGATTGCGCACATCATCGTCGAGGGGCACACTGACAACGTCGGCAAGCCCGAGGCGAACCGGGCGCTCTCGCAGAAGCGCGCCGAGTCGGTGCGTGACTATCTGGTCAAGCGGGGTGTCGAGACGAGCCGGCTCCAGCCGAAGGGGTATGGGCCTGATCGCCCTTCAGACAGCAATGGCACCGCGACGGGCCGCGAGAACAATCGGCGCGTCGAATTCGTGCTTGGGGCGGTCGACAAGGGCACGCCTTGAGCTGAGGCCGGTTACTTATGGGCCCGTATCTCGAGGCGCACATAGTCGAGCGAGTACGGGGTCGGCGAGGCGTCGATGGTGTGTTCGACGAAAGCCGGCTGCAGGTTCGCTGGCAACCGGTTCAAATAGGTTCGCAAGACGACCGTTGAGACGAACTCCGAGAGCGCTTCACGGCTCTCGAACGGCGTCGGCGCCGGCGTCAGCCAGCACTCGACCCCCTCGAACCCCGCCTTTTCGAAGTGCCCCTTGGTCGCCTGCGGCGTCGCGAAGTTCGCCGGGTACTCGAACCCAGAGAAGTGCTTCGCGAACGGCTCGCGCGTCGCGACCGATGTTGCCAATGCGAGAAACGCCGCGAGGTTGCCGTGGCCGCCGCACTGCGCGTGCACCCGGCCTCCCGGCTTGAGCGCCCGAAACAGCCCACCCGCCAGCGCTTCGTGGTTTCGCACCCAGTGAAACGTCGCGGTCGAGAACACCACGTCGGCCAGGTGCTGTACCTCGAGTCGGCCCAGGTCAGCTTCGATGAACGCGACCCGCTCGTCGAAGCGCGCCAGCTCACGCCGGGCCACGTTGAGCATCGCCGCCGAGGAGTCGAGCGCGATGACCCGCCCGGTCGCCAACCGCTCGAGCAAGATCGCCGTCAGCCGCCCGGTGCCGCAGCCCGCGTCAATGACCGTCTCGTTGCCCGCAAGCTCGAGCGACGACAGCACCGCCAGGCCCCAATTCCACTGGGGCTCCGAAACGCGATGATACGCTTCAGCATTCCAATCGGCGGGAGGCATCGTCGGGCGAAGGTACAACCGCTCGGTCATCGCGCCTAGCGTCCAATGCGTGGCCGGCTCAGCACCGGCGCAGTCACTGCGTCGGGTAACCGATCATCGCGTTCTGCTCGGGGCTCCACAGCTTGAGCTTGAAGCACGCCGCCATGTCGCTCGCAGAGAGGGTGGTGGTGTGAGGGGTCTGCAGCTCGGCGATCGACTCCATCGCCTCGGGCAACCGGTAGAAGGGTATCGCCGCGTTCAAGTGGTGCACGTGGTGAAAGCCGATGTTCGCGGTGAGCCAATTCATCAGCGGGCCCATCTTCAAGTAGCTCGACGAGTCGATCGCGGCGCCCGAAAACGTCCACGTCTGGCGATCGGCCACGTGCATGTCGGGGAAGTTGTGCTGCGCGTAAAACAGGTACGAGCCCGTCGCGCCCGCCACCGCCATGGGAATGACCCAGCCGTACACGAACGCGTCGGGCCGGCCGAGCGCGAAGCAGACCGCGCCGAGGGTGCCGATCATCAACAGCGAGACCAGACCGCTCCAGTGCTTTGCGGGGGCGCGCAGAAACGGCCGCAGGTTCATGCCGATGCCAAACACGGTCACGATGGCGAAGATCATGTTCACCGGGTGCCGCGCCGCTCGATACAGCCAGCGGTGAAACGGCTTGAGGCCCGCGTACATCGCCGGCGTCAGCATCGGGTAGCTGCCGATGTGAGAGCCGACCAGCTTCGCGGTGTGCGCATGGTGGTAATTGTGCGTCTCGCGCCACACCGATGGAGGCGTCAGAATCAGCTCTCCGAAAACCCAGTACAGGCCCTTCGCCAGCTTCGAATTTCGCAAGATCGCGCCGTGCTGAAAGTCATGAAACAGGCAGAAGGCACGCACCAGCACCAGCCCCATGAACAACGAGACCGGCAAGCGCGCCCACCACCAGGGCAGCAGCGTGGTCGCCGTCGCCAGCCCTGCCACCACCGCGAAGGTCGACACCGTCACCCACCAGCTGCGGGCGCGGTTCTCGACGGTGAAGGCCTTGCTCGCGATGAGCAGTTCTTTCTCTGGGCGACGGGCAGTCGAGGCGGCGGCTGTTTCAAGCTCGAGGGCGACAGACATGTGTGGCGACTGGGTAGCACAGGCGGTGCGGTGTTCCCAAGTACCCCGAATGCTCAGTGTTCTTGAGAACTTGCGGGGCCCCAAAGTGCTAGGTTCACCCGTGCATGCGCGTCATTCGCTGGCTCCTCGGAGCGACTCTCCTCTTCGCCGCATGCCCAGACCCCGGCACCATTGGCGGGCTTCGCGTCGAGGTGCGGCTCGCTTCGAATGCGCGCTCGGCCTGCGTGAAGGTCTTCGCCGTGGGTGGAGGCGTTCAAGCCGAGTCGGGCCCCTTCGCCATCGCCGCGGGTGGGTCAGCCATCATCGCGGTGGGGCAAGGCAGCTTGCCGAGCTCGGTCACGCTCGAAGCCCAGGGCTTCTCTGATTCGAAGTGCACCACTCGGCTCTCCGAGACGTCGGGCCTGGTGGCGGCCGAATTTCCAACCCGGGGGGTCAGCGCGGTGGTGCTGCTCGTCTCATCACCCGACGCACTGACCGATGGGGGCACTCGCGATGGCGGCGCGGCTGACTCCGGCCAGCCCGATGCCGGCGCGGGCGACGCGGGCTCTGGCAGCCTGTGCGTGACCTGCGGCGGCAGCGCGTGTAACGGCCAGGCCTGCGGCGTCGCTGACAGCCCGCTGCTCGCGTCATGCGACAACGGTGTGTGCCGCGAGCGCAACTGCGGCAACAACGTCGATGACAACGTGGGGCAGGGCACCGACTGCGCCGACCCCGATTGCGCCCAAAAGAGCTGCGGCCTCGGCACCTGCGTTGCGTCGATGTGCACCAGCGAGATCAACTGCAGCGACGGCATCGACAACGACTCGAACGGCAAGAGCGACTGTGCCGACCCGAGCTGCGACACCCACGCCTGCAACGACGCGTTGAGCTGCTCGGTGAACGAGGTGTGCGGCGGCGGTACCTGCGGGTCGGGCGTGCAGCTGGTGTGTCCTGCTCCGGTGACGGTGTGTTTTGCCGCGGGGGTCTGCGCAGAGCCCGGTGGGTGCAGCTACGCGGTCGCCACCGGAGCCAGCTGCGATGACGGCACGCTCTGCACCATCAACGATTCGTGCGGTGCCGACGCCGGTTGCCAAGGCATCGCCAAGCCGTGCAACACGCCGCCTCCTGGTCAGTGCTGGCAAGCGAGCGGCACCTGCAGCGAGAGCGATGGCGGCGCCTGCGCGTACGACGCCCGCAGCGGGTCGTGCGACGACGGGCAGAACTGCACCGCGGCTGATCAGTGCCACGCCGATGGCACGTGCACGGGCACGGCGGTCACCTGCACTCCGGGCGAGTGTCAGGCGTTCTCAGGCACCTGTGCCGTCGACGGCGCGTGCATCTTCTCGCCGACGCCCGGTGCGAGCTGCGGCAACAACACCGGCCGCTGCACCGCGCTCGGCGCCTGCCAGACGCTCTTCCCCTACTCGCCGAGCAACTTCTCGACCGCCGACGTCGCTCAAACCGACGGAGGCCGCATCGTCAACGTCACGTGCCCCGTCGTCGTGCGGGCGAACTCACTCGATGCCGGTGGGTTTCAATTCGTGTCGGGGCTGGGGTGCGTCACCGGCATCAGCGCGATCTCGATCATCAAGCAGGGCGCCACCAACACCGAGGCGATGCTCTTCACCCTCGACGCTTTCACCGTTCAGCCCGGCGGCAGCGTGCACTTCGAAGGCAACCTGCCGGTGATCATGGCGGTGCTCGGCAACGTCAGCATCGCGGGTGCGATTGACGTCAGCGCGACGGCGACTGGCCCGGGTGCGGGGGGCCGCCTGCGATGCGGCGCTCAGACCGCCGGTGACGCCGTCGGGGGTGGGCCCAATTACTCAGGAGGTGGCGGTGCGGGGTACGGCGGCGCGGGCGAGGCTGGCGGTTTTGGAGCGCTCGACGCAGGCCTGCCTGGCGATGGGGGGTTGGCCAACGGCTCGTCGGCGTTGACCGTGCTTCGAGGTGGGTGCCCCGGTGGCGATGGTCAGGGCCTCAACACGGTCGGCGAAGGGCAAGGCGCGTATGCCGCCGGCGCGATTCAGATCTCGGCGGCGGGCACCCTGAGCGTGGCAGGTCGCGTGAGCGCCTCGGGCGGCGGTGGCAATGGCGGGTCGGTGAACGGAGGAGGCGGTGGCGGCAGCTCGGGTGGGGGCGTGTTGCTCGAGGGCAACCTGGTGACCATGGGGATGACGGCCGCGCTCACCGCGAATGGCGGCAGCGGCGGGTGTGGCGGAGCCACCTCCATTGGCGCGAACGGCGTCTCGGGCAGCGCGACGACCTCGATCCCCGCGAGCACGGTGTGTGCTCCGGCCGGCTTTGGCGGCATCGCGGGCTTCGGTGGCTCGGCGGGCAACGTGCCCACGGCGGGCGGCAATGCACGGGCCGCCGATAAAGGCGGAGGCGGTGGTGGCGGCGCCGCGGTTGGTCGCATTCGGGTCAATTCGGTGAACCCGTGCACCTACTCGGGCACCGCGGTTCGCAGCCCGGTCGCGAGCTCGGCGACGACCCAATGCCGATGAGCATTCTCGATGAGCTGATCGCGAAGCTCGCGCTCGAGCGGCTCGAGGTGAACTTGTACCGAGGGCAGAGCGAAGACCCGGGGTGGGGCATCGTGTACGGCGGCCACGTACTCGGTCAGGCGCTGTCGGCGGCGCAGCAGACGGTCGAGCCCGAGCGCACCGTGCATTCACTGCACGCGTATTTCTTGCGGCCGGGCGATGTGAAGGTGCCGATCGTTTACGACGTCGATCGCGCGCGAGATGGCAGCTCGTTCACGACGCGGCGAGTGACCGCGATTCAGCACGGCGAGGCGATCTTCAACCTCGCAGCGAGCTTTCAGAGGCCAGAGACCGGGCTCGAGCACCAAGACGAGATGCCGGTGGTGCCTCCGCCCGAAGAGGTGCCAACCGACCAGGAGCGCATGGCGAAGGAGGCGCATCGGTTGCCCGACCGAATGCGAGCGCGGGTCGTTGCGCCGCGGCCGATTGAGATTCGCACGGTCGGTGAAGAGCACCCGCTCGGAGGGCAGCCCGGGACCGCGGATCGGATGATCTGGTTTCGGGCGATACACCGGGTGGCCGACGAGCTGCCCGGCGTGCACCAGGCGCTGTTGGCGTATGCGTCAGACATGGCGTTCATTTCGACGGCGCTTCGGCCGCACGGGTTGTCGTGGCTGACCTCGAAGCTGCAGATCGCCAGCCTGGATCACGCGGTGTGGTTTCACGCGCCGTTTCGGGCCGATGAGTGGTTGCTGCATGTGATGCACAGCCCGCGTTCGAGCGGCTCTCGTGGGTTGGTGATCGGGCGAATCTTTTCTCGTGACGGGAGACTGGTGGCATCGACCGCGCAAGAGGGGTTGATTCGGCTGCGTACGAAGTGACCCCCCCCGTACGCCCTGAGGGGCTCGAAATACCCTTCTGGCTCCTCGAGGGTCCTTCGACTTCGGGCTCACATCAACAATCGCCACAACCCCACGCGGCGCTCGAAGCTGCGCTCGGCGAACCACTCCAACGCGGGCTCAATCGACACTCCATCGACGTAGGCCCGCGCGACCGCCATCTGCTTCTGCGAAACGATGTTCTCGCTCGGCATGCGCGCCTGACCTCGGGCGAGCGCGGCCTTCGCCGCATCAGTCTGCCCGTTCAACTTCAGCGTCGCCGCGTACAACGCATACACCTCGCCGGGGTCGAGCTCCTCGGTCCACGCGGTGCTGTGCTCTTCGAGCACTTCGAGCGAGGCCAAGAAGTCATTCTTCGCCTTGGTCAGCTCGAGCGTGTCACCGTTCGCCCGATAGCGAAGCAGCCGCAACCTGCCCGAGAGCGAGCGCACCGTCGCCACCATCATCGCCCACCCGTTGGTCTCGGAGAGCTTGCGCGCAGTGGTGAGCAAGGCGTCGGCCGAGGTGAGGTCACCGCGAGAGAGCTCGACGTTCGCGAGCACCAGCGGGGCTTCGACTTTCGCCGCGTGGTTGCCGATCAACACCGAGAGCTTCGCGTACTGCGTCTCGATTGCATGCGCCGCGTCGAGCTCGCCGAGCTCGGTCAGCACCAGCGCCAGGTTGTGAGACGAGATCGCCTCGCGGCGCGTCCACGCGGTGGTTCGGGCCATCTCAATCGCCTTCTCGAACGCTCGACGGGCAGGTACCAGCTCGCCTTGCCCGAAGTGCAAGATGGCCCGCGCGTTCCACGCCAGGCAGACGTCGCGCAGGCGGCCGCCTCGCTCAGCCAGGGTGATCAGCTCATCGGCGAGCTGTCTGGCGCGCGTAAAATCACCGATGCTCACGCAGGCGATTTCTTGCGCACGTACGAAGCCGAGCGCGTCTTCATCAGCCACCAGGTCGGCCGCGGCGGCCTTTTGCCGAACCATCGCGCAGGCCTTCACCGCGTCTGCGGCCCGGCCCAAGACCTCGCACAAGAACCAGCTCCACGAGCGCGCCCACCGAATCCACAAATGAGTCGCGGCGCCTCCGCTGAGCTTGCCCAGCCGCTGCTCGAGGTCGTGAAAGATCTTCTCGGTTTCTTCGCGCCGCAGCAGGTGCGAGAGGCACTCGCCTTTGGTGAGCTCGATCGCCAGCAGCGCCTCGGTGGGGGTCAGCGTGTCCCACCGGTCGAGCACGCCCAGGGGTTGCGCCGCTAAGATATCGAGCGCTCGCGAGCGCGGCTGACGCGCATTGGTCATCACCGTGCGACCGACCGTCTGCAACGAGGCCAGCGCCTCCTCCGAGTGCCCCAGAAACAACTTCAGCTCTGCCAGCCGTCGCAACAGCACCAGGCGCCGCACCCCGTGCGCCTGCACGAGCGCCGACTCGAGCCGGGCCGCGGCCTCGGCGCGCCCTGGAGCCACTCCGGCCCACGCTTCGAGCCACACCGAGGCCACCGTGCCGTCGAGCGCCGGCCCCGCCAAGGGCACCAACACATCGGCCACCGGGCCAAAGGCGTCTGGCTCGAGCTGCTCGAGGGCTTCAGCGGCCCACGCACCGGCGGTCACCTTGATGCCCAGTGACTGCGCCGACGAAACCCCCGAGCCCAACCCCGGCACGACCCGCACGTCGGTGAACCGGCACACCTCGAGGGGCCCGCGACGCTCGAAGGTCACCAGGCCGGCGATCGAGGCGCGCTGCAAGGCCAGCGGCAACCCCGGGTCGATGGTCGCCAGGGCCGCGAGCGGAGCGACTCCGCCGAGCACCGCCAGCGTCGCCGCCGCGCGTGCCACGTCTTCGCCCAAAAGCTTCACCCGAGCGACCCGCAACCCATCGAGCGTCATCGGCAGCTCGGGCACCGCGAGCTCAGGTTGCGATTGCCAGAATCGCCACAGCCCCATCGCCAGGCTGGGGTTGCCCTCGGCCTGATCACACAATGCCTGCGCGCTCGCCCCCGACGCTCCGAGCTCGGTCAACATCGAGACCACGGCCGCCGGTGCCGGAGCCCTCACCGTGACCTGCTGCCACCGCGCATCGTTCGCCCACAGCTCTCGGCGCGCGCGAAATGCGGGGCTCAGCCGCTCTGGTGCGCCATCGTACGAGACCACCAGGCACAGCGGCATCGGGGTCTCTTGCTGCGAGAGCAGCTCGATCAACGCGATGCCATCATCGTCGCAGCGGTGCGCATCGTCGAAGGCCAGCAGCAGCCCCCCGGCCAGGGCGCGCTCGGTCACCCACCGCGCAAGCTCGAGAAACGCGCCTTCACGGCGAGCGTCTTCATCGAGGCGATGGCTGCGAAAATCAGAGCGGCGAATGCCCACCAGCGACCCCAGCAGCTCGGCGGCCAGTTGTTTTCGGTCGGGCTCGAGCGAGGCCAGCTGCGGTGCTTGCTGAACGACTTGCCAGAGCACCTCTTCGTTGGTGCTGCTGGTCGACAACATCGCGCGCAAGATCAACGCACTCGCTCGGCCCCGCCCACACTCGATTCGCAGCACCGGCATCTCGGCGGTGCCTGCCTGCTGCAGCACGTGCGAGCGCCCGACGCCTTCTGCACCAGAGAGCAACACCCGTTGGGTGCTGCGGCTCTCCAGCGTCTTGCGCAGCTGAGCCTCGAGCAGCGGGACCCGGTCGGACATTACGGCGCACTGTAGGGGCGAACCGGCTCGGCGTCGCGCACGCTCTCGAAGGGCGCTACAGAGGCCCAAATGGCGGCTCAGACCTACATTGCGTTACTCCGAGGCCTCAACGTCGGCGGCAACAACCGGCTGGCGATGAAAGACCTGGTGGCCGTGTTCGAGGCCGCGGGGGCTAGCCAGGTCAGCACCTACATTCAGAGCGGGAACGTGGTTTTCGATGCCAGCGCATCGGTCGCAGCGAAGGTGCCCGGTCTGGTTTCAGCTGCGCTTGAAAAACGGCATCAGGTTCGATCGCCCGTGGTGTTGCGCACCGCCAAGGATCTCGCCGCGGCTGTGAAGAACAACCCGCACCTCTCAGCGCATGATGCGGCGTTCTTGCATGTCGCTTTTCTCGCTGACCTGCCGGCGGTAATCGCTCTCAAGGCGATGGACACGGCGAAGTTCGCGCCCGATGTGGTCGCCGCGTCGGGCCGAGAGCTGTACCTGCTGCTGCCCAACGGGGTTGGCCGCAGCAAGCTGACCAACGCGTTCTTCGATTCGAAGTTGAAGACCATCAGCACCATTCGAAACTGGAAGACGGTGGTGGCGCTGCGAGACCTGGCCGAGTCGCGCTCGTAAATCGCATTCGATGCGTCGCCAACTCTCATCGTGAGCCTGTCGAACCACGAGGTCACCGCAACTTCACAATCGGTGCGCCCCCAGACGTGCTAGCGCGCGGCCGCATGAGAACCGTTCTCTCCTTCGCTGCACTGTTGAGCCTCGCCTCCTGCGGCGCCGCTGGGCCGTCGCTCCCCGACGAATACAAGGGGTTCATCGATGCCTCGGTCTTCGACGCCAAGTTTCTGCCCGGCCGATGCGGGAGCGCCCCCTGCTACCCCTCCCAGCAAGGCTTTGCGGGCGGGGCACCCCTCTTCTTCTACAACTTGGGCTCGCTCAGCACGACCGCGCTCCCGGCAATCAAAGCGGCCGACCTCGCGCCGGTCTTCTCGTTTGGTCAGGGGCGCTGCAAACCAAACGATGACTTTCAATCCATGCGAGACGCCTACTCGCTCAGCAACCAGTTCCCCCTTTTTACGGCGCTGCCCCTGACGAGCCGCGTGGCGAGCGTGGTGGTCAACCCATTCGTGAACGTGGTGCCCATTGCCGGTACCGCCCCGTATTCGTGCAACGATCTCAAAGACGCCCAGGCGGTTGCGTACAAAGGCAGCGCTTCAACGAAATTCAACGTCACCGCAGACGAAACGGTCACGCCGCAACCTCAGCTGTGGGCCGCGATCGACCCCACCGCGCCGCTCGCGCCCTCGAACCCCGACTTCACGCTCGCCGTCTCCTACGGCTGGTACAAAGACCTGCTTCTCACCTACCTCGACGGAGGACCGGTGCCGGTCAGCGACAAGGGCGAGCTCGTCGCGATGGAGGGCGTGATTCTCGACCCCGCCGGTGCCACCACCTTCGCAAAGCCCACTGACGCGAAGGTCGTCTTGTTGCCCTTCAAGCGCGGCGAACCTGGGTATTCACCGATCGTCAGGCTCCACAGCTGGCGATTGCCTGCAGGCAAAGTACCGGGTGATTTCACCGGTATCTGCAACGGCGGCACCTGCGGCGACAAAGACGTCGACATCACCACCGCCGCCCCGGTCGCGTTCAACACGATCTTCGTGGTGTCGCAATGAAGCGCGCTGCTTGGGTGTCGGTGTTGGTGCTCGTGTCATCGGTCGCATGGGGTGCTGGCGAAACCACGGGCCGAATCGCCGGCAAGGTGACCGACCCCACCGGCGTCGCGCTGCCGTACATCACGGTCAGCTTGAGCGGCACCGCGCAGCTCGGCACCGCGGTGCGTGAAACTGCCAAAGACGGCACCTTCGCTTTCGAGAGCTTGGCGCCCGGCGTCGACTACGTGGTGCAGGTCACCGTGGAGGGCTTCGCCAAGGTGCGCGAGAGCGGCATCGTGGTGAACCTGGGGCGCACCACCAAAGTCGACGTGAAGCTGCAGACCTCCGAGATCGAGGGCGAGGTGGTCGAGGTGGTCGCCACCGCGAACCCGGTGATGTCGACCGAATCGACCCAAGCCACCACGGTCTTCACCTTCGAGAAGGCCGCTCAAACACCCATCTTTCACCAAGTCGAGCGCATTGCCTCGCAGGCCGCTGGCGTGGGCCCTGGCACTCGGCCGTCAACGCGCGGTGGCCTCGCGCGGTTCAGCAAGTTCTACGTCGACGGCATGGACACGACCGACATCACCGATGGCAGCATCACCGCGCCGATGAACTACGACGCGGTCGACCAGTTCGAGGTCATTACGGGCGGCTTCGACGCGCAATACAACGCCCTGGGCGCGGTGACGAACGCGGTCACCAAGAGCGGCAGCAATGCCTTCAAGTACGACTTGAACCTCACCGCCAGCCCTCCGTGGATGACGGCGCAAAATGCCGTGCCCGGCAGTCAGCCTGGCTTCATTGGGGTGTACGGAGCCGACAATCAAACCAAGTTGCCACAGTCGTACTTTTACTCACCGGTGGCCGTGCTCAGCGGGCCGTTGGTGAAAGACAAGTTGTGGTTCTCGATTTCTGGTCAAGCGAACTTCAATCGCCGCGAGAGCCTGGTGTCGACGTTCTACTCGCCGCAAGAGGTGCGCGGCACTGACACACAGACGACGCTTTTTCGCGCGAAGCTGACCTGGCAAGCGACGCCCAACGACCGCATTTCGCTCGCGTTCAACTACGACCACAACACCATCGACAACGTCATCGGCAACAGCGCGGTCACCCTCGACGCCGAGCAAAAAATTGATCGCGGCGGCTTCTTTCTCATTGCCAACTACGACCACCAGTTCACCGACACCCTGCTTCTTCAAGTGCAGGCCGGCGTGACGCAAAAAGAGGTCGACCAGGGCGGCGAGAAAAGCACGGGTCTGGTCTCGCACACCGACAGCACCCAGCGCGTGACGCAGTTTGCGGCGGGGTCAATCTCGTCTGACAACCCGGGCAATTTCTTGAACGAGTCGAAGCAGCGTTTTCAATTCGACCCAACGCTCACGTGGAAGCTCGGAGCTCATCACCTCAAGGGCGGTGTTCAGCTCTCGGCTCAACGAAGCGTGCAGCTGCAGGGCGTCACCACCACCCAGCGCTACAATGATCGCAGCGGCGTGTGCGACCCGACGAACGCGGCGACGTTCGCGTTCTGCAACCAACACGTCGACTTCTACAACTCAGATGGGCAGCTCGCGCCCCAGCGCTCATTCGGCGCGGTGACGAGCATGGGCCTCTTTCTTCAAGACCGGTGGGAGCTCAACCGCTACTTCACGGTGATGGGCGGCATGCGCTTCGATCAAGGCTGGCTGTCTGGCAACGGTGGCGCGCGCGTCGCCACGTTGACCGGCTACGGCCCGCGCCTCGGCGCCACGTGGGACTTGATGGGAGACCGCAAGACCATCGTCACCGCGCACTACGGCCGCTCGAACGACGTGGGCAACATTCTCGTCGCGCAGCACGCCAACCCCGCGCTGACCCAGGTCACCGCGACGTTCGGCAACGGCACCTTCCCCAACTGTCAGTTGAATGTGCAGATGGCGGGCTGCCAGCAAACAGGCGGCAATCGCTCAATCGAGCGCAGCGCGCCACCATCGGTCGATGAGGTCGCGGTGGGCATCAAACGTGAGATCTTCGACTCGAGCGTAATTGGGCTCGACTTCACCTACCGCCGGTACTCGAACATGTGGGCCGACGAGGAGACCAATCGAATCTACGACCCGACGGGCGCCCGGGTGGTCGGCTACGCCAATGGCAGCGCGCAGAGCATTCTGGTGGCGCACACCACGAAGCAAGCGTGGCGCGAGTACAAAGGCGTCGACGTGTGGGTTCAGGCGACGCCGGGCAAGTTCGACATTCTGGCGAGCTACACGCTCTCGTTCGCCACCGGCACCGTCGACGACTATTTCTCAGGGCTGTTGCTCAACCCGCGGTACACGAAGTTCTACGAGGGCAACGTCTCTGACGACCGCCGGCACACCTTCAAAGCCTCGGTGGCCTATCGAACGTCGTTTGGGCTCGACTTGGGCCTGCGGGTGCAGTTCTACACTGGCACTCCGATGTGGGAGACCTTCCCCAACCCGACTCCTGGAGAGACTCAGCGGGTGATTCGGTCGCCGCGGGGCACGGGCTACCCGAACGACACGACGACGGGCACCCCGAACCTCAACGACCCGACGCAGTGGTCTGAGCTTCGCAACCCCGATCAGCTCACCATCGACTTGCAGGTTCGGTACAACGTCGGGCAGCTCTTCGAGCTCAAACAAACGCGAATCGAGCTGATCGGGTTGGTGGTCAACGCCCTCAACAGCACCACGCCGACGGCCCTCACAGATGCCTACACGCCCGGGGCGACGAACCGTTTCGGCACGGCCGTGTCGCGCGTGGCGCCGCTGCAGGGTGAGCTCATCGTGAGGGTGCGAAATTGAAAACCACCATTCGAGTGTTGGCGATGGCCGCGTCGGTGCTGGCGGTCGCGTGTGACCCGACGCCTGGGCCGGCGTCTGCGACCCAAGCAGCGCCACCTTTTTTCTCACCGCTCGACGCTGGAGTCGGTGCGCGCGACGGCGGGGCGGCCGCTCGAGATGCGGGGGCAGCTCCGAGCGACGCTGGCATACCTCGAGGCGTCACCGTGCTCTCGAGCAACAACCGGCTGCCGGCCCCGTGGGTCGTGACCGATGCGACGCAGTTGGCGCGCACTCAAAGCCTCGACGCAGGCACCGCCGCCCAAAGGCGCGTAGGGCAACTGGTCACCGTGCAAGTCGCGACGATGTCGAGCAACACCGTGGTTGATGCCGATCACTGCCCGAACATCTTCATGGGGGTCTGCGACGGCTTTGCGGCGAGCGACAGCGCTGCGCACATCGTGTTGGTCGATACCTTCGTGCTGCTCGGGTCAGGCATGAGCACGTGTGCCGCGCAATTCAATGGTGTCGCCCTCACCAGCATCACCGGCGTGTGGTCGAGCCGTTTGCTCACCGACGGCACGACGTCGTACAGCCTGGCCCTCGCGTCGTGCGCCGGAGTCGGAGTAGGCAGCGACCCGGTGGGGGCCGTGACGCCCGCTGCCACCACTGACATTCAAGCGCTGCAGACGAATTACCCAGCAGGCAAGCCCACGGTCACCGTTCGCGGCATCGTCGTCGGCGTCGCAGTGAATCAAAGCAAGCAGCGCACGCTCTTCATCGAAGACCCGGCCGGTGGAGAACGCGCCGGCATCACGGTCTTCTCGACCGCGGGGCTCTCGCCTGCGCCGGCCATCGGCGATGCGGTGAGCGTGACCGCGGTCGCCGACACGCGCGGCGATGCGAACCAGCTGGTGGTGCCGTGACGTCGCGGCCGCGGCCCTCGAAAGAAGACCGCTCAGAGACCTGGCCGACTCGCACTCGTACCTCTCATGGTGAACCACGAACCACGAACCACGAACCACTACGCGTTGGGCGCTGCGGCCACGTCACTCGACTCTGCAGCCGAATTCTTCGGAGCCAAAATGAACTCACCGGGCCGCTTCGCCAGCCGCCGCAGCACCGCCAACGTCAGCGCCGCCTGATCTCTGACGCCCTTGCCTCGCGCGTTGAGCGCGACGATCATCGCCAGCGCGAAGCTGACCGCGAAGTTGAGCAACCCGACCAGCGGTATCGACAGCAGCGCCCACAGAAAATCGGGCTCGGTCGTCACCCATGGCCCCAGGGCCGTCGCCGCGTAGGTCAGCTGCCCTGAGACGAAGGTGACGTGGCGAACCTCGAGCGGCACGCCGATCATCTGAAAGAGCGAGGGCATGATGCCGAGCAACAGGCCGAAGCCGAAGTTGCCGCCGAAGCCGCTGATGTTGTGGCGCATGAAGCGGGCGAGCTGTGCGGCGCGCTGGCCCCCGATCAACCGTCGAAGCAACCGGTTCGAAGCAATCGCTCCGGGCATTTCACGCAGCACGAACCAGTTCTCGACCGCGCCGCCCATCAGGCTCGCGGCCCACAACCAGATGCCGGTCACCGCTGCGTAGATCACGGTGGCGCTCTTCAACGGGTGGTGCGACTCGACGATGTGCTGCGCGTACTTCGTGTCGAGTACGTGGTGACCGAACACGAGGCGCACCAGCAGGTCGATCGCGAACACCACCGGTATGACGATGCCGACGTTGCCGAACAGCGCGAAGAGCTGGGTACGCGAGGCCCGGGTGACTTGATCGACCAGGGGCTCGAAGTCGTTGTCGTTTTGATTGGCGATCGCCCCCGCCAACGCCGCCGCCGTCATCGATGGTTGCTTGGTCGCGAGGCTGAAGTGCGCCAGCTGCATCGCGACGAAGCCGATGCCGTAGTTCACTCCGATGGCCAGGGCGTTGAACAAGGGTGGCAGGCCGACCCACATCACCATGTACTTCATCAGCACCATCAGAGCGGTGAGCGCGCCACCCCCCGCCGCCGACCCGAGCATCGCGTGCTGTTCGTCTCGGGTGCGGGTCATGTAGTGCTCGCCCGCGTCACCGGCGCGCTCGACGACCCGCCGCGCGAGCAGGTTGGTGTTGGCCCGCAACAGCGCCATCAGGCTGCGATCGATCAACGCACCTTCGATGAGCGAACGCTCGAGCCGCAACCACGCAGGCTCACTCTGGGCCTCGGTGCCGCGGGCGATGTGCAGCAACAGCTCGAGCCGGGTCAGGCTCTTCGACATCAGCTCGAGCCGAAATACCAGGTCGATGCTGATGCCGGTCGCCTCGAGCGCCGAATGCACGCGGTTGAGCACCCCGCGGCACTTGGCCAGGTCTTGATCGATCTTGCTGAGCGGTAGCGAGGCGTCGAGCGCTCCGGGCAGGTGCGCCTGCAACGCCAGAAATGGAGATTCGGCCACCGAGAGGTTCGGCACCCGCCGCCGTACGTCATCGCTGGTGCCGAGCATCGCCAAGCGCGCCGCGAGCAACAACGCGGCTTCGTTCATCGCAGGCTGCAGCACGCGGGTCAGTTGGCCCAGGCCGAGCAGCTCTGAGAACCGGTGCCGCAGCGGCTGGGGCAGCTCGCCCAGCCACCGGGTCACGTGCGGCGACGACACCAGGCGCGTCACGAAGCGCGAGAAATCACGGCCCACTGGCGGCTCGGGCAACACCTGCCGCCCGAAGCGGTCGAAGAGCTCACGCCAAAACCCGGGGTGCGTGGGCAACCCGGTATCGGTGAAAAGGCGGGTCGCGGTGGTCTGGCCCAGAACGCGAGACACCGAGCTTCGCGCCCGCTCGCGCACCACGTCGCTCTCGGTGAGCAGCTCGAGCAGCACCCGGGTTCTGGCCTGCAGCTCGCTCTCAGCCACGAGCCTGCCGGGTATTCGGCCCGGCTCGAACAGCCAGCCCAGCATGTCTTCGAGCCATTCAACCGAGGTATCGATGGAGTCGGTCGGCGCGCTCGAGGCCAGGGCATGCAGCCGCTTGACCGGGCGATTGGTGACGTCGCTCTGGCCGAAGCGCGTGATGAAGAGGCTTCGTTCGAGAAGATCAGGCGGCTGCATCGGGGATGACCGCTGTAGCACTCCTGCCGCGACGCTGACGACCCAGCAGTTCAGTAGCTCTTGATTCGCAGATGTGCCGCGCAGGGCGCCAAGCGGCCGCTGGCTTCACCAAAATACAGGGTCGGGTATTTCTCGTTGTAGTGAGTGCCTGCAACCGAGGTGCAAATTTTCGTTGGGGGTGGCTGCTCGGGCGTCAAATACAGAATGGCGGTCGAGCCCGTGGGGTTGAAGCGCGCCTGGTAGAAGTCGCCGTACGACATCAGACAATCGAGGTCGCCGGAGCCCGGGCCATTGGGCACTCCGACCGGGTACGTGCGCAGCTGCTCGATGGTGTAGACCGGCGGCACCTCGCGGCCAGTGGCGTCGAACCACTTCACCGCCGCGTCGCTGCGCGCGGGCTTGCAGCCGGCCCCAACGCAGGTGGTGTAGAGGAGGCTGCGGTCGAACTTTCGCCACTCGATGCTGCCTCCAGCGAGCAGGTGATTCACCTCGCCGTCGAATTGGGTCTCCGACAAGCCGTGGTGCAGCATGCCGACGCCATGACCGATTTCGTGCGCGACGCAGGTGCTGATGTCGCCCGGAGCGTCAACCTTGAGCCACAGCACGACGGCGTCTTTGGGCGATGAGGGCAGGCCGCTGGTCAGCTGCGGCTCTTCTCCACAGGTGTCGCCATCGAGGGTCTTGCTGCGAATTCGCAGCGCGTGTTGCCGGCCGAGTCGATGCTCTGCGCCATTGGCATTGACGATGCGCTCCGGCCCGAGCTGACCCGACGAGAGCTCGACGATCACCACGTCGGTCAGACCGCTGAACTTCGCGAACCCGCCACGTGGCTTCTCGGCCATGAAGTTCTCGATGAACAGCTCCTGCTTGGCGGGGTCGAGGCGGCGGTGCCCGTCTTTCATGCGCACGCCCCGGTATTCTTCGTAGGCCGACAACCCGTCACCGGGGTGGGTGTTGATCGTCCACTTCGGTTTTTCGACGTCTTCGTCTTCGCTCGAGACGTTCTTGTCTTTGAGCCAGGCCTTCGCGATGTGCTTGCCGGGCTCGCGGTCGGGCAGGGTGATCTCGGTCTCGGCGTGATTCGCGCGGTGGCCTTTGAGCGTTCGCCCGTCGGCCAGCTCAGCGGTCACGGTAAGCACCGAAAAGCCGCCGAAGTCGAAGCTCTCGATGGTCGCCAGGCCGGAGTCTTGATCTGGCGTCACCACCAGACGCTGCTTGCCGGGGGCCACCAGCTCGTGGGGGTTGCCGTTGTTCGCCGCGAACTTGAAGTCGAGGTCAGACGGGTCGCTCGTGGGAGGAATCGGGACGTTGAGGCAGCGGCCATCGATCTTCGAGGTGTCGGTGAGCTCGAAGGTCAAGGTGCGAATCTTCATTGGCGCGGGCAGGTACCCGCTGTCTTTCGCTCCCAGGCGCGCGGTCACGTGCAGCGCGTTGCCGGGCGTCGTCACGCTCTCGAGATCGGCTTTGGGCAGCCACGAATCGAGGTCTTCTTTGAAGTCGACGAACAGGTCGAGCTCGGGGGCTTCGTTCAAAAAGCGGTAGGTGACGTCGAGCTTGGTCTTGGTCAGCGCGGTGCCCTCGCCCTGGGTCTCGTTGAGCTGCCACGTCGAGCTGGCCACGAATTCGAAGCGACCTCCGCTGGCCAGGCCCTTCTTCAGCGCTTCGAGCGGCATGCTCACCGTCGCGTCGTCGATGGCCTTCTTGATGTACGCAGGCAGCATCGAGGCGACGTCGACGCCGTACGCCGCGAGGCCTGGCGCGGCGGCAGAGGTGTCGAGGCTGTCGATGGTCAAGCCCTGCCAGGGCGCGCCGGCCTTGTCGCTCGAGCCAGAGAGGCTGTGAGTGCCGTCTGAAGTGGTGGTGGTGCCACTGATGGTCGACTTGCCAGTGATGGCGGCGGTGATCACCCAGCTCGGTCGCTTCTTCTTCGGGTCGATCGTCATCTTCGAGGTCACCATCAACGCATCTCTGGCGATGAACGAGTTGGTCGAGTCGGTGGTAATGCTCTCGGCATGACCGCTGGTGTGGTTGGTCACGCTGCCCGTTGCGCCGGTCGAGCCCTTGGTCAACGCCTCGAGCATGAAGGCCTCGTCGGGCACGGTGCGCAGAAATTCGAACGGCTTGGCCAAGGTCGAGATGCGAAACTCGACCGGCACGGTGATGCCGCCAGAGGTCGAGCTGTCACCGCTGTCGCGACCAGAGCGGGTGGTCATGCTCTGGGTCAGCGTGATGACCAGCTCCCCCTTCAAGGGCCCCAAGATCTTGCTGCGCTGGGTATTGCCGGTCGGTCTTGCTGCCTCGAGCTCGCGCTTCTTTCGCTCGAGGTCGCTCAGAATGGCGTCTTTGTTGGCGTCGGTCTGTTCACCGAAGCGGCGTATCTTCGCGATGTCCTCAGGCGTGAGTGTCTCTCCGCGGCGTTGCTTCGAGAGCAGCTCCTGAATATCGGCGGGCATCGTGCCGAGCGTGCCGGCGGGCACCCCGTTTCGCGGGGTTTCACCGCGAGCGCGAGCGCCCATCCAATTTCGCAGCGCGGTCTGCTCATCGATGGTGGGCGGTTTGCCCGAATGCATTTTCTCGAAGATCGCTCGAATCTCAGGAGGCGCATCGGCCGGCGCGTCGGGAGGTGCGGCGAAAACGGTGCAACTGACCAGGGCGACGACCCACACGATGCGCATCGCCGAAGTGAAGGCTGCGATTGCTCGAACTTCAATTTCAAAGTCGCCAACTCGCTCTGCGCGCAGCGGTTCAACTTTCTCGGTGGAGCGCTTTTCTTCACAGCGCTCGGTGTAATCTCGTTGCCCACATCAGCCTTCACCTCGAGTGAGAATTCGTACGAGCGAAGAGTGCAATGTGCGCCCTCCATCTTGACGGTGCGACGCCGGGCCACTTACACGCACCTGCTCATTCAACTCGTTTTCCCCCGAGGTTCTCTTGAACGTCAGACGCGTTGTTGGGCTGTACGCCGGTTGTCTCCTCGCAGTGACTGGTTGTGGAGTGCCCGACAGCAGCACCGACGAAACGCTGGCGGTCGACCAGACTTCGGCGGCCGAAGCCGAGCTGAAGAACGTCACCGCCTACACGATGATTCGCCACTGGAACACGATGGCGATGGACGCCACGGGGTTGGATCACACGCCGGTGACGCCGCCTGATGCGCGCGTCTTTGGTGAGCAGCTGGGGCCCACGCGCGCGAGCCGCTCGACTGCGATCGTGCAGCTCGCGGTGTTCGAAGCAATGAACGCGACGTCGACGAAGTACAACAGCCTCGTCGGCATGCCCCACGCGAAGAACGCGTCGACCACCGCCGCCGTCGCCGCAGCCGCGCACGACGCGCTGGTCGCGATGTACCCGTCGCAAGCGCCGACTTTCGACACGCAGTTCTCAAAAGACATGGCCGCCCTGAGCTCGACCGAGAAAGAAGCGGGCGTCGCTGCGGGGCACAAGGCAGCGCAGCTCGTGCTCGCCTCGCGCATCAATGACGGCTCGGTGGCGAAGGAGCCGAAGGTAGGCACTGATGTACCACTCGTGACGGGCCCGGGGCAGTGGCAGCCCGACCCGCTGACCGGCAACAAGGTCGCGCTCGGCTACTACTGGCGCTACGTCACGCCGTTCGTGATCGCGTCAGCTGATCAGTTTCGCCCGCCTCCGCCGCCCGCGCTCGACTCGCAAGAATACGCGGCCGCGTTCAACGAAGTGAAGCAGCTCGGTGGCGACGTGACGCACACCGCAACCACCCGCACCGCCGAGCAAACCGAGATCGGCGTGTTCTGGGCCTACGACGGCCGCCCGAGCTTGTGCGCACCTCCGAGGCTGTACAACCAGATCGCGATGGTGATCGCCGACAAGATGGGTACCTCGAAAGACGCGGTGAAGCTGGCGCGGTTGCTCGCGTTGATCAACCTGGCGATGGCCGACACCGGCATCGCCATTTGGGACGCGAAGTACGAGTACAACCTCTGGCGCCCCATCAGCGGTATTCGCGGCGCCGCGGGTGGCACTGGCAGCTTGGTCGCCGATGCGAACTGGTACCCGTACGGAGCGCCTGCGTCGAACGCCCAGGGCCCGAACTTCACGCCGCCGTTTCCCAGCTACCCGTCAGGTCACGCGGGCTTTGGCGGCGCGTTGTTTCAGATGCTGCGCAACTTCTATGGCACCGATGACATCGCATTCGACTTCGTGTCTGACGAGTACAACGGCCAGACCAAAGACGGCAGCGGCAACCCGCGCCCGGTCGTGAAGCGCAGCTACACCCAGCTCTCGCAGGCTGAAGAAGAGAACGGCCAGAGCCGAATCTACCTGGGCATTCACTGGGTGTTCGACAAGACCTCGGGCATCACGGTCGGCCAGAAGGTCGCCGACGAGGTGTTCGCGCGTGCGCTGACGCCGCTCTAACCCGATTTGGTCCGACCCACTTCGGGCTTCGCCCTTCGCTCACGGCGAGCGGGGGGCGCAATCGAGCGCAGCACATGGTCGGCGGTCGCGTCGGCCAGCGCCGCGTCGAGCTTGCCGTGGCGAAAGAGCATTCGCATCCAAATCGGGCCGAAGAGCAGGTCCAACGTCAGCTCGACGTCGACGTCTTTGCGCACTTCGCCCCGAGCGATGCCTCGCTTGAACAGCTCGTACCAGTGCACGCGGCGAGCGGCCAAGAACCGCTCTCGCATGTCACGGCGAACATCGTCGTCGAACTGCGCTTCGGCGAGCAGCCCGGTCAGGGGCCGCAGCATCGACGGCCGGCTCAACGTGCGCAGCGAGCGGCGGGTGAACTCGCGAAGGTCGGCGGCGAAATCACCCGAATCGGGCGCCGGCGTAAATTCACCGAACGAGCCTGCGTAGGCCTCCATCACCAGCGCCGACTTGGTCGGCCACCACTTGTACACCGTTTGCTTCGACACCCCCGCCTTCGCCGCGATGCCCTCGATGGTGAGCGTTCGCCACGAGCCCTGCTCGAGCAGCGCCACCGCCGCGTCGAGAATGGCCTGGTGGCTCTCGTTGCAGCGAGGCCGGCCAGCGCGGCGAGGCGTCGTCATACGCGAGGCTCCAGCGCTCGGTCGCGACTCACGCCAGGTCGGAGACCTCGCGTCATTTCGGCCGGCTCCAGCGCTAGGGTCGCGACTCGCGCCAGCTCGGAGATCTCTCGCGCTGCGGTGGACCGTGGTCGTTTCGTGCTCCAGCGATCGGTCGCGACTCACGCCAGCTCGGAGATCTGTCGCGCAGCTGGTCATTTCGCCCGGCTCGACCGCGCGGACACCCCTCGCAACCGCGCGGACACCCCTCGCGCCGCGGCGGCCCGTGCTCATTTCGCCGGGCTCCAGCGACCGGTCGCGACCAGCAAATCAACCCGCGCCAGCTCAGAGACCACCTGCGCCGTACTCGCATTGGTCGCTGCGTCACGCGCCGAGCGCTCGGCGTCGACCAGCTCGATGCTCGTACCCGCGCCTTGCTGATACGAGAGCTGCGCCAGCTGGAGCGCCTCGGCCGCAAGGCTCGCCGACTCCGAAGCCGCCGCAGCGCCCCGTTCTCGCTCGGTCACCTGGGCCAGCGCGGTGCGCGCATCGGCCAGCGCCCGTTGCAGCAGCTCGTCGCGTTGCCCCTCGGCCAGGTGCAACGAGGCCCGGCGATCTCGGTACAAGGCCGAGCGCGCGCTCCCGTCATAGAGCGGCTGGCTCAGCGTCGCGGTCGCGGTGAAGCCCACGTTCGGCTGCGTCGGCGTCGCCGGAGTTTGCACGAACGGCGTGAACCCGCCCACGACCAACGGCAAATAGTCAGTCCAGCTCTCGTTGACCCTCCGCTCGGCCACCTCGACCCGGCCCTGCGCCGCCTTCACGTCGTCGCGCTCGCGCACCAGGGTCGGCACCTCATTCGTCAGCGGAGCTGAAGGCAACCCCGGCTCTCCCGCGGCCTGCGCAGGCACTTCGAGGCCCATCACCGCGCCCAGGGTCTCTTTCGCGGCGATCAAATCAGCGCGCGACTGAGAGCGGCGGTTCTCATTGTCTTTGAGCTCACGGCTGGCGCGCAGCACGTCGAGCCGGGTGCCCAACCCACCTTGCCCCCGCACCGTGGCCAGCTCGAGCTGACGGGTCGAGGTCTGCACCGCGCGATCTGCCACCTCGACCAGCTGGCTCTGCAAGCGCACCTGAAACCACGCGCGGGCGACCAGCCCGGTCACCAAGCGGCGAATGTCATGGGCGCCGAGTTGCTCGGCTTTGAGCGCTGCTTCAGCCTGACCCGACGCGAGCCAGCGGTTGATCGCCAGCAGCGGCATCTGAATCGACAGGTTCGCCGCCAGGGTGGTCGCAGGCACCAGCACGCGATCGGCCAACACCCGATTGGCGTCGAGCTGGGTGAACCCCGCGTTCAAGAAGGCCGTCGGCAACCACTGCGAGCGCGCCCCGACCGCCGAGGCCTCGGCCCGCTCTGCAATCGACAGCGCCTGCGCCAGCCGGGGGTTCTTCTCGACGGCTTGAGCAATCGCCTGGTCGAGCGTGACGGTCATCACCTGCGGTTCGGCCTCGGCTCGCGGCGCGATCGGCTCAACCGCCACGAGGGCCTGCATCAACGCGGCGACGAGCAGCTCACTTGCCACGGGGTACCGCCTCGACAGGGTCGACCTGCGCGCCGACGGCGAGCGCGTCAGTCGGGTTCAAGACCAGCACGGCACCTTCTTCAAGCCCGGCGACGACCTCGATCTCTTTGCCCAGGTCGCGGCCGAGCTGTACCGTTCGCTGCGTCAGGGCCCCGTTCTCGACCGACCACACCCGTGGCCCCTCGGCCCGCACCGACAGCGCGCTCGCGGGTATCACCAGCGGAGTGCCAGAGTGCTCCAGCTTGAGCTTGACCTGCACGTAGCTGCCCGCCAGCAACGCGCCATCGTTCGAAAGCAACAGCTCGACGCGCAACGTGCGGGTCGCGGGGTCGAGTGACCCGGCGGTGCGGCTCACCTTCGCCTGCCACGTCTTCGCGGGTGCGCCTGGCAACCACACCACTGCGGCGGTGCCGATGCCCACCGAGGGAGCGGCCGATTGAGGCACGTCGACCGTGACCTTCAGCGTCTCGACCTGCGCGAGCTCGAACATCGGCGTCACGCCCGCGCTCACCAGCGAGCCATTCTCGACCAGCCGGCGGGTGATGACGCCATCGAACCCGGCGGTGACTCTCGAGAACCCCCGCAGGGCGCCCAGGCGGTCGAGTTCAGCGCGAGCCGAGTCGACCGACGCCTTCGCGGTGTTGAGTCGGCTGCGAGACTCCTCTGCGACCTGTTGGCTCGAGACGCCTTCTTTCGCCAGGCGCTCGGCGCGCTCGGTGATGGCCTTGCTCAGGGTCTCGTTCTTTTCGGCCTCTTCGACGCGTGCGCGCGCGCGGTTCAGGTCTTGGTCAACCTCGGGAGACTCGATGTCGGCGAGCACCTGCCCGGCCTTCACCTTGTCTCCCAGGTCGAAATAGAAGCGCCGCACGAACCCGGCACCACGCGAGTAGACCACGCTGCTCTGAAACGCAGCGACCGAGCCGGGCAAGGTGAGCTCGAAGGCCGCGGGGCCTCGCGTCGCTTTCGCGGTCGGCACCCGCTTCGGAGCCAGCGCCCGTTGATGTTGCGCTTCAACCAGAGCGGCCTTCTCGACTTTCGGGCGAGCGCCGATGAAGCCGAGCAGCCCGACCGTGAGCGCGAGGCCGAAGCCCCAGCGCAGCGACGAGCGTCGAGGAGTGGGCACCGCATCGTCCATCTTTGGTTCGGCGTTCATGAAATCTCCCGGGCGAAGGCGAGCTTTGGGGCCGCGTCTGTGGGCTCGGCCAACTCCGGGTCAGTGGTGGGCTGGTGCGCTGTGCGGCGGAGCAGGCTGTAGGTGATGGGCACGAGAAAAAGCGTGGCGATGGTGGCCCCGCCCAGGCCTCCGAGCACGGCGCGACCGAGGGCCGCGTTCTGCTCTCCGCCTTCTGAGAGCCCGAGCGACATCGGCAACATGCCGAGCGCCATCGCCATCGCGGTCATCAGTACGGGCCGCAAGCGCACCCGGCCTGCTTCGAGCGCGGCTTGCACCGAATTCAACCCCTCTGCCCGCACCGAGTTGGCGAAGGTCACCACCAGAATCGAGTTGGCCGTCGCGACGCCGATGCTCATCACCGCCCCCATCAACGAGGGTATGGAGAAGGTCGTCTGGGTCACGAAGAGCGAGACCACGATGCCGACCGCGGCGCCAGGCAGTGCGGTGAGAATGATGAATGGGTCGAGCCACGACTGAAAGTTGATCACCATCAGCGCGTAGACGAGCAGCCCCGCGACCAGCAGGCCGAGGCCCAATGACCAGAAGGCCGACTCCATGCTCTCGAGCTGGCCGCGAATGGTGATGGTCGCACCCGGGGGCAACGTCTTGCGCACCTCGGTCTCGAGCGCGTGCAAGGGCCCGGCGACCGCGCCCAGGTCGACGTCTTGCACGTCGGCGCGCACGTTGAACGTCGGCTGCACGTTCACCCGGCTGATGAAGACCTGGGTGCGCTGGCGGGTGACCTGGCCCAAATCACCCAGCAGCTGAGGCCCCTTGGGCGTCGGCACCGCGATGCCCAGCACTGAATCGACCGAGTCGATGCGCTGCTCAGGCACCTGTACGGCGACGGCGTACGAGAGGCCGGTCTTGGGGTCGCTCCAGAAGTTCGGAGCCACCTGGCCACTCGACGAGACCGCCAGCAGCACGTTGTTGGCGATGTCGCGCTGGGTGAGCCCTACCTCGGCCGCGCGCGAGCGATCGACCTCGAATTGAAACTTCGGCGCATCGACCTGCTGGTGCAAGCGCACGTCGACCAGCCCGGGTACTTTTTGCAACGCGGTCTCGAGCTTGCGAGCGGCGGCGTAGGTCAGGTCGCGCTTCTGCCCGGAGATCTGCACGTCAATCGCCGAGGGCAACCCGAAGTTCAAGATCTGCGTCACGATGTCGGCGGGCTGAAAATAGAACTGCAGCTGGGGGAAACGGGTGGGCAGCTCGCGGCGCAGAATTCGCTCGTAGTCTTGAGTGCTGTGGGTGCGCGCATCGCTGAGCACGACGAGCAGCTCTCCGTCGTTGCTGCTGACGTTGGCGCTGTCGGTGATCGCCAGGTTGTACCCGCCGGGAGCACCGATTTGATCGAGCATCAAGGTTCGGTCTGCGGG
Source organism: Archangium sp. (assembly GCA_031367385.1). Lineage (GTDB taxonomy): Bacteria > Myxococcota > Myxococcia > Myxococcales > Myxococcaceae > JAEUJT01. The sequence continues at coordinate 8,556 of JANLPS010000316.1, read as the reverse complement.
CTCGATCAGCTCTGAGACCGCGCGCTCGACGTCGGCGAAGTACGCCTCGGTCTCTTCGATGCGAGTGCCTGCCGGTGCGACGACGTGAAGGCGCAGTTTGCCCGCATCAATCTTGGGGAAAAAGTCGCGGCCGACGAAGAGCGCGAGCATTCCCGCGCCGACGACGAGCGAGGCGAAGACGGCGAGCACGGTCTTGGGCCGAGCGAGAGCAGCGCCCAAAAAGCCCACGTACGCGTCGCGAGCCGCTTCGAACCCTCGCTCGAAGCGGGCGTGCAACCGACCGAAAAACCCGAGCGTCTGCGGCTCGTGGCCGACCTCCGCAGCCAGCAAGAACTTCACCATCGTCGGCACCAGCGTTCGCGACAGCAGGTACGAGGCCATCACCGCGAAGGCCACCGCGAGGCCCATCGGCAGAAACAAGAAACGCGCCGGCCCCTCGAGAAACACCACCGAGACGAACACGATGCTGATCGCCAGCGAGGCCACGAACGCGGGCACGGCGATCTGCTGCGCGCCGTCGAGAATCGCCCGCGTCAGCGGCTTGCCCATCGCGAGGTTGCGGTGAATGTTTTCGATTTCGACGGTGGCGTCGTCGACCAGAATGCCGACCGCCAGGGCCAGGCCTCCCAGGGTCATCGCGTTCACGGTGTGGCCCAGCGCGCGCAAGCCAATCAACGACGCGACCACTGAGAGCGGTATCGACACCGCGACGATGACGGTCGAGCGCCAACTGCCCAGAAAAATCAGAATCATCGCGGCCGTGAGTGCCGCCGCGATCAAGCCTTCGACCAGCAGCCCTTCGATCGAGTGCGACACGAAGGTCGATTGGTCGGCCAGCAGCTCGATGGTGAGCCCCTCGGGCGCGGCGGCTTGCAAGGTGGGCAACAGCGCCCGAACCTGGTGGGCCACCTCGATGGTCGAGGCTTCGCCGGTCTTCATCACCGAGAGCACCACCGCGCGCTGCCCGTCTCGACGAGCGATGTTGGTCTGCACCGCGAACCCGTCGTGCACCCAGGCAAGCTCGCGCAGAAACACGGTGCGGCCATCGCTGCGACGCACGGGTATGTCGTTGAGCGCGGAGATCGCCTCGGGGCTCGAGTTCATACCGAAGCGGTACTCGCGCTCACCCACTTTCGTGCTGCCGGTCGGCAAGGTCAGGTTCTGCGAGGCCACCGCCAGGTTCACGTCTTGCGGAGACAGCCCGTATTGACGCAGCGCCTGCGGGTCGAGGTCGACGACCACCTGCCGCTGCTTGCCGCCCGCCGGAAAAGGGAAGCGCGTGCCGGGGATGACCGAGAGCGCGGTGCGAACGCGGTTGTTCGCGTGTTCGAAGATCTCGGCTTCGCTGAGCGTGTCGCTGGTGAAGGCGAGCTGCACGATCGGCACCGACGAGGCCGAGTACCGCAAAATGATTGGAGGAATCGTGCCTGGCGGCATGCGGCGCAAGATGGTCTGCGAGGCAGCGGTGATCTGCGCCATCGCCGCCGCCACGTCGGTGCCCGGGTGCAAGAAGACCCGAATTACGCTCACGCCGTCGTAGGTCTCGCTCACCACGTTCGAGATGCCCGCGGTGTTGCCGGCGATCGAGAACTCGCTGAACTGGGTCAGCTGCTGCTCCATCTGCTGCGCGGGCAGGCCCGTATAGGTCCACACCACCGAGATGACGGGGATGTCGACGTTCGGGAGAATGTCAGTCGGCGTCTTCGAGATGACCTGAATGCCGCCGATCATCAGCACCAACGCGAGAACGACGAAGGTGTACGGCCGGCGTAACGCGAGGCGAACGATCCACATGGGCGCCTATATCTAGACGCTGCGTCCACTATTTCAAGGAGATCGACCGGTGGCGATCGCCTTGATGCCGCGATTTTCGAGGGAGCACCGCGGGTAGAAGGGGCCCATCAGGCTGTAGATGGCCCGGGAGAGCCCGGCCTTCGACGTGATGCCGGAGCGGCTGAATGAAGCCGGGTCTGAAGAAATACGCGGCCTTGAAGGGGAGCTGGGCCATGCGCGCTGATTTACGCCATTTCTGCGAGCAGCCGCTGGGCCAATTCGAGCAGCACTTCGCGGGTCGCGCCGATCTGCGACGAGGGCTGGCTGCGAATCATCGCTTCGACCGCGTGCTCCGCGGTGCCTTTTCGGGGGCGATCGAGCGCCTGGCCCTTCTTGGTCAACCGCAGCGAGACCCGCCGCCCATCGCGCGGGTCACTGCGGCGCGTGATGAGCTTCTTGGCCTCGAGCCGCTTCACGGTCGCTGAGACGGTGCCCCGGTCGAGGTGGAGCACCTGGGCCAGCTGCCCGGCGAGCATGCCTGGGTTGCGCCCGACACACCGCACGACCAACCGTTGCTGGCCGGTGACTCCAATCGAGCGCTCCATGCGGCTGGAGAGCCGTTCGAGGGCGTGGTTGACGTGCCACAGTTGCTGCAAGAATTCGAGGGCGGGGGGCAGCTCCGAAGACATGCGCTGGGCGTAGCCCAGCCTCGTTGGATATCCAACGACATTGGCGCCACCAGCCTTCGCCTCCCCCGCGGGCGAGCCGTTTGACCACAACTGTGACGATTTGGTGGTGACTCCGGGTGGCACGTCGAGGCGGGCAGCGTCGGGTCACCCTTCTCCGGGAGTGCCGCTGTGTGGCCCTGGCCGAGCCAAACGGCTCGATTCAGGCCGCTGATGGGCCTGCGCCGAATCGCCGACACCGGGTCATTTGCCTGTTGCCCCTGCGATCAGGCCGGGTAAATGCCGGTTTGAAAATTGCAGCCTCGCCGTACTCGCCCCGTAAGGAGATGCCATGAACCGATTGATTGCTGTCTTGGTGCCTGTGTTGTTGGCCGTTGGTTGCGCTCACCAGCCCCCCGTGGTGGCCGACACCACCGAGACCTCGAACACCCCGGCCGCGCCGATCGTGAAGGTCGCGCCCGCCGTGACCCCTGAGTTGCCGACCGGCCGTGAAGACCTCGAGGCTGCGCTGAAGACGGCGACCATTCGCTTCGACTTCGACGCCGCGACCCTCAAGCCCGAGTCACAAGATGCGCTGCAGAAGATCGGCTCGGTCTTGAAGAAGCACCCGAACCTCAAAGTGCGCGTCGAAGGCAACTGCGATGAGCGCGGCACCACCGAGTACAACATGATGCTCGGCTCGCGACGGGCTGGCGTGGCGCGCAAGTACCTCACCGACCTCGGCGTCTCGGTCGCACAGGTCGACGACATCAGCTACGGGAGCGAGAAGCCGGCCGACCCCCGCCACTCTGAAGATGCCTGGGCGGCCAACCGCCGTGACGAAGTGCAGGCCGCGAAGTAACTCAAAGCGCAGAAAAGGGTTCCCCTCACGGCAATGGGTTTTCGGTCAGTGCGTCTGGCGCGACCGAATTCCCCCCAAAACCGTGAGGCCGAACATGAGTCGATTTCTGATTTCCGCTGGGCTGTTGGTGGTGATGAGCACTGGCTGCGCGTCTGAAGAAGCGTGGGTCAAGCGCCGCGACGCGATTCGGGCGCACAAGGCCGAGCAGGTCTCGCAGCAGCCTCAGACCGAGCCGGCGACCACCAGCGACAGCGCAACCAAGCCGGCACCCGCTCAGGGCTGAGCGCTCGCCTCGAGAGATTAGAGCTTCGCGAACAACCGCTCGAGCACCGCATAGTGCCGCTCGGCTGCTTCGGCGTTGAAGGCAGGGGTGTCGTGCACGGCGAACCCGTGCTTCGCGCCCGGGTAGGTCTCGATGGTGTGCTCGACCTTGGCCTGCGTGAGCGCGGCGGCGAGTGTCGCTTTCATTTCGTCGGTGCAGGTCGGGTCGTCTACCGCGCAGCCGGCGTAGAAGGTGGCTGTGATGGCGCTGGCCCCCAGATGCGGGCTGTCGGGCGCTGGGGTGGCCAACCCGCCCCCATGAAAAGAGGTGGCGACGCCGACCTGCGAGCCGAACAGGCCGGCGAGCCGCAAGCTGATGTTGCCGCCCATGCAGTACCCCGTCGTGCCTACCGCGCCGGGTCGAACCGAGGGCAGGGTCTTGAAGTGCGAGAGCACCGCGCCAATATCGGCCCTCAGGTTCTCTTCGTTGGTCGCTGAGGCGTAGAACGTCGAGCGAAACTTCTCTCGAAACGCAGTGTTGCCGAACATGCCCACCAACGACTTGGCGGTTTTGGGCATGCCCTCTGGCAACAGGTCGAACACCGACCCGACCCGGTGAAAGAGATCTGGCACCGCGACCACGTAGCCACCATTCGCGATTCGCTGCGCCATCTCGTCGAGGGTGTGCCGCGGCCCCCCACCATCGATGCAGAAGATGACGCCCGGCCAGGGCCCGGTGCCCGACTCTGGGGTGAGAATCGAGGTGCGGCAGGCGCCGTCACGGGTTGGCAGCTCGACGGTGGTCAGCATCTGAGGCTCCAGGGGGTGCGCGGTTCGATATGGTCACCCAAGGTGTCGATTCCTGGCACTTGAGGGTGGCCCATGTCAAAGCGCGAAGTCGAGGGAGCTCCGCTGTTCATGCTGCTTTCGCCGGTGCTGCAGGCCGAGCGAGAGGCGGTCGTCGCGGCGTTGGTGGCGCGGGGGTTCGCCGACGTGTCGTTGCCTTCACTGCGATTGCTGTACGAGCTCCGTGGTGGGTCGGTGACCATTCAGGCGTTGGCGCGCGCGGCTGGAGTGACCAAGCAGTTCTGTGCCAGAGAGCTCAAGAAGCTGGCGCGGGGTGGGCTGGTGCTGGTGCAAGACTCGCTGACCGACATGCGGGCGTGCGAGGTGTCGATCAAGCCCGACGGGTTGCGCGCCCTGGTGACGGTTTCGGCGGCCCAGGCTGCGCTCGACGGGGCGATGGCAAAGCGCCTGGGCAGAACCGATGCGAGCCATCTGCGGCGAATCGTGGCCCAGCTGGCCTCGAAGCCGGGTTGATGTGATGACCCCGTTCGCGACCCGCGCCCAGCTGCTGGCCTGGCTCGCCGCCAACGACCTCGCCCATGTCTCGCGGCTGAGCTTCGAGGCGATTGCCCCGTTCGTCGCGCCGCGGTTTCATGAGGCGCTTTGGGTCTTCGGCGCCAAGAAGCGGTTGATTGAGCTGGCCAGCCGTGACCAGCTCGAGCGCTCGAAGCAGTGGTTGGCGGCTTCGGCCGAGCGGGTGGCCCTCGAGGCGGGTGTGCTGCAGTTCATTGACGCCGAGCAGGCCTCGGTCGCTCGAGCCCGGGCCACGGTTACTTCGAGGCTCACGCCCCCCGACGACGTCTCGGGCCGGGCGGTCTTCGACGTCGTCTTGCAGCTGCGTGCCGCCATACCGGCTTCGGTCACTCCGCTGGAGCAGCTCGCCCCAGTCTCGGTGGATCTGGCGTTGCCGGGGTTCAAGGTGCGTGACGTGCTGCCGAGCGAGACCCGGCCTTCGGGGGCCTTTCAGAAGGCCGAGACCACGGTGACCCTGGCGCCGCCGAGCGTGAAGTGCTCGTGCGGTTTTGACCAGTGCGTGCATGTTTTGGCGGCCCTCGACAGCGCGCTGCTCTGGTGCCAGCAGGCCCGTACCGAGGCGCAGACCAAGACGCTCGAGAACCTGCTGCGGCCAGCCTGGCAGCGCACCTTGGAGTCTCTTGAGCAGGTCTTCGAGGCCGACCCCGCGACCCACGGGCTGGCGCTGACGTGGGGCATTCGAATTGTCGACACCCTGGGTGTCGAAGTCGCGGCGATGACCAAGCGAGGCCCTTCGAAGTGGGTCGAGCTGCCGAAGCAAGGGCTGCTGCGCCTGCACGGCTCGAAGCTGTCACCCACTGACGCGACGTTGGCCTCCTTGCTGCCTGGCAGCGATGAGGGTGACGCGTTCGTCTCGCGGGTCTTTCTCGAAGCGCTGGTCGATCACCCCCGCGTGGTCTTGCGCGATGCGCCTGAGCGCGCCGCCCGGGTCGAGCGCGCGGTGGTGGGCCTGGTGGCCGAACAGCGCCTCGGCTCGGTGCACGTGCGACCCGGGGTCGACGGAGCGACCCTGCCCGACGGCCTGCGTGAACGGGTTCGCACCGCGAGCCCCCACGAGGTGCTCTTCTTCTGGGACGAAGGGCCCCGACGGCTGACCCTGCTCGAGGTCAAGCCCGAGATGCGCTCGGTGCTCAAGGTTCTTCACCAGTCGCGAGATGTGTTTCCCCCCGAGAGCCACTCCGCGCTGCTGGTGGCCCTCTCGAAGTGGGCGCAGCACCTGCCGGTCTCGATGCCCCGCAGCGTGATGGGCGAGTCGGTGCCCGCGATGCGCGCGATGGTGCTGCGGCTCCAGGTCGAGGAGACGGGCGGCGTGGTGGTCGAGGTGCGGGTTCGCCCTTTGCCCGATGGCCCCGCGCTGGTGCCAGGTGACGGCGCTCGAGATGTTCACCTGCGCCGGGGGGAGCGGGCGGTGCACGCGCTGCGAGATCTCAGGGCCGAACAACACGATGCGCGGGCCCTGTGCGAGCGGCTCCCCCTGTCGTCGGCCGAGCCCCTGCATCTGCCTTTTCAATTTCGCTTCGACGCCGCGCAGAAGGCACTCGAGCTGCTCGACGTGGTGTCGCACCACGCGCCGCCGCTCGAGCTCGAGTGGGTGGGCAAGTCGGTTCGCAGCCTCGGTGCCCACGGGCCAGGGGCGCTCAAGGTCGTGCTCGAGCGGCGTCGCGAGTGGTTCGGGGTGCTCGGTGAGCTGAACGTCGCAGGAGAACGCGTCGAGCTGGCTCGGTTGATCGACGCCGTGCGACGACGAGATCGCTACCTTCAGGTCGACACCCACACCTACCTCGAGCTGACCGAAGCGCTGCGATTGCATCTCGAGCGCTTGGGAGATCACCTCCACGCCTCGAAGCATGGCTTCGAGCTCGGCCCCGCGGCGATGGGCGCAATTCAAGCGCTCGAGGCCGTTGGCAGCCACCTCGAGACCGACGACGCGTGGCGCGCCCTCGAGGCCCGCATCGCCGCGGCCAAGGCGCTGGTGCTCGAAGCGCCCGACGGTCTTCAAGCCGAGCTCCGCAGCTACCAGATCGACGGCTTTCGGTGGCTGGCCACGCTTGCGGCATGGGGCGCCGGCGGGGTGCTGGCCGACGACATGGGTCTGGGCAAGACCGTGCAGGCCCTCGCGCTCCTGTTGCACCGCAACACGCTCGGGCCGGCGCTGGTGGTCGCTCCGACCAGCGTCGCCTTCAATTGGCAAGAAGAGGCCGCCCGTTTCGCTCCGTCGCTCAAGCTCACCGTGTACGCAGAGCTCGAGCACCGAGACCACGCGCTCTCGCAACTGGGCCCAGGCGACGTGCTGGTGGTCAGCTATGGCCTGCTGGTTCGTGACCTTCAGCGGCTCGCGGCAGTGCACTTCGCGACCGCGGTCTTCGACGAAGCCCAGGGGTTGAAAAACTCAAAGACCCAGCGATTTCGCGCCGCCCGGCAGCTCAAAGCTGACTTCAAGTGTGCACTGTCGGGCACTCCGGTCGAGAACCACCTGGGCGAGCTGTGGAGCCTCTACGCCATCGTTTTTCCACCGCTCTTCGGCAGCTGGGAGACGTTTCGCGGCAAATTCGCGGTGCCGATCGAGAAGCAGCTCGACCCGGCCGCGGCTCCGGCGCTGTCACGGGTGCTCGCGCCTTTCATGTTGCGGCGCACCAAAGACCAGGTCGCGACCGAGCTGCCGCCGCGCACCGAAGTGCGGGTGCCGGTCATTCTCTCAAGCGCCGAGTGGCAGCTCTATGAAGACGCCAGGCTTGCGGCGTTGTCTGATCTCGAGACGCCGAAGTCGAAGATGCGAGAGCAAGAACGCCGGGTCGAGGTGCTGGCGGCGCTGACACGGCTGCGGTTGATCGCAGCGCACCCGAAGCTGCACAACGAGCACTCGACCGTGGCGTCTTCGAAGCTGGCCCGGCTGCTCGAGCTCGTCGACGAGCTGCGCGCCGAGGGCCACCGCACCCTGATCTTCAGTCAATTCACCTCGCACCTGGCGCTGGTGCGAGAGGCGCTCGACGCGCGCGGCCTGGCCTCGGTGTACCTCGACGGTCAGACGCCGAGGCAGGCCCGGGCCGAGCGGGTGCACGAATTTCAAGACGGTGACGCGCCGCTGTTTCTCATCTCGCTCAAGGCCGGCGGCTTCGGCCTCAACCTGACCGCCGCCTCGACCGTGATTCACCTCGACCCCTGGTGGAACCCGGCGGTCGAAGATCAAGCCTCCGACCGCGCGCACCGCTTGGGCCAGACCCAACCGGTCACCATTTTTCGCCTGGTCGCCATGGGCACCATCGAAGAAGAGATGCTCTCGCTCCACGCGGCGAAACGGTCACTCGTCGCGCGGGTGCTCGAAGGTACCGACCAGGCATCAGCGTTTTCAACCGAGGCGCTGATTGCGCTCATCTCGAAGCGTGCGGTCGAACACAAACGTGCCGAAGGGGAGGAGTGAGGCCACCACCGCCTTCGCCGATTTTCGCCAGGCAAGCCACGCCCGACGCGTTCTGACACGCCACCCCGCCAACGCAATAAAGCCCAGCGAGCCACCAGAATGGCGCGCCGGGCTTCGTCAAAACGACTCGAACGTTACTTGGTCGGGGTCGCTTCGGGGGGTATCGCCGCCTTCACCTCGGGAGGAATGGCCGGAGC
>JANLPS010000294.1:0-13751 GCA_031367385.1 Archangium sp. | reverse complement strand
CGCGGTGATGGGCACCCGAGCACGTTGCCGCAGTGGGTGTGCACGGTGAGCCACTTGTCACTGGGGTTTGGGCCGCTGGTGTTGGCACTCTTCACGCTGCGGCGGTCGGCGCCGAGTCTGTTGCGCTCGGTCGTCGCGGGGCTGGCGGTCGGTACCGTCGGAGCGGTCGCTGGCGAGGTCGGCTGCGAACAAGGCTGGCAGCATGTGCTGGTCTTTCACCTCATCCCCTGGGTTGCCCTCACCGCGGCTTCGGTGATCGTCTCGAGCCGAATGCGCCGCTGGTCGTACGCGCCGTAAGAAGGGCAAGCCCGTGTTGTTTGCGGTAAGCGTGCCCCCGTGAAACGCACGCGACTCAGACGACTGCTCACTGTCACCGCCGTCGCTCTCGCGGTGCTGGCCGTCTCGACGCTCGTCTCGACCTCTGGCTGCGCTTCATTCGGAGCCGCGCCAATCGCCCACCCCGACTCACCCGAATACGGCAACGGCAAGTTCGTCAACGTCGAGCCCACCACCATGATGGCCAAAGGCGGAGGCGCCGCGCTGCACGAGTGGCTCACCAGCAACACGCTCCGCGCCCCCACCTGCACGTTGCCGCTCGCCAAACCCTCGCTGTCGGCCCCACCAGAGACCGGCCTTCGCATCACCTGGCTCGGCCACTCGACCACGCTCATCGAGATCGACGGCGCGACCATTCTCACCGACCCGATGTGGGGCGACCGCGCCTCGCCCTCGGCCTGGGTCGGGCCCAAGCGGTTTCACCCGCCCCCGCTCCCGCTCGCCGAGCTGCCCAAGCTCGACGCGGTGATCATTTCGCACGATCACTACGACCACCTCGACATGGGCACCGTCAAAACCCTCGCCGCCACCGGAGTCACCTTTCACGTCGGTCTCGGCGTCGGCCGCCACCTCGAAGCGTGGGGCGTACCGAAAGCCCAGATCATCGAACATGACTGGCACAGCCGCACCTCGCTCGCCAACGGCACTCACATCATCTCGACGCCAGCGCGGCATTTCTCGGGCCGCCGGGGCATCGGCAACGACGGCACCCTGTGGACCTCGTGGTCGATCATCGGCCCGAAGCACCGCGTGTACTTCAGTGGCGACACCGGGTTGACGCACGCGTTCGCTGACATCGGCGCCAAGTACGGCCCGTTCGACGTCGCGATGCTCGAGATCGGCCAGTGGCACCCGAGCTGGGGCGACATTCACCTGGGCCCCCGCGGCGCGCTCGAGGCGTTCGCGTTGCTGCACGCCCAAAAACTGCTCCCGATTCACTGGAGCACCTTCGAGCTCGGGCTCCACGCCTGGTCTGAGCCCGCCGAGACCCTGACCCTCGAGGCAGCGCAGCGCGAGGTCACCCTCCTGACGCCGATGCTGGGCGAATCGATCGAGCCCGCGACCGCCAAGACCACCGCGTGGTGGCGCGCCTACCCTCCCATGACTGCCGAGTGCCCCAAGTGAGCGACTTTCGTTGGAGAACCGAGAGCGATGAGCCTGCGCCTGCCGCGCTGAGCGACGTCGACGATTCGATCAAAGCCGACGAGGCCCTCAAGCGGGTGCGCAAGGGCGAATTTCTCAAGTACACCGGCACGTTTCAGAACGCGAAGCAGCTGCTCTCGGCGATGACCCGCAGGTTGCCCGAGCCGCCTCCGTCGAAGTCGTCGCTCGACGCCTTTCGCTCGGAGCGTCGCGCGCGGCACCTCGAAGCCCAGACCCTCTCGCACCTCGTCGTCGGCCTCGACCGCGAGTACGCGCTGTTGCTGCAGAAGGCCCCTGACGTCGCGTTGATCTGCCGGCAGATTTGGGGGCCTGCCGACGCCGATCTCACCGTAGTGCCACTGAAAACCCTGCTGGGCATGCAGGGCGCCGCGGAGTGGAGACGCAAAGGCCTGATCGTCCCAGGCCTCGAGGGCAAGTTGACTCCGCACTACGGCGTCTACCTGCCCACGCGCACCGAGTACGTCGAGCTGATTCGAAGCCTGCCTGACGTCGAGGGCAAGAGCGTGTTCGAGCTGGGCACGGGCACCGGCATTCTCTCGCTGATCCTGCTCCAGCGAGGCGCCACCAGGGTCACTGCCACCGACATCGACCCACGTGCGGTGGGGTGCGCGAAAGACAATGCGCGGCATCTGTCACTGGCTGATCGCTTCATGGTGCTCGAGCGCGCGGGCTACCCCGAAGGCCGCGCTGACTTGGTGGTCTGCAACCCGCCGTGGCTGCCCGAGCCGGCGAAGAACCGCATCGACCGCGCGGTGTTCGACGAGAACAGCGTGTTCTTGCTCGAGTTTCTCAATGGCCTGCGCGCGCACCTGACGCCGACCGGCCGCGGCGTGCTGTTGCTCTCGAACCTGGCCGTGCTGCTGGGGCTGCGAGACGAGGGGTGGTTGGCCCAACGCTTCGCCGACGCCGGGCTCGAGGTCGAGGGCACCGCGACGACCACGGCCTCCCACGGCAAGGCCCGAGACGCGAGCGACCCACTGCACGCCGCGCGCTCGAAAGAAATCACCACCCGGTATCTGCTCAAGCCTCGCGCTTAGGGCGTACGCTGCGGCCTGATGTCGCGCCGCGGTCACCAGGTGTTTCGAGTCGCGTTTTTCCCAAGCATGATCGCGGTGTCGATCGCCTCGTGGGTCTTTCACGATGCCGGCGCCGCGTTCTTGACCCGGGCGCGGGTGCCGCTCGACTTCGCGACCGCCGTGCTGCTGGCGTCGCTGGTGATCATCTGGTGCGCCGAGCAGGCATACCCCATCGACCCGGAGTGGAATTACCGGCTCCTGGCTTCGCCGATTTCACGCGCGACCGAAGGGTGGAACCGGCTCGCGCGCGACCTCGCGTACTTGTTCATCGTGACCTTCGTGGGGTCATTGCTGATTGGCTGGGTGGCGCGGCAGCTCGAGACCCGGGCGAGCTCGCTGAGCGCGCTGCATGTGTGGCCGACCGAGGCGCCCTTCGTGGTGAGAGTGGTCTTGGCTTTCTTCGCGGTCGAGCTGCACTCGTACTGGTTTCACCGGCTGGCCCATCGGGTGATGGTGTTCTGGCGCTTTCACCAGACGCACCATGTGGTGACCGAGCTGACGTCGCTCAAGGCGCTGCGCACGCACCCGATCGACAATTTGTTTTTCTACCTGGCGCGAAGCATGCCGTTATTGCTGATCGGCGCTGACCCGGCCGAGCTCGTCGCGGTGGTCTACTTCGGAGCCACCTTGAGCCTGCTCTCGCACGCCAACGTCGACGTGTCGGACCGTGTGCTCGGGTGGGTCGTGAATTTTCCCCGGTATCACGCGGTGCACCACTCGTCGCAGATCGCCGAGACCAACTCGAACTTCGGCTGTCACACGATTGTCTGGGACCGGGTCTTCGGCACCTTTCGGCCTCAGGCGGCCGGGGCCATCGAGCTCGGGGTGCACCCGCGCGGGCGGCGGTCGTTGTGGCACGAGTTGGTGATGCCTCCGAAGTCAGAAACTTTCCTCGAAGGCGGGTCTCGCCGACACTCCGGCCCGTGATCGACGTGGCGCCGGCAATGGTGGGTGGGGTCGCTCCCGTGATGGTGCCCGATGACGCGCGCATGCCCCGGGTGAAGTTCGTTCGCCCGGTGCGAGTGACGTTGATCGACGGCGCGCCCAGGTCGTACCGGGTGCAGAGCCGAAACCTGTCGCGCTCGGGCATTTTTCTCGAGATGCCGATGCCGATTGAAGCCGGCACCCGGGTGGCCCTGTCGCTCGAGGCGAGTGACCGGTTGCTCCCCTTCGCGCAGGGCGTCGTCGTCTGGCAACGCGAGTTCAGCAACCCATCGCTGGGCCGCAGAGCGGGGTTCGCCGTGCGCTTCACCGGGTTTCTTCACCCACGCGCCCACGAGCTGACGCAGTATTTGTGCGATTCGATTGCCGCGGGGCGGCTGCTGCGGGTCGCAAAGCCCAGGTCGAAGTGGCGCATGCACGCGGGGTTTGCGGGGCTGTTGGCGGTGGTCGCCGTGGGCGTGTTCGCCGGAGTGAACGCCCTGCTCGGTGCGAGCGGAGTGAACGAAGTGAGCGCGATTGAAGCCCCGCTCGCCCTGAGAGACTCGAAGGACCTTGCCGTTGCCTCGCCTCCGCAGAGCGAACCAGTCATCGAGGTGACCCAAGACCCTCCGGTCCTTCGAGTCCCTCAGGACGAACGGCAATCGAGCCCCGACCCCGAGCTCACTCAGAGCGCTGAGCCCCCGCCGCCCGAGCACTCCGTGACCCTGCCCAGCGGAGCGGCCGCCGCATTGACCTGGGACGGCGCGCACGACGAATTTCGCGTCGCCCCGACACTCAACGCCGACGCCAAGACCACCAAGATCTACCTGCTCTCCGACCCCCCGCGCCTGGTCTTCGACATCGCCGGGGCCGCCCCTGTCGCCAGCCACAGCCTCGCCTCGGGCGAACGCCTCTTTCAGCGAATTCGCGTCGGCCGCCAAGCCCAAGCCACCCGCCTGGTTGTCGATCTCGCCCGCGAGCCAAAGTCCTTCCTCGATGAAGACGGCGCGGCGATCGTCTCTTTCTAGGTCACCTGCGCCAACCAGTTGGAACGTGGCTGCTCCAGTTGCTCACTGGCGTGCTCTACGAAAAAAGGTGTCGAGGTGGGGGCGCGACCACCCACCAGAAAATCGAACAAATTCAGGTATTTTCGACCGCCTATCGCTCGGAGCGACATGAATCAGGCGCTTGCGACCGCTGCGTCGGCTCCGGCTTGCCGGGCACAGGGCTTGCGTAGGCACTCGCGCGAAACCGCTGGGGAAAGTTTCTCGCCCCTCGCGGAAAGACATTGTGCGAATGCCCCCTCGATCGCCGTTCAAAGTCGCCGCTGTCGGTCTCATCGCACTGCTGGCGAGCTGCGATGGTGAAGTCTTCGGAGGTCTGAGCGGCGGCAGCACCGGGCCACGCGCCGATCTCATCGCCCCCGCGCCGATCAGGCCGATCAACTTCGCCGCGCTGGTCAAGCCGAGCCCTTTCGCGCTGCGGGCCATGTCGAACCGCGAGTACCTCGCCTCGGTCTCAGACCTGATCGGCGTCGAGCTGCCCCTCTCGCTCATTCAACCGTGGACGCCGACTCCCCAGTATTCGGGCTTCGACGCGATCGGGTGGGCCAACTTCGACACCAAGCTCGTGCGCGATCGCCTGACCACCATCGAGCCGATTCTCGCCGCCGCGCTGACCTCGACCAAGGTGATGACCTGCATCGCCGCCTCGCCGAGCCAGCTCGAGTACTCGGTGTGCGCCCAAAGCATCGTCACCCGCCTTGCGGAGCGGGCCTTTCGCCGCCCCCTCGCCGCCGCCGAGCTGGCCCTGCTCAAGAAGGCCTACGACGACGGAGTGGCGCTGGCCCGGGGCAACTTCTCGACTGACAACGAGCTTCTCGGCGAGGGCGTTCGCGCCGCACTCTCGACCGTGTTTCTCGCCCCCCAGTTCATGGTCAAGGCCGAGCTCGCGCCCGCTCCCGGGTTCGTCGGAGACCGAGACCTCACCCCCTACGAGCTCGCCAGCCGCCTCTCATTCTTTCTGACCAACTCCGTGCCCGACGACGAGCTGTGGGCAGCGGCCAAAGACGGCAGCCTCTCATCACCCGACGTGCTCGCCCGACACGCCGAGCGCCTGCTCACTGCCCACCCCGACCGCTTCGTCGAGAACTTCGTCGGCCAATGGTTCGGCTTTCGCGAGCTCGCCACCGCGACCGACCCGCTCGAGCAGGCCATGTTTCAAGAATCTCGGCTGACCCTGCGAGAGATTCTCGCTTCTGACCTGCCGGCCAACACCATCGTCAACCCGCGCTTCACCTACCTGAACCAGAGGCTCGCGACGCATTACGGCGTACCAGGGGCCTTCACCACCGCCTTCCAGCGGGTGGCCAGCGCAGAGCGCGGGGGCATTCTCGCGCAGGCCAGCGTGCTCAAGCTGACCTCGAACAGCACCGCTGAGACCTCGCCGATTCGCCGCGGCCGCTGGGTGCAAGAGCGCTTGCTGTGCAAGGCGATCCCCCTGCCTCCTCCTGAGCTCGCCGCGCTGATCAGCGCTTCGTCGATGTCGATACCGGCGACCGCGACGGTCAAAGAGCGCTTGCAGATGCACCACAACGCCGGCCCCGCGTGCAACGGCTGCCACCAGTATATGGACCCCATCGGCCTGGGCCTGGAGGGCTTCGACCCGCTCGGCAAGAAGCGCACGGTGTACCCCGACGGGCGAAGGGTCGAGACCGACTCGGTAATGTTCGGGTCACCCTTCGCGGGCTTCGAGGGGCTCAACGAGCTGCTCGCTGGCATGCCCGACGTGCAGCGCTGCGCGGGTGAGAAGCTCGCCGTTCACGCCCTGGGCCGCGTCATCGGCAACACCGGTGCCGACCGAGACCTGGTCAGCTCGCTGACGACCTCTGAATCGGGCGACCCGATGAGCTTCAGACAAATCGTGGTGCGCCTCGTTCGCAGCACTGCCTTTCGAAAAATCTCTCACCTCGAGGCAACCCCATGAGCCACTCCCGACGGCGGGTCTTGCGCTGGCTCGGCATCTCGCTCGCGATGCCGATGCTCGAGTCGACGTTGGGCGGCAACAACGCCCGCGCGAACGGGGCGGCTTCGAAGAAGCGCTTCATCGGCTGCTTTTTTCCGAGCGGGGTCGCAGACATGGTCAACGGCGCCAATGGAGACTGGACCTACAATGGCGCGCTCAAGGTGCTGGCTGACAGGGGCCTCAAAGACAACGTGTTGGTGACCCGCGGCTTTCGCGCCCAGCACAAGTACGACATTCACTGGGACGCGACCGCCGGCTTTCTCTCGTGCAACGAGGTTGGCTCGTGGCAGATCAACGCCCCCGATATTCACGCCGGCGAGCGGTGCGGCAAGACCTTCGATCAATACATCGCTGACCTCGAGCAGACCCGGGTGCGCAGCTTGCACGCGGGGTGGCACACCGTACCCGGGTGGGACGCCGCCCACGACTCGGTCATCTCGATTCGCTACGTGAACTCAATCTCGTGGAAAGACGAGCGCGGCCCGATTCAGAACACGCAGAACCCCCAAGACATGTTCACCCAGGTCTTCGGAGACGGTACCTCGGTCGCCGACCCCCACATTCAGTATCTGCTCAACCGGCGCAAGAGCGTGCTCGACGGAGTGGTCGGTGAGCTCAGGTCGTTTCGCGGCACCATCAGCAGCGCCGACCGCCCCAAGATGGACGCGTACGAGACCGGTATTCGAGAGGTCGAGGCCGAGCTGACGGCGAAGATGCAGGCCAACACCTGCAGCGCGGGTGCGATCGCGGCGGCTGACCCAGAGAATTACCAAGCCTCGCTGCGCTCGATGCAGAAGATCGTGGTGCGGGCGCTGCAGTGCAACATCAGCCGCGCGGCGACCATCATGTACCACGAGGGCATCGGCGATAATTCGATCGACGTGACCGCTCCGCAGGCGCAGCACACCTATGCGCACGGAGACTGGGAAAAGCTGAAAATCTGCAACCGCATTCAGGTTGGGCTGTGGGCCGAGCTGCTCGTCGACTTGAAGGCCGCGGGCTTGCTCGAAGAGACCGTCGTCTTGCTCGGCAGCAACATGTCTGACGGCAAGCAACACGATGGCCGCAACGTGCCGCTGCTGATCGCCAGCGCTGGCCCCGAGCTGCGGTTGGGCGAAGAAGTCTCGGTCAGCCCCGACGCGAGCGACGAGACCAAGAACCGCAACATGGCCGACATGTATGTCGACCTCTTCCCCCTCTTCGGCATCGCGAAGTCGTCGTTCGGCGAGGGTGAGTACGGCAGCACCGGCAGGCCGTCGACCCTGCTCAAGCCCTAAAGCCGCGTTCACACTTCTTTACCGGGTACCGAGAGAACCTCTGGCCAGGGCACGTGTTCTCACGCCCAACGACGAACGATTCTCCGTTCGCGAACAACCGGAGTACCCATCATGTCGAAATTCATCGTTGTTGCGCTGGCTGCGCTGTCGCTGACCGCCTGTGGCGCCAAGGGCGAGCGCCTGGAGAAGATGGTTCGAACGAGGGTCGACCGTGCGCTCGAAGAGGTCGACGCGACCGCCCCCCAGAAAGAACGGGTGCAGCAATTGGAGAAGCAATTGCTCACCGATGCGAAGCCCGTCGTCGAGCAGGGGCTGGCCACCCGGCAGAGCCTGATCGAGCAGTGGAAGTCGTCGACCGTCGACTCGGCCCGGGTGCACGCGCTGCTCGATGCGCAGTTCGATTCGGCGCGGGGCTTCGCTCACAAGGCGGCCGACGCGGCGATCGAGCTCCACAACCTGCTGACCCCTGAGCAGCGCGAGAAGCTCAGCGCGCAGGCCGCAGAACGCCAGGCCCACCATCACCGCCGTTCGCGCTAAGGCGTGGCCTGGTGCCGGTCTCTGCAGTCAACCTCGCGTTGTTGTGTGGTGCCGCCTTCGCCGCCGGAGTGATCGATGCGATCGCCGGCGGCGGAGGGTTGATCACCGTGCCCGCCCTGCTGGGCGCCGGAGTGCCCGTTCAGTTCGTCTTCGGCACCAACAAGGGCGCCTCGGTGTTCGGGTCGTCAGCCGCCCTGTTTCGGTTCTGGCGCTCAGGGTCGATTGACTCGAAGCGGGCGAAGATTCTGTTTCCACTCGGGTTTCTCGGAGCCATCGCCGGAGCGTCGCTCGTCTCGATGGCAGACCCGAAGGTGCTCAAACCGCTGGTGCTGGTGCTGCTGGTGGTCGCAGGGGTGATCGTCACCGTGGTGCGCCCCAAGGTCAGCGAGGTGGGCAAGCCAGTTCACGGAGCCGGGTGGAAAGCGGCCGCGATTGCCCTTGGGCTCGGCGCGTACGACGGGTTCTTCGGGCCAGGCACGGGCACGTTTTTGATCATCGCGCTCGTGACGGTGCTGCACGTGACGCTGTCGGCGGCGACGGCGAACGCCAAGGTCGTCAATTTCGCTTCGAATCTGGCGTCGGTGATCGTCTTCGTGCTGGCTGGCAAGGTGCTGTGGGCGATTTCATTGCCGATGGCGGCGAGTAATTTCTTGGGCGGTACGATCGGCGCGCACCTGGCGATCAAGGGCGGCGACCGGGTGGTGCGGGTCGTCGTGCTGTGTGTGGTGGTCGCGTTGGTGGTGAAGCTGGCGGTTGATTTGGCTGGGGCTGGCTGATCGCAACCCCGCTCCGTCAGTGTTCTACGCGCGCTCGGCGGCGGTCTCGCTCGGCGGCGCTCTCGGGCGGCACCAGCGCCAACGGGCCGCGGCCGATCAGATCTGCCCGCCCCGCCTGTTGCAGCGCCTCGCGCGCGTCGTCCCAGTGCTCGGGGTTCCAGTACAACAGCAGCGCCTTCTGCAGCCGTTTCTCTTTGAGGCCGCGCGCGGTGTACACGGGCTCCATCTTGAGCGGGTCGATGCCGGTGAAGTACATCGCCGCCGCCACCGACATCGGAGTCGGAATGAAATCTTGCACCTGCCGCGGCCGCCGCCCGGTCTTCTTGAGCCACACCGCCAGCTCAACCATGTCTTCGAGCCCCGACCCGGGGTGCCCCGAAATGAAATAGGGAATGTCGTACTGCTCTTTGCCCGCGTCTTTGCTCGCGCACGCGAACATCGTCTGAAACCGCTCGTAGCTCTCGATGCCAGGCTTCTTCATCTTGTCGAGCACCCGCTTGCTGACGTGCTCGGGCGCGACCGACAGTTGCCCGCCGGTGTGATGCGCGGCGAGCTCGGTCACGTACTCGGGTGAGAGCTCGGCGAGGTCGTAGCGAACGCCCGAGGCGATGAAGACGTGCTTGATGCCCTCTTCTTTGCGCACCTCTTTCATCAGATGAATCAGCGGCCCGTGGTCGGTCTGCAGGTTCTCGCAGACGCCGGGGTGCACGCACGAGAGCTTGCGGCACTTCGACTCGATCGCCTCTGACTTGCACTTGAGCTTGTACATGTTGGCGGTCGGGCCGCCCAAATCAGTGACCGTGCCGCGAAAATCGCCCATGCGGCGCAGCTCGCGAATCTCGCGCAAGACGCTGGCCTCTGACCGGCTCTGAATCACCCGGCCTTCGTGCTCGGTGATCGAGCAGAACGTGCAGCCGCCGAAGCAGCCTCGCATCAGCACCACCGAGTGCTTGACCGTCTCGAACGCGGGTATTCGCTCGTCGCCGTACATCGGGTGCGGCGCCCGGTTGAATGGGAGGTCGTACATCTCGTCCATCGCGACGGTGTCTCGGCCCGCGGTCAGGTCGCCTTCACCGTCTTCGAGGGGCTTGGCCGGGCGGTTGTAGAAGACGCCTCGCGCTCCGTGCCGCTGAGCGATCGCCCTCGCGTTACCGGGGTTCGTCTCGAGTTGAAAATCACGCGACATGCGCGCGAAGGCCACCTTGTCGACCGACACCTCTTCGAAGCTCGGCAGCACCACCGTCTTCTGATCGGCCGCGCGCTTGGCGGGGTCAGCTTCGTGGCGTTTCATCTCATCGTCTGAGATCAAGAAGGCGGTGCCGCGAATGTCGGTGAGGTCTTGAAGGCGCTCGCCCTTCTTCAGGCGGCTGGCGATCTCCCAGACCGGGCGCTCGCCCATACCGAAGACCAGCAGGTCGGCCTTGGCGTCGAGCAGAATCGAGCGGCGCACCTTGTCGCTCCAGTAGTCGTAATGCGCGATGCGGCGGAGCGAAGCTTCGATGCCACCCAAGACGATGGGCACTCCGGGGTAGGCCTCGCGGCAGCGGTTCGCGTAGACGATGGTGGCGCGGTCGGGGCGGCACCCGGTGCGGCCCCCGGGGCTGTATTGATCTTCGCTGCGGTTCTTCTTTTGCGAGGTCAGCCGGTTCAACATCGAGTCGAGGTTGCCCGCCGCCACTCCGAAGAAGAGGTTCGGCTTGCCCAGCGCCTTGAACGGCTCGGCCGATTGCCAGTCAGGCTGCGCGATGAGCCCCACTCGAAACCCGCGGCCCTCGAGAAAGCGGGCGATCAGCACCGGCCCGAACGCCGGGTGATCGACGTGCGCGTCGCCAGAGATGATCACGATGTCGACGCTGTCCCACCCGCGGGCGTCGAGATCGGCCTTCGTCGTTGGCAGAAACGGGTACTGCGGCTTCTTCGCCGAGTGAACCTTGAGCTGCACCAACGGAGACGGCATGCGTCAGCACTACCCTGTGCTCGGCCTGAGCGGCAACTTCACCCACCCGGGCGATTTTAACGCGCAATATCAGCCAGTTACAGAACGACATGCCTCGATCGGGCGAGCTTCGCTCCGGGCAGGCCTCGCGGGTTGATGCACCATGCTTCTGGTCGCCTTCAAAAAATGCGCACGAGCGGGCCACTCAAGAGCCGCCATGGCGCGCTTTGGAGTCACCGTCGTTGTCGGGTTGTCTCTCGTCGCTTGCTCCAAACCTCCGCGCGTCGAGGCGCCCACCGGAGTCACCTTCACCGCCGGCCAGGTGCGCTTTTCGAACAGCGGCATCTCGATCGAGACCGTCTCGCTCGGGGCTGCGAGTCGCGCGGAGCTCGACGCAGAGGGCCGCCTTCAGGTTCAACGCGCTGGAGCAATCGAGCAGCTCACCACCACCCCCGAAGGCCTCGAGCACGCTTACCGCTTCGAGACCCGGCCTGCCGGAGACGGTGACCTCGAGGTCAGGCTCCGCGTGCACGGCGCCCGCTCGGTGGGCACGGCCGACGGAGCCCATCGCTTCAGGGCCAACGCCTCGAGTGCCGAGCTCACCTACGGCGAAGCCACCTGGGTCGACGCTCGCGGCAAGCGAACGCCGATGCAGGTTCGGGCCGATTCCAGCGCGGATCTGCTCCTCGTGGTCGATGCCGCGACCGTGGCGAGCTCGGCCTGGCCGGCGGTGATCGACCCGATCGTCAGCGTGCGCTTCGGCCTCAACACCATGGTGCCCGGCCAGACCGATTGGCGCGCCGACGACGCCGACGTCGCCTTCGATGGCACCAACTACCTCGTGATCTGGGTCGACAACCGCGACATCGGCAGCCCGCTCTTCGGCGTCGATGGCGCTCGCGTTTCACCCGATGGCACGGTGCTCGATACGGCTGGGTTTCGCATTCTCGACACCTCGACCGCCTCGCGGCCCAGCGTCTCGTTCGACGGCACCAACTTCGTCGTGACTGCCTACAGCCAGAATGGGTACATCTACGGCAACCGGGTCAGCCGCGGGGGCCAGGTACTGGGCTCTCTCAACGGCGCGATCATCGCCCACGGCACGCTGAACCAGACCCCGCTCGACCTCGCCTCGAGCGACGCGGGTATCTCCCTCGTCACGTGGACGGATTACCCACTCGGCGACGTGCAGGCCCAGGTGTTCAATGGCGCCCTCGCGCCCATCGGCTCGACCCTCGCGCTCACCAGCAACTTCAACAACGGGCCTCCCCGGGTGGCGTTCAATGGCGAATCATTCTTGGTCGCCTGGAGCACCCGAAACGGCGTGCTCGCACGACGGGTGACCCCTCAAGGCCAGCGCGTGGGAGCCCCCGCCTTGACCGTCGGCCCCGGCCCCAGAACCGACCAACACGAGGTCGATGTGGCCAGCGCAGGCCCGTCATGGCTCGTGTCGTGGGACGGCCCGAACGGCGTCTCCGCTGCTCGGCTCGATGCTGACGGAGGGCTCCTCGATGCCACGCCGATGCTGCTCTCGGCGAACGCACCGGCGACCAACCTTCGCGTCTCGCAGACCGGCCCCGCGTACCAGGTCAGCTGGTTCACCGCGTCGTCGGTCAACGGCAGGTACGACCTGTGGGTCAACCGGGTACCCTCGAGCGGCGCCCAACAAGACGGCCTGGGAGCGCTCGTACAAGCGAGCTTGGGCGTCGTGCCCAACGGAGGCGCAGGCTGCAGCGGCGACGGCTGCCTCGTCACGCTCGAGAGCAGCCGGGGCTTCACGCTGAAAGCGCTGCGCATCAAAGACACCACTCCGCTCGCGCCATTGGTCTTCGTCGACGAGGCCAAGAGCCGTCAGAATTGGCCGTCGATCGCGCGCGGGCCGAATGCGTATCTGGTCACCTGGTTCGACTACCGATCGAGTGACTATGCGCAGCTCTGGGCCACGCGCGTCGATCTCAACGGCACCGTGCTCGACCCCGATGGCATCGAGCTGTGCGGGAGCGCCGGCCAGCACGGAGTGCCTCGCATCGCCGCCACCACCGCTGGTGACTTCTTCGTCGTGTGGGATGAGGGCGAGGACGGTTCTTCGGGCTACTCCGACCTGCGCGGCACCCGGGTGCTCGCCAACGGGCACGTCGTCACCCCCTGCGGAGCCCCGATGACCAGCTCTCGGCACGCGCGCACCCCCAGCATCGCGTCAGACGGCACCGGGTATCTGTTGGCCTGGTACGAAGATTATGGCGTCTGGCCAGCCAACGCGCTGATTCAGGCCGCTCGCCTCGATGCCACCGGCGCGATGCTCGATGCGCCGCCGCTCACGTTGATCTCCGGCGCGTCTGACGTCGTCACCGCGGTCGCGTATGGCAAGGGCGTCTACTTCGTCGTTTTTCAAGTCGACTCGAAGGCCCGAGGCATTCGCGTGCCGGTCAGCGGCCCTCCGCTCGATGTGTACCCAGGCGTCTCCGGCGGGTCGAGCTACGCCGATTTTCCTTCGGTCAGCTTCAATGGTGAGCAGTTCGTTGTCGCGTATCGCGTCTATGACCCCACGGGCAACCCGAATGACCCGTGGTTTCACATGTACGCCGCTCGGGTCGCGACCGACGGTGGCCTGCTCGACCCCGCTGGCGTGCGGCTGTCGAAGACCCAGGTGTATGGGTACACCTCGGCGGGCTATCGCATGGCGCCCGAACAGGGCTTCGATGGC
>JANLPS010000257.1:0-8714 GCA_031367385.1 Archangium sp. | reverse complement strand
TGGCGTTGACCGAATGGGGGCCCTGGGTGAGGGGCGTTGCTGGCGTGCAGCTGAACGTGCCGTCGGCGAGCGCAGTCGTCGTACACACCGCGACGCTATCGACCGACACGGTCACCGAGCTGCCAGCCTCGGCGGTGCCGCAGTACGTGGGCGTCGCGGTACCCAGGGTGCTTGCCGCGGCTGGAGCGGAGACCACAGGCGCACCAGGGTTGACGGTATCGACCGTAAAGGCGTTGGTGTTGCTCACGGCCGAGGTGTTGTTGGCCGCATCGGTCGCGGTCGCGTTGGCGCTGTGGGCTCCCTCGGCGAGCGCAGGTGACTGGACGCAGCTGAAGGTGCCCGCTGCGGTCGCGGTGGTCGTGCAGGCAATCACGACGCCGACTCGCACGGTGACGAGACTGCCTGCCTCAGCAGTGCCCGTGTAGGTGGGAGTCGCAGTGTTGATGGTGGCGCCTGCGGCCGGCGCGGTGAGCACTGGCGCGGCGGGAGCCGTCACGTCGACGGTGAAGGTGTTGGTGTTGCTGGCCGGTGAGGCGTTGCCCGCCGCATCGGTGGCAATGGCTTGCGCGCTGTGTGGCCCCTGGCCGAGGGGAGTGCTCTGAACGCAGCCAAAGGTGCCCGCTGGGGCAGTGACTGCGGTGCAGGCGATGACTCCATCGACGCGCACCACGACGGTGCTCCCCGCCTCGGCGGTGCCGCTGTAAGTGGGGGTCGCGGTGTTGAGGTTGCTCGCATTGACGGGGGTCGTGAGCACAGGGGCCGCGGGCGTGAGGGTGTCTACCGTGAAGGTGTTGGTGTTGCTCACGGCCGAGGTGTTGTTGGCCGCATCGGTCGCGGTCGCGTTGGCACTGTGGGCTCCTTCGGTCAGCGCGGGTGACTGCACGCAGCTGAAGGTGCCCGCTGCGGTCGCGGTGGTCGTGCAGGCGATCACGACGCCGACTCGCACGGTGACGAGACTGCCGGCCTCGGCGGTACCCACGTACGTCGGCGTCGAGGTGTTGATGGAGCTGCCGTTTGCCGGCGCGGTGAGCACTGGCGCGGCGGGGGCCGTCACGTCGACGGTGAAGCTGTTTGTGGCGCTCGGGGCCGAGACCAGACTCGCCGAGTCGGTCGCGATCGCATTGACGCCGTGCACGCCTGGCGTGAGGTTGGTGGCCTGAGCGCAGCTCCAGTTACCCGCGGCAGTCGCTATCGCGGTGCATGCGAGCGAGCCGTCGACGCTGACAGTGATGGTGTTGTTGGGGTCTGAGGTGCCGCTGTAGGTCGGGCGCACCGCGTTGGTGAAGCTGTTGTTGGCGGGCGTCACCACGATCGGCGCGTTGGGGCCCACGATCACGACGGTGAACGTGTTGGTGTTGCTGGTCGCTGACGTGTTGCTCGCGGCATCGGTCGCCGTTGCGTTGACGGAGTGCGCTCCGTTTGCGAGCGCAGTGGGCTGTGCACAGCTCCAGCCACCGAGCCCGGAGGCCACGGCCGAACAGACCAGGGCGCCATCGACTCGAACGGCAACAGTGGTGCCGGCCTCTGCGGTGCCGGAGTAGGTCGGTGTGCGGGTGCCGCTGACGCTGCCGTTGGCTGGAGCCACCACGACCGGCGCTGCGGGCGGCAGGCTGTCGACCGTGAAGGAGTTGGTGTTGCTCACCGCTGAGGTGTTACCCGTGGCGTCAGTGGCGGTGGCGTTGACGGTGTGAGCGCCCTGGCCAATCGCGACGGCTTGAACGCAGCTGAACGCGCCTGCCCCTGAAGCGACGGCCGTGCACGCAATCACGCCATCGACGCGAACGGAGACGGTCGCGGCGGGTTCGGCGGTGCCGCTGTAGGTCGGCGTGGTGGTGTTGACGAACGCGCCGTTGGCGGGAGCGACGACGACCGGTGCGTTGGGCGCGACGCTGTCGACGGTGAAGGTGTTGGTCGCGCTGACAGGCGAGACATTGTTCGCCGAGTCAGTGGCAGTGGCGTTGACCGTCTGGGTGCCCTGCGCCAGGGCCGTGCCCTGAATGCAGCTGAAAGTGCCACCGGCCGTCGCGGTCGTCGTGCAGGCCACCACGCCGCCCACCCGCACCGTCACGGTGCTGCCAGCCTCGGCCGTGCCGGTGTACGTCGGGGTCGTCGTGTTGACGAGACTGCCATTGGCGGGTGACGTGACGACCGGGGCCACGGGGGCGAGCGAGTCGACCGTGAAGCTGCGGGTGGCGCTGGCGGGCCCAGTCACGCCATTGATGGTCTGCGTCGCGTACCAGGTGTGAGCCCCTTGGCTGAGCGCCGCCGTGGTGTACGAGAAGGTCGAGGTGCCGGTGGCCGTGCCCGCGAGCACGCCGTCGATGTAGATGTTGACCGTGCCGCCGCTGGCACCTGTGCCGGTCAGGCTCGGCGTCGTCGAGTTGACGATCGCGCCATCGGCCGGAGTCAGGAGCGTGGGCGCAGGGGGCGGGTAGGCGATCACCGCCGTGCCGCTGGCGATGGTGCTCCCGCACGACGTCTTCCACGTGGCGGTGACGGTGTAGTTGCCGTACGCGCCGTAGCTGACACTGGGCCAGGCGGCGAACACCATGCTCACCGAGCCGGCAGCGAGGTCGGCCGCTGAAACGGTCGCGGTCTTCAACACCGCGCTCGCGGGGTCGGTGACGACGAAGGTAACGCTGCTGTTGGCGTACAGCGAGGCAGCCGCGGTGTTGGCGATCAACGCAGAGACGCTGAGGGCCTGACCGCTCACGGCCAATGCCGGCGCGCTCACACTGACCGTGCCTGACCGCTCGACGGTCACCGGGTTCAAGTCTGAGATTTGCGTCGCGCCCGCATAGATTTGCACCCGCCAATTGCCAGGGGCATCGGCGGCGACCAGCGTGTACGAGCCGGTGCCTTCACCCGTTGTATTCGTTGGCATGTTCGCGCTTTGAACGATGGTGGGCGTCGGGTTGCTGAACCGAAGCTGGTAATTCGTCGTCTGCACGGGCGTGAGGCCCACCCCCTTCGCGTAGATGGTGCTGCAGGCGGGAAAATACCGGGTGGGCTGCGTGTAGAGCGAGTCGCTGTACGTTTGCAGGCTGCCGACCGCCACGTTGTCGTCGGCGAACGCGGTCGAGCCCGAGACGCCGTTGCCAGTGGTTCTCGCTGCACTGGCGCTCGGCGTGCCGGACGCCGGTATCGTGATTTGCGTGACGAAGTATTGCGTGCCGCCAAACGCGGCGAGGCTCAATGACGTGATGGGGGCGCCGTCGCTGATGTTGCCGTCGCCATTGGGGTCGCTCCACCACGACATGGTGTACCCGGCAGCCACGCCCGACTGCGCCAGGGTCACGGTGTTCGCGACGCCGAGGCTGTTGATGGCGAAGTGCGGCAGGTAGACCTTGGTGCCGGCGGCGCTCACCAGTTGGCTGCTCGGCGAGGTGTACGAGGGGCCGAGTGTGAGCCCGCTGAGCACTCTCAACGTGCTCAAGGCGGCGCTGGTGATGTTCGCGGTCGTGTTCGAGGTTGCGGTGAAGGTCACTGAATCGAGGGTGCCGATGGGGGCTGCCGCGGCGATGGTGACTCGAAGCCAGTAGCTCACCGAGCCACCGGCGGCGAGCGCTCCAGAGATGGGCCTGACTGAGTACCAAGTGCCGTCTGCGATGGTGTCGGTCGCGATCAAGGTGCCAGGGGCGTTCGCGACGTTGGTGTAGAGCGAAATTGAGTACCCATGTGAGCTGCGAACAAAGAGGTTGAAAGTGTCGCTGACCGCTTCGTTGTTTTGAATGGTGTAGGGCCCGAAATTCACCGTCAGACCCGGCGTGCCGCTTCGGGAGAGATCAGGTGAGACGGTGACCAGCCCGATACGGGTTTGGTCGGTCACGGTGTCGAACACCAGGGTGGGCCGCGATGCCGATTTCGCGGTGGCGATCAGCTGATCGCTCGAGCCGTTGAGCCCGGCCGCAGCGGTGAGTCGAATCACGATGCTCCGGGTCGCACCTCCACTGAGGTTCCCAGTGTCGGGCAAGCCATCAGCGTTCGAATCGAACGCCGCCGTCACGCTGTCACCGACATCGAGAAAGTCGCCGTCGCCGTTGGCGTCAACAGCCATCTGGGTACCCGCGACACAGCCCCCGACGTCGCTGAAGAACGTGATCGTCGAGCCGGTGCTCGAGATGCCGACCAGGTTGTACAGGTCGGTGAACTGACCGGAGTTGGTGACCAGGTGGCAGTAGTCTTTTGAGCCCGGTGAAGGCATCGAGCCAGTCAGGTCGGCGGTGAAATCGACGCCGAAGACGCCGAAGGTGCCGAGCTTACCGTCGGGGCCGCCGAGGTTGTCTTTGGCTTGATTGAAGCTGGTGTTCGTCGAGGCCGCGACGTGCCAGAAAATCGGAGAGCGGGCCGTTACTCCCAATTGAGACCACGGAACGCTCACCTCGAACCGGGTACCGATACCATCTCCCCCACACTCGTCTCCAGCCGCGCTGCCCGCGCACGCTGGAGCGGGCGGGCTCCACAGCAGTGCGCCAGTGGCACCCGGCATGGTGTACCCGTCGACGAAGCCGACTTGCGCGTGAGGGTTGGTCACCGAGGGGCACAACGCAGCGCTCGGGCAGGTGAGCGAGTCACCTGATGCCGATGCCGGTGCGTAGACGAAGAGCTTCACAGCGACGATCTGGCCGCCGGTCTTCCACGTCACTTGCAGTACCCGGTCGGTCGCTTCTGCCACGCCGTTGACGTTCACGTCCATGATGAACGAGTAGGTGAGGGTCGCGTTCGAGGTCGGCCTCTCGAGGTAGGTGTACACGTTGGTGTTGTCGTAAGTCCACGCGAAGCGGGTGATGTCGCGTTGCGAGGTGAACCCTTCGCAGTCGCGGTCGGGGTTCGTGGGGTAGCACCCTGCGCCGGAGATACCGTTGCCATCGACGCTGACTTGAAGTGGGTTGAGCAAGACCTGCTGCCAGTCTGCATACGTGCCGTCGACCGCGATCGTGGTCAGCGTCGGAGTGGCAGTCGCCGCTTGATGCTCGACTGCCGTCGCGTCGCTGACCGGCTTGTTGCGGTTGGCTTCGGTGCTGCAGCCGACCACCGCGAGAACTGAAAACGCCACAACGCCGAATCGGAGAACCGTCATTTTGATGTGCCTGGGAAGAGGGCTGTTCAAACTGGGTGACAGCATGCCTCGCTCCGCCGGCCTTTCGGAAAATGTTGAAGAGGTGGGGAAGTCGCCTACCGGATAGCTCTGGCTGAGGCGGCGGTGATCAGCGCGGCTTGTTGCCGAACGATGGGCGCCTCATCACTGAGTCGAGACTCCGCCAAGGTGGCTGCGCGCGCGGGGGCTCGAACGCTCAACGACACCAGCGCAATTTCGCGAACGATGGGGCTCTGGTCGCCAACAGAGGCGGCCATGACCTCTTCGTCGCTGGTCGCTCCATCGGTTGATTCTGAGACGCACCACAGCGCACAGGCGCGTACCCAGGCCACTTCGTCGCGGCACAGGTCGAGCAATGTCGTCGACGCGTCGGTCTTCGGAGCCGGGTACACGACCTCGACCTGCTTCAGCTTGTCGGCCCGCGGCAGCTCCTCGAGCAGCGGCAAGAACTTCGCTTTGAGGCCGCGATTGAGCAGGTTGTCGAGCAGCTCGACCGCGTTGCCTCTGCGTCGAATGGCGTCGCTCGAGCTGGCGGCGTCGCGAATACCGGCTGAGATCTGCTCCATGTCGGCGTCGGGGTAGAGCACCGCGAGCAGCAAAAAGATGCGCCGTTCGATCTGCGCGACCTTCTCTTTGAGCGCTGATGAGAGCAGCGCGCGAGCGGCCTTTTCGCCCCTTCGCGGAGTGCTCGAGCTGGGCACGTCGACCAACCGCAATGTTTCAGCCTGGTGGAGTGCACGCCAGGCCCGACTGAGCTCTCCTTCGAGGGCGCGCTGCACGGGCTCGGCGTTCTTGAGCAGGCTTTGTTGGCCGCGCACCGACCTCGCCAACGCGCGGTAGAGCCGATCGCGCAGCTCTTCGTCAGGCTCGTCTAAATGCGATGAGATGAGGCCGATCGCCTCACTGTTGCCCAGGCGGCCGAGCACGCGGGCGGTGGCGCGGCGAATCGAGGCGTCTTCGAGGCGGTTCGAGAGCACCTTG
Source organism: Archangium sp. (assembly GCA_031367385.1). Taxonomy (GTDB): domain Bacteria; phylum Myxococcota; class Myxococcia; order Myxococcales; family Myxococcaceae; genus JAEUJT01. The sequence continues at coordinate 2,635 of JANLPS010000257.1, read as the reverse complement.
GCGAGGGTCTCGACGATCGACGAGCCATACGCGGTCAGTGCATCGGTCGCCTCACGCAACGTCTCGAGCGACTGGGTGCGATAGATGAGGGGTATGACGAACTCGGGGCTGCGCAGCACGCCGGCGGCCTTGATCGCTTCGCGGCGCACGCGAGGGTCATCGTCGTTCATCAGCTGCAGCACGGGTTGGTAGAAATTCTTCACGCCGATCGCACCCAACACCTTCGCGGCGTGCAGGCGCATCACCGGGTCTGGGTTGTCGATCAACGCCTTGAGCGCTTCGGCGGCGACGAGCACTCCGTCGAGGCCTCCGTACCGAATCATGCCGGTCACCGCGGCGCTGCGAATGCGGGGGTCGGCGTCGTGCAGGTATTGGCGAACGCTGCGCACGGCCTTGTCGCGGGCCATCGCGCTGAACGCGTCGATCGCGGCGGCGCGAACCGCGGGGTCGGTGTCTTCGAAGCGCAGAAACACCGAGTTGGCGAAGCGCATCGTCTGCCGGTGGGCGTAGTAGCCGAGGGCTTTGGTGCGAACCTCGGGGTCGGCGTGTGAGAGCAAGGTCTCGACGCGGCTGTCGAGGGTGAGCTTCTCGAGGTGCGGCAGCAGGGCGAGGGCGTTGAGCACTTCGCGCGAATCGTCGCTGCCGAGGGCGCGCTCGAGCACGGCGTTGGTGCTGCTCAAGTTGACTTGGTGCCGTGCCGACTCGAGATCGAACTTCTTGTTCTTCAAGTTGTCTTGCAGCGACTTGAGGTACTTGCTGCGCAGGCTCCAGACCACCGCGACCCAGCCGAAGCAGAGGCCGAGTGAGAGGTAGGCGAGCTTGTAGGGGTCTCCGCCGCCCCAGAGGCGGTACCCGGCGAGCACCAGGCCCGAGAGGCCGATCGCGACTGGTTTGACGACGCCGTCGATGAAGGCTTTGGCCGAGACGCGCGCCTGCGCAGGCACCGGGAGGTAGAGGATCTGGGTGGTGGCGTCGTTGATGCTGTAACGGAAGAGCGTGTCGGCGCCCTTGGCCATCGAAGCGGCCCACAGCGCGGGGAAGATCAGCAGCGCGGCGTTGCCGAACGCGAGAGACAGCGGGAGGACCGCCAGCGCACCGACGACGCCTGCGCGGGCGAGCACGCGGCTGGTGCCGAAGAGTTGCAAGACGAGCGCGAGGGCCCCGACCACGGCGCTGAAGTAGCCGAAGTAGGCGGCGAGCTGGTCACCGTGCAGCTTGTCGGCGGCCACGACCTTGAATTGAAAGTCGATCAGCGTGGTGGTGAAGAAGGTGACTGCCGAGAGCAAGGCGACGGTGCGGAGGTGGTTGTCTCCGAGAACCCGCGCGGCGCCTCCGGTGCGTTTGGCGGCGCTGGGTTTGCCGCTGGCGGCGCGAGCGAAGAGGCGCTGGCGACCGAGGCGGCCCCCGAGAAAGCTGGCGCCCGCGGTGCCGAGCAAGAGAAAGGCGCACATCATCAGCAAGGCCTGCGTGCCCATCGTGCGAGCGACCCACGCGCTGGCCAGGCCCAGCAAGATGTTGGCGAAGGTGCCGCCAGAGCCGATGATCGCGTAGAGGCGCTTGGCTTCTTGCGCGTTGAACAGCTCGTTCGCCAACGTCCAGAACTGAACGAGGCAGAGGGCGCCCATCACTTCGACGGCCACGTAGATGACGCTGTAAATGTACGTGGAATGGGCCTTTTCGAGCACCCACAAGACCGCGAACACCACCGCGAACCCGCTGGCCGAGCCCACTGCCATCACATCGCGGCGAACTCGAATCGCGGCGCGGCCGTAGAGCAACCCGGCGGCGGTCACGGCGATGGCCGAGGCGACGTACATCAGCGGCAGCGCCCCGCGATCAGCGTGAGCGAGGAAGAGGGCGTCACGCACCGAGCGGCCGGTCAGAAACGAGCCGACGGCGAACAGGCTGTGCAGAAAAAGCGCCGCGGTCAGCTGCCGTTCACCTCGGCGAACGGGCAACAGCATTTCGAGAATGCGCAGCAGCACGCTTCGAAATGTACCAGCGTCGGTTTGAAGTCGGTCACAAAGAATCGGTGTGGGTCAACGCCGCAAGCAGCTTCGATCGTTCTTCGCGGGTCAGGCCGCGCTTGCCGAACCGGGCCTCGAGGTACCGCTTCGAGGCCGCACTCAGGGGCTTGGCCAGGGGGTGTGCGCCCTGGGTCAGGCGGGTCGAGAGCTCTTCGAGGCCTTCTCCGGGCTGGCGTGCGATGCGGGCGCGGTCGAGGCGCAGCTCGATGTCGTCGAGAAATGAGGCCAGCGGGTGTGGGCGTTTTCGTGCAGGCCGCAGGGCATAGCGAACGATGATCAGCACGATGAATGCGGTCAGTGCGCCGGCGATGAGGGCTCGCTTGGGCACGCTGCTGAATGAAAACCGCGATCGATCATCATCATCGGCCGGGGGTCTGACCAGTTTCTTGACCAGCTGCACCTGATCTTGAATCGAGTAATCGACGACTCGGCTCTGCCACAGCTGCTCGACCTTCTCGTACCAGGTGGTGAGGGCCGCCAAGATGAGCGACGAGCTGTTGCGGCGGCCGCTGTCGGGCGTGGCGTCGAGGGCGACCCAGCCAGAGCCTGGCACGAACATCTGTACCCAGGCATGGGCATCGCCGGCGCGCACGACGTAGCTCTCGTTG
>JANLPS010000246.1:0-27227 GCA_031367385.1 Archangium sp. | reverse complement strand
GTCGAGCATCAGCGGGGCAGCAGCCTCGAAGCGGGTCACGACCGAGAGCGTGCCTTTGGTGGCGGTCGAGAGCGCGAGCCCGATGGCTTCTTCGACGATGACCTGCGGGGTGACCTGCTCGGTCGTCTCGGCCGCGTTGCCCGATTTTGCCAGGGTCTGCTGGGCGCTGACGAGGGCGGTGATGTGGGCGACGCCGGCGTGCAGGCCAGCGACCTCGTTGAGCATGGCGCGCTCGTCATTGCCGAGCTGCACGGCCAGCTTCTCGAGGTAGTCGGGCAGCCGTTTGCCTTGCGGGTTCTCGGTCAGAAAGCTCGCCAACCCGGGCCCCTGGGCTTTGATCATCGCGGTGGCCTTGGTGAGCCCGGCCAGCTTCGAGCCTCGCAGCCGCTCCGAGACCATCGAGACCGACACGTTGACGCTGTTGAGCGCGTTGCCGACGTTGTGGAGCACCCCGGTCGCGACCTCGGCCATACCCGCCGCCCGGGCGTTCTTCACGCGGTTCTCGGCGACCAGCGCCTCGGTCTTCTTGCGGGCCTCCGTCTCGTGGCGCAGCTCTTCGGTGCGGGCGAAGACGATTTTTTCGAGGCCCACCACGTTGTCGAAGAAGGTGCGCGCCACGAAGCAGCCGGCGACCGACTCGACCACCACGAACACCGCGTGTACCACCACCGCCCAGACCGAAGCCTCGTAGTTGAACACGCTGGTCGGCAACAAGAAGTAGAACGCCAGGTGGTGCACGACCACGGTGAGCGCCGCGACGACAATCACCATCGGGTTCGCGAACACCGCCAGCAGCGCCAGCGAGACGAAGAAATAGAAGTGCATCTCGATTTGCATCGGGCCCTTGCCGAAGTGCACGAGCAACGCGCCCACGCTCATCGCGGTGAAGCCGAACACCAACGAGACGACGCGGGGCGAATCAAAGGCCCGCCACGCCAGCAGGGGGCCCGCCACGGCGACGCAGCCGAAGAGCATGGCCTGAAGCACGCTGGTGCCGGCGAGCCATGCGACCGCGGCCAACACTGGCGGGTGGGCCAAGAAAAACCACAGCGCCACGGTGTTGACGCGCCGCAGGTACTGGCGTTCGAACGCGGTGACTTCGGGCGGGAGCGTCAGGTACGCGAGGAGGTTCATGGGTATTTGAGGGACAGCGGGTCGAGTTGTTTTTGAAGGGCGGGTGTGACGGCACAGCCGAAGTAGGGCATCGGTTCGACCGTGCGGCCGACTCGCGCTTCAGCCAGCACCAGCGCGTCTCGAAGCGGGCCACCTTGCGTCGACGAGTAACCGCCGGAGTAGATGACCTCGTTGCGCGGGTCGATCACCACCAGCAACGGAGCCCCTCGAATGTCGTAGGTTGCCTCGAGACTCGCGGCGGTGACCCGTTCGAAGTCGAAGCCCGTGGCGCGGAGGCGCTGCTCTGTCGCCGGGTCGTCTCCGATGAAGAGCACCCGCTCGGCGAAACCAGTGGTGGGCCCGCGCTCGAGCAGGCTCGCCAACACGCGCTGGGAGCAACCACACGCCTTCGCCACCACGTGAACGACGCGCCAGCCCGACCCGCGCGCCGAGAGAACAGTCAGCGGCGTGGCCTTGGGGACCGGCAAGGTCAGCAGGTGGCTGGCCATCAACAAGCTGACCACCACCACGCACACCGAGGCCCAGGCGAAGAACACCCACTGCAGCCAGGGTTTGGTTCGAGAGACCGATGAGGGCAAGGGCACGGGGCTGACACTCAGCAATCGGGAGACCGCCCGTACCCATGCGAGATTTCACGGAACCCGGTGAGTCGCGACCCCACCGTCGAGTCAGTCGTCACCCACCGCAGCCGCCCGAGACCGTGGCAAGGTGCGACCCGTGCGACGACTGCTCACCCTAGCGTTCGCGTTGGCCGCGGGCTCGTGTACGTGCCGCAACGACATCGGCGGTGTCACTCCGGGGTTTCGGGTCGCGGGTGAGACGCAGTCGCTCGACTTCGGCCGGGTGCTCGAAAAGCAAAGCGCGACCTTGCCGCTCTCGCTCACCGCCGAGACCCGCATCGCGGTGACGGTGTCGATGACGGTGGCGGCGCCCTTCGAGGTGCAGCCCAGCGTCGACATCGAAGGCGGCGGTCAGGTGAACGTGCCGGTGGTGTTTCACGCCGGCAATGGCCCGGCTGCGGCCGAAATCGTGCTGCAGGCCAACGGCAAAGAGGTGCGAGTACCGGTCAAGGGCGTCGGCGTGAGGCCCCCGCTGTGCGTGCCCTCGGGCACCTGCCAGGTCTCGCGCTACGTGCTCGAGCAAGACCAATGCGTCGAGTCGCTCAAGCCCGACGACACCGAATGCGAGCCGACCAGCGTGTGTCTCGAGAAGGGCCGCTGTCGCAGCGGTGAGTGCCTGGGCATCTCTCGGAGCTGTGACGACGCCGACCCCTGCACCAAAGACGCGTGCGACTTGAAAAGCGGGTGCGTCAACACGCAGAAGGCGTGCCCTCCGCTGAGCAACCCGTGCCACGTGCCCATCTGCGATTCGAAGAAGGGGTGCCTCGAGGTCGACGCGGCCGACCTGACGCCCTGCGGCCCGGTGAATTGCATCACGGTGAGCCTCTGCGTGGCGGGCGCGTGCAAGACCAGCCCAACACCTGAGGGCGTTCAATGTGGCCCAGCGGTGGCCTGTCTGGGCGAGGGGTTCTGTCACAACCAGCGATGCGAGCGGGCCGATGCGGGGCCCTGGCTTCCCGCGTGGACGGCGTCGGTCAGCGGGTCACCGGTGGCTGACAAGCCTTCGTTGCTCTCGGGCGCCAACGGGGTCTTCTTCGAGGTGTGCGAGCTGCCGGTCGACGCGGGCGTTGGAGAAGACGATGGCGGTCTCGACGCGAGCGTCGTGATGCGTGGGGGCTGTGGGCTCAGCTCGTATACCCGCAGCGGCTTCGAGCGCTTCACCGCGCCCTTCGATGACGGAGCGCTTCGCAGGTTGGTGCACGTGAGCAGCGCCGGGGTCGTCTTCATCGCCGACGGGGGCCTCGAGTGGCGCTCGCTCAACACCGGTGCGTTGGTGAACGTGCTCCCGACGCCCCTCGCAGTCGCTTCTCCGCGCTCGGTGGCCGCGCTGGCCGATGGCACGGTGTTGGTGGCCCTGCCCGAAGACGACGGAGGCGCTCGCATCATCGCCTGGTCAGACGCCGGCGTGCAGCTGCTGGCACAGCCCGGGTTCTCGGTGAAGATCATCGCCATCGATGAGCTCGATGGTCTGCTGGGGTACGACCCGGCCACCGGCACCGTCTTGCTGCAGGGCGACGCAGGGGTCGTCAGGCTCGATGGGGGTGGCGCGGCGAATTCGCTGTTGACCGCGAACGGGGTCGCGATGGCCGGCCTCTCGCACCTGCTGCGCTCACTCGATGACGGTGGAGTCGAGTTGATCTCCCTCGAGTGGTCGACCGACGCGGGCGTGCCACCGGTACCCGATGACCGAAGCGCGCTGGTGGGCTTCGGCACCGGCGTGGTGATCTACCGTCGCTGCGTCGACCCGCTGATGAGCTGCCTCGACGCCGACAAGGCCTCCTACCTGCGGCGCTTCGACGCGTTCACCGGCGCGTTTCGCTCCGAGGTGCAGCTGTTGCCGGGCGGCGTGAACGCGACCTTCGAAGAGACTGTCTTGCTGGGCGGCGTGACCGGTTCGGTGGCGACCTTCGTGCACGGAGCGCTCGACGCCGGCGTCACCAACGCGGGCCTGGCGATTCTCGTCGAAGGGCAACCGCTGGCGTTCTGCCCGTTGCCCGACCGCGTCGTCAGCGTTCGAGGCGCGCTCTTCACCGGCTCGCGCCTATTCGTGCTCGACGACCGAGGCCCCGGTGCCGCCGTGCTGCAGGCCTATGAGCTCAACGCCCTGCCGCTCTCGAGCTCCGGCTGGCCCTCCGCCGATGGCTTCGGAGCGACCCGCCGAGCCGGCCCGTAGGAATAAAGTTCTTTTCTGCAAGCCGAGCTGTACATAAGCCTGAGTCATTTACAGGAGGGCGAGCACGTGGGCGACCCACTGGTCTGGCATCGGTTTCAATTCGCGTTCACCATCGTGTACCACTACCTGTTTCCCCAGCTGACGATGGGGCTGGCGCTGTTGATCGTGGTGATGAAGGCGCTGGCGCTGCGACCGGGCGGCGAGAAGTGGGCCCCGCTCTCACGCTTTTGGGTTCGCATCTTCGGCCTCAACTTCGGCATCGGCGTGGTCACCGGCATACCGATGGAGTTTCAGTTCGGCACCAACTGGGCGCGTTTCTCTGCGCTCGCTGGCGGCGTCATCGGCCAGACCCTGGCGCTCGAAGGGTTATTCGCGTTTTTTCTCGAGTCGTCGTTCTTGGCGATGTTGGTGTGGGGTGAGAAGCGGCTGGGCCCGCGAAAGCACTTCGGCGCGGCGGTCGCGTTGTTCATCGGCAGCTGGCTCTCGGGGTTCTTCATCACCACCACCAACGCGTTCATGCAGCACCCGGTGGGGTACTCGCAGTCGGCCGATGGGTCGCTCCAGTTGGCGGAGCTCGCGACCTATTTGTTCAACCCGTGGGGGCTGGCGCAATACGCGCACACCATGGTCGCCTCGGTGGTGACCGCGGCCTTCGTGGTGACCGCGGTCGGAGCGTTCTGGACGTTGCAAAACGTGCACACCGAGAGCGCGGCGCTCAACTTGAAAATCGGCACCATCGCTGGGCTCGCCGCAGCGCTGGCCGTCGCTTTTCCCACGGGAGATCACCAGGCGAAGTTGGTCGCGCGCTACCAGCCCGCCTCGCTCGCCGCGATGGAGGGCCGCTTCGAATCGGGGCCCAGCGCCGCGATTCATCTCATCGGTCAACCCAACTTGCCGGCTCGCAGGCTCGACAACCCCATCTCGGTGCCGCTGGCGTTGTCGTTCTTGGCCTTCGGCAGCTTTCACGCCGACGTGCAGGGGCTCGCCGATTTTCCCGAAGACCAGTGGCCCACCAACATCGAGCTGCTCTACTACGCGTTTCACGTGATGGTCGGCCTCGGCACGCTCTTCATCGGGCTGATGGCGGTCGCGAACCTGCTGCGACTTCGGGGCGCGCTCACTCGCACCCGGCCGGTGCTCTGGGCCCTGATGCTGGCCGCCCCTTTCCCCTACATCGCGAACACCGCGGGGTGGATGAGCGCCGAGCTCGGCCGGCAGCCATGGCTCATTTACGGGCTGCTGCGCACCGCGAACGGCGCCAGCCCCACCGTGCACGCGGGCTCGACCGCGTTCACCTTGATTGGGTTCACCGGGCTGTATCTGGTGCTCGGCATCACCTTTCTGGCGTTGATTGGCCGCGAGGTGCTGCATGGCCCCGACGCGGGGCACGGCGCGGAGGTGGCGCATGGCTGAGCTCTGGTTCTGGCTCACCGCGGTGCTGGTGACGGGTTGGGCGGTGCTCGACGGCTTCGACTTCGGAGCAGGCGTGCTCCACCGCTTCATCGCTCGCACCGACGCCGAGCGCCGAGAAGTGCTGGCCGCCATCGGCCCGGTGTGGGACGGCAACGAGGTCTGGCTCCTCGCGGCCGCGGGCTCGATGTTTCTCGCTTTTCCCAAGCTGGTGGCGGCGGGGTTGTCGGGCTTGTATCTGCCGGTGTTCTTCGCGCTCTGGTGCCTGATGTTGCGCGGCGTCGGCATCGAGCTGCGCAGCCACGTCGGCAATGCGTTGTGGCGCGCGTTCTTCGACGTGCTGTTTCAAGTGGCCTCAGCGGGGTTCGCGCTGCTCATCGGCATCGCGCTCGGCAACGTGCTCCGCGGAGTACCCCTGCAGGCCGATGGGCTCTTCGAGCAGGGCTTGTTCGGCCTCGACGAGGGCGGGGCGATTGACGGCTACACGCTGCTGGTCGGGCTCTTCGTGGTGCTCACCTTGACCGCCCATGGCGCCAACTACCTTCGGTGGAAGACGAGCGGCGAAGTGAACGCGCGGGCGGCGAAGTGGGCCCCGAAGCTCTGGGCTGCGACCATCGCGACGTGGGTGGTGTGCACCTGGGCCACCGCCCAGACCTCGCCGGAGATCTTCGCGGCGCTCCCGCATCGACCCCTGGCCTGGGTCGGCATCGCCATTCTCGTGGCGGGCCTGGGCTCGCTGCTCTTCGCGCAATTGCAGAAACGTGAGCTGCTCGCGTTCATCGGCTCGAGCGGCTTCATCGTCGGGCTGCTGGTCTCGACCGTGGCGTGCCTGTACCCGGTGCTGCTCCGCTCTCGGGTGTCACCCGAGTTCGACTTGACGGTAGCCAACGCCTCGAGCGGGTCAATCGCTATGCAGAGCGGGCTCATCTGGTGGTTCCCCGGGTTCTTGCTCGCACTGGGGTACTTCGTCTGGGTGCTGAAGCATTTTCGGGGCAAGGTCGTCGCAGCCAAAGACGGAGAAGGGTACTGACATGATTCGATTCGCCTTTTTGCTCGCGCTCACCGGCTGCGGCGCCGTGGGCAGCAACGTGACCGCGTGCTCGAACCCGACGCGCATTGACGACTTCTGGCAGGGCACCCACACCATCACCCAGACCTTCTCCTTCTCGAAGGGGTACACCCAGGTGCTCGGGTGCGCGTCGTCGAGCGACCCACGGCCCAGCGTGGCGTTCAATTGGGTGGCAGACAAAGACGGCAGCAGCTCGTTCAAGTTCGCGCTCACCAACACCGGCTCGACCGACGACCTGGTGCTCGCCATCTTCCGCGCTGGCACCTGCGTCGGAGCGCTCGCGTGCGGCGGCGAAACCATCGGCTCACTCAAGCCGGCGTTGTATTTCGATGTGCGCAACGGCACCGACTACACCTTCGTCGTGAGCGCGAAGAGCGCGATGCCCCCGCCCGGCAACTTCACACTGCGATTGGGCGACTAGAAAGTGGTATGCGGCGCGGGTCACGCCGAGCCCTACTTCCACTGCACCGAGAACACGCCGGTGCCGTCTTTGATCGAGACCGTGTCGACCTTCACCTCGAGGCCGCCAGAGATCTCGACTGAGCCAGTGAAGAGCCCGCGAAAGAAATCGGGCGAGAACACCGGGCTGCAGGTCACTTCGGTGTGATGGTCATCAATCGACCTGACTGAGGTCTCGGTGAAGTTGTTGGCGGCCCGCAGGTTTCGCGTCATTCGCTCGAGCGCGCGCCGGGGGCCGATCACCCGCATCAGGGCGACCAGGGCACGGCCGATCATCGTCTCTCCGAAGCTCGCGACGATGCGGTGGCCCAGGTTGAAGAACTGCTTCTCGCGAGTACCGTCGGGCAAGAGCAGCTCGGCTCCGACCTCCATTGACGCGAGCCAGGTCTCGAGCGGGTAGGCGGCGACGAGCCGGGCATCGAAGTCGACTCCGGCGGCCTTGAAGCGCGCCTTGCCGGGGTCGTTCAGCGCCGGGCCCAGCGCGCGCACCAGGGCCTCGAAGGTCGGGCTGAACACCACGCGATCGGCCATCAGCGTTTCTACCTCGGGTGCCCCTGTTTTTGTTCGAGCAGTTCAGCTGATTTTAGGAGCCGACTTCATTATGAACACTGCATGACCCACCACATCGTCGTCGTCGGGGGCGGCTTCGGAGGCATCTACGCCGCGCGCCACCTGGCCAAAGCTGAAGACGTGCAGGTGACCATCGTCGACAAGCAGAACTACCACCTGTTTCAGCCGCTGCTGTACCAGGTGGCGACCGCGGGGCTCTCTGCGGGCGACATCGCGTCACCGATTCGCTCGCTCGTCGCGAAAAAGCTGAACGTGAATGTGCGCATGGGCGAGGTGAAGGCCATCGACCTCGCGGCCAAGAAGCTCACCGTCGGCGACGGAGTCATCGGCTACGACGCGCTGGTGCTGGCGGCAGGGGTGAGCCATTCGTACTTCGGCCACGACGCGTGGGAGGCCTATGCCCCGGGCCTCAAGACCCTCGACGACGCGCTCGAGATTCGCCGGCGGGTGCTCAGCGCGTTCGAAGCGGCCGAGCGTGAAGAAGACCCGGCCAAGCGAGACGCCTGGCTCACCTTCATCATCGTCGGCGCGGGCCCCACTGGCGTCGAGCTCGCTGGAGCCATCGCCGAGCTCGCCCGCTTCACCGTGGCCCGTGATTTTCGCTCGTTCGACCCGCGCTCGGCGAAGGTGATTTTGATCGAGGCCGGGCCCCGGGTGCTCGCGACCTTCGAGCCAGATCTCGCCGACAAGGCGGTGAAGACCCTCGAGAAGCTCAAGGTCGAGCTGCGCTTGCAGACGCGGGTGACTGACATCACGGCGGGTGGGGTCTCGGTCGGCGAGGCCTTCGTGCCGGCGAGAACGGTGCTGTGGGCGGCCGGGGTGGCGGCGTCTCCGCTGGCGAAGACGTTGGGAGTGCCCCTCGACCGCGCGGGCCGGGTCATCGTGCAGAGCGACCTGTCGATACCAGGCCACCCCGAGGCGTACGTCATCGGCGACCTGGCCTCGTTCACCGAGCCCGACGGCACCGTGCTGCCTGGCTTGGCGCCAGTGGCGATTCAGCAGGGCAAACACGTGGCGCACGTGATTCTCGACACGTTGAGGGGCAGGCCGCGCAAGCCGTTCAAATATTTCGACAAGGGCGTGATGGCGACGGTGGGTCGTGCCTCGGGTATCGCGCAGACCGGCAAGCTCAAGCTGTGGGGCTTCATCGGCTGGCTGGCGTGGCTGTTCATTCACATTCTGTATTTGATCGGCTTTCGCAACCGGCTGCTGGTGCTCATTCAGTGGACCTGGGCGTGGCTAACCTTCGGCCGAAGCGCTCGGTTGATCACCGGCACCTCGCCGCCGCCCAGGTTGCCCAGGGGCGCTCCTCCGTGAAGTGCCCCTGCTGCAGTGGGGCGTTGCTCGCTGAGTGTTGCGGCCCCCGGCACGATGGGTCGCACCCCGCGCAGACCCCTGAGGCCTTGATGCGCTCGCGGTATGCCGCGTTCGTTCTGGCGAACGGGCCATACCTTCGCGCGACCAGCCTGGTCTCGATGGGCGATGACGTCGAGACCTGGGCGAAGTCGGTGGTGTGGCTCGGCCTTCAGGTGCTGCGCGCAGAAGGGGCGATGGTCGAGTTCACCGCGCGCTGCCTCGAGGGCGGAGCGGTGAGGGTGATGCACGAGGTGTCACAGTTCGTTCAGCGCGATGGCACGTGGCTCTACGCGAGCGGCGAGAATGACGTGAAGCGCGAGAAGGTCGAACGCAACGCGCCTTGCCCGTGTGGCAGCGGGCGCAAGTTCAAGCAGTGCCACGCATAGTGCCCAACCCCTACGCAGGTATCGCCAGCACGACGCTCGTCGCGTTGTGCCACCCTTCGTTCCGCCCGCGAAACCGGGCGATTTCGCCATAGGTGAGAAACCCAGCCACCGGCACCCCGGGAAAGACGCCGCGCACCGCGTCGATTTCACGTTGAAAATCGCGGCCCAAAATCATGCCGCGGCAAATGCAATCGAACACCAGCACCCCGGCGACCGGGCCTTCTCCGACGTTCTGGCGGGCCTGTTGCGCCGCGCGAGTGCACGCCTCGATCAGCGAGTCGGGCTGCCCGTCGAGAATGCACACCGAAGCGCCCTCGGTGATGCTGGCGATGAGATGAATTTCTCCATGCTCGCCAACGCCGACGGGCGCGCGCGCGTGGTGCACGTTGTCGAGAAAGTACACACCCAGCTCATTCGCGATGAAGAACCCGCCCGACGTCGAAGGGGTCAAGTCGACGCCCTTGGTCTTGGCGTATTCCCGGTACACCTCGAACGCGGGGCGATTGTCGAGCTTCGCAATGACCGAGCCCGACCCCTTGGTCACCGTCATGCGCTTGCTCGCGGGCTTGAGGCCATGGTCGACCCCGATGCCCCAAGCGCGCTTGTCGAAGACATGCGCCACCACCGCGCTGTCTGGCCCGGCAATCGCCCCACCGGCCACCGGAGTCGACTTGAACTGCCCGTCGTCACCCGCGGCCCCACCGACGATTTGCTGAAAGAGCCGGGTTCGATTGCGCAACCCCTGAACGATTTGCTCACCCACACCGGTCAACCCGTCGAGCAGCAGCACGCTGGTCGACAGACCCAGGCCCTTCATCGAAGCCTTCTGGGCGAGGGTGTTGAAATCTTGCGTGAGCGCCGCGGTCGCCGCCTCGGGGTCGAGCGAGAGCCCAGTCGCCGTCGCCGCGTGCGACATCAACGAGTCAGACGCGAGCAAGAAGGCCACCACCCCTCCACGCATCGCTCCCCGCTCGGTGAACTCGCCAGCCGTATGAGCCGCGAAGAACTCGCAGCCCGGCGCGGCCTCACGGGCGACTCGCATCACCACCTGCAGGTCGTGCGTCGGCGAGCTGAACAACCAACCCAGGCGCGCGGGAGCACCGAGGCCCTTCAGCGCTTCTTCGACGGCCGTTCGTGAAGCCTCCGCCGCGCTCGGTTTGAGCGAAGCGCCAGTGGCAGCAGTCGTCATGGTTGTTTAGGAGCCCCAGGTGCGGGCGCGGGTGCAGGCGCCCCCATTCGCTTGAGTGCCTCAGCCGCGTCGGTCATGCCGAGCTGCGACGCCGTTTCGTACTCCTTCTTGGCGTCGTCTTTCTTGCCGTCGTTCTCATAGAGCTGCGCCAGCGAGTAGTGCGCGGTGGCAAACCCCGGGTCGATTGAAATCGACGACTTGAACGCCTCGGTCGCCCGCGGCTTGTTGCCCTTCGCGTACAAGCACACGCCCAGATAGTTGAGGGCGATCGCGTGTCGCGGCTCTGAGGTCAAGATGTCGCTCATCGTGCCGACGCACCGGTCGACGTTCGATTGGTCTCCGCGAAAGAGCAGAAACGCGAGCTCGGCTCGGGCCTCGGTCAACGAGGGGTTCAGCTGCACTGCTTTTTCGAGCGGCTCGAGCGCCTCGTTCGGCCGCTGCATGCGCGACTTCATCAGGCCGAACCGCATCAGCGCCTGGGCGTCATTCGCGTCAGCAGCCATCGCCTCTTTGAGCATCGTCTCGGCGTCGGCGTAACGGCCCATCGAGGTGTACAAATCGACCAGGCCCATCTTGGCGGTGCGATTGTTGGGCTCGTCGGCCAACACCTTCTTGTACAGCGGCTCGGCTTGCTTCGAGATGCGCGCCTTGCTGTAGGCCCGCGCCAGGTCGAGCCGGGCCTCGGTGGTGGGCTCCAAGTTGAGGCGCTCGGTCAGCTGCTCGACCGCGCCGGTTGCGTTGTTCTGCGCCAGGTAGGCCTCGCCCAACGCCACCCGCGCCGCCGCGTCTTTCGGCATCTTCTCGACCGCCCGCTTGAGCGTCGCCACCGCGTCATCGACCTTGCCCTGTGACAGGTACGCGAGCGCGAGGCCGCGGTAGGCATCGCTGCTCCGCTGGGCCGAAAAGCGTTTCTTGAGCTGCAGAAAGCCCGACGCGTCTTTCTCTTCGGCATCGAGCAGGTCGACCGCCTTCTTGAACGCTTCGAGCGCGCGGTCTTTCTTGCCCTGCTTCAAGTACAGCGTGCCCAGCTGCACGTACGGGCTCGACGAGGCGGGCTCGAGCTTCAGCGCCTTCTCGAACGCCTGCGTCGCCTCGGCCGGCTTGTTGAGGCTCATCAGGCTCATGCCCTGATTGAAGAACGCCTCGGCGAACGTCGGGTCGGCCGCGGTGGCCTTCTTGAAAAACTCGAGCGCCTTCTTGGGCTCTGCCCGCGCGTCCCACGCGACGCCGAGGTTGTTCAGCGCCTGGGTGTGCTTGGGGTTGATGGCCAGCGTGCGCTCGAACTCGGTGATCGCCGAGCTCACCGCGTTCTCCCGCATGTAGATGACGCCCAGGTTGTAGTGCGCCTCGGAGTCAGCCAGCGTCGACTTGGTCACGCCGCTCAACACCTCTTTGGCCTCGGCAAATCGGCCCTTCTCGGCCAACGCCTTGCCCAAGTTCACCCGCGCGCTCGACAGGTCGGGAGCGAGCTCAATCGCCTTGCGATACCCGGCGATGGCTGCGTCGAGCTGCCCGTTCTTCTGCTGCGCCTCGGCCAGGTTGAACACCAGGTCGGCGTTCGACGGCGTGAGCTCGACGGCCTTTTGGTAGTGCGTGATGGCGTCGGAGATCTCGTCGAGGCTGCGGGCGAGCAGGGCGCGCTCCGAGCGCAGCGACGACTCGTCGGGCAGCGAGAGAATCGCTTTGTCGAGCAGCTCCTTCGCTTTTTGTGCGTCACCCGAGCTGCGGTACGCCCTCGCCAACAGCAGCTTCGCGTCGATTGAGTCGGCGTCTTTCTTCACCAGCTGCTCGAGCGGCTTGATTGCTTTCTTCGCCTCTCCGAGCGTCAGGTAGGCGAACCCCAAGCGGTACAAGGCATCGGTGTCATCGGGCGTCTTCTCGACGTTGGCCGACTCGACCGCGATGGTTCTCTTGAGCACGTCGGCGTCAGACCCCGCCACGGCAGGCGCAGGCGCGGGAGCAGCCGCGGTGGCCGCAGGAGCCTGCGAGAGGGTGAAGACAAGAATCAGGCTGAACGTCATGGCCGGTCACTCCACATAGGGGCTCGCTCGGGCGTCGAACGTCTTCTTCGCCAACGCGGCGCGGGTCTTTTCCCAAGCGGCTCGAACTTGTTCGGCTTCGGTGTTGGTCTCTTTGAGCTTCTCTTTGAGCTCGGTGTACGCCGCGTCGCAGTCTTTGACCTGCTGCTCGAAGGCCTCGGGCTCGAGCTTCTCACTGCCCTCGAGCTTCGCCTTGCGCGCCGCGGTGAGCTTGGTCTGCTCATAGCGGGCGTACGCACAGGTCTGGTTTCGCTCGGCCAGCGACTCTTCACTGACGTTGATGCGCTGCTTGGCGCGCAGCCACTCGACCCGCGCTTCACTCTCGGTCACCGCCAGCTCAGCGACCTCACGCGAGGTCTGGTCGTTCGCGTTGCTGACCTCGCTCTTGGCCGCCCCGTACCGGTCTTTCGCGCGCCGAATTTGATCTCGGGTGCGCACCACCTCGGCCTTGGCCTCGTCGAGCCGGTCGACCGCGAGGGCCAGGTCATTCTCGGCTTCGAGCAGCTCGATCTTCGCCTCGTAGGGCAGCTTGTCGAGCACCGTGCCCGGCACGCGCTTCAACCCACACGCGCACAGCATCAGCACACTCAGCAGGAGCACTTGTTTCATTGCGCCACCTTCGCTTCGAAATGACCGAACACCGTGCGGCCTGACGCCGTCTCGATGCCGTTTGAAAAAGTGATGTTGAAGTCGCCCGTGACCTTCGCACCAGCCTCGGGCAGAGAATTGAAAATCAACGTGCCGATTTGAATCGTCGGGTACGTCTTGCGCGGGTCGTTGAGCACGTCGCGCGTCACCACCGCACGGTGCTTCTTCGGGTCATCGGGGTCGACCTCGGCCAGGTTCACCCGCGTCTTGACCGGTATCTGGTCGTTCCACAGCGCGTAGGAGATCTTGATTGGGTAGTCCTCCGTCACGCCGGTCATCTCGTTCATCGCCAGGCCGCCGTCGGGCAGCCGGGTTTCGAGCGGCCGCGTTCGCACGAAGAGCAGGGCCACGTCTTCGGTCGCCAGCTGAATGCGCGCCTCGTCGTAGCCCAGGTCGAACAATTGCCCGACACTGCCCTCGAGCTGAAACTTCGCATCGGGCGGCAGCGTGGGGTCTCTTGGCGGGCACCCCGTCAGCATCATGAGCGCTCCCATCACCGACAGCAGCGTGATGGGGCCGGGCGTCGTCATTTGCACGACTTCCACTCGGGGTCGACGTCGGGGCCGTTGACCGCGCCGCCACCTTCTTTGATGACCGCGATTTCGCGCTTTGCACCGTCGACGTCTCCGAAACGGCAACGCAGCGCGGCCAAGTTGGCGCGGGCCTTGTCGTCGGTCGGGTCGGCCTCGAGCGCCCGGCCGTACTCGGCGCGGGCGGCGTTCGCGTCGCCTTGCAGCAAGAAGGCATAGCCGAGCGCGGAGTGAATGGTCGCGCGGGTGTCTTCGAGCTCGAGCGCGCGGTTCAGGTTCAGCACCGCGTTGTTGAGCTGAAAGGCGCCCAGGTAGGCGATGCCCAAAGCCTCGAAGTCGATGGCGTTCTGCGTGGTCTCGGCCTTCTTCTGCATCTCGTCGGCGTTGGCCACTTGCCGCTCGGCCGGCGCACCCTTGAGCGGAGAGCTCGCCACGTCTGACTTGGTGCGACACCCGACCACCGCGGCGGTGAACACCTCGGTCGACTCCGCGCGAGACAAACAGGTATCGAAGGTCTGCTGCGCCTGCGCCTTGAGGGTGTCAGCCTGGCCTTTGACGGCCGCGCGAAATTGGTCGAGCTCGGCGGGCTTCAAACCAGCCGGAGCAGGCGTCGCATCGACCACGTCGGCGATGTGCTGCAAGCTGTTGCCGATTCGCCAAATCGAAGCCACGCCCCATTCGGCCGAGCCCATGTTGATGGCCTGGTCGTAGATGCCTTTGATCTGTTGCAGCGCGGCGATCTTCTCTTCGACCTTGTCGTTGGGCAGCGCCTTGAACTGCCGGTACATGATCTCGGCCACGTACCAGAGCCCCTTGGCCACATCGTCGCCACCGGCGTTCGGCGCGTTCGCCACCGGAGTCATCATCGCAACCAACGGCTCGGTCTTCTCGTTCGGGTTGCTCGCCGCCACCTCGGCGATGATCGACGCCGCAGCTGCGTTCACCTTGTCGATCTTCATCACCTGCTCGGCGGTCGAGCGGGCCTTCGCGGGCTGCTTCATCTTCATCGCGGTCTGGGCGAGCAGCACCAGCACCTCTGCCTTGCGCGCTCCGGCCTGGTCGACCGTGGTCTCGAGCACCTTCACCGCGCCCGCGTAGTCGCCCATCGCCAGGCGCAAGCGGCCTGAGGCGAGCAGCGAGTCGAGGCCGGTCGAGTCTCCGGCGAACATCTTGCCCATCTGCTCGTAGTACTGCGCCGCGTCGGCGAACCGGCCCGCTTCGGCCGCGTGACGGCCCAAGGTCAGAATCACGTCTGAGATGAACTGCGACTTCACGTACTCCTTCATGAAGCGCTCGCCGATTTCCTTTTCTTTGCGCAGGTCACGCTTTTCACGCGCCGCCGCGAAGGCCGCGTAGAGCGCCTTCTCACCGAGCTCCGTGCCCTTGTTCTCGTCAGCCGCTTTGAGCAAACCGGTCAGCACGTCGCCGGTCTCTTCTGAGCCTTTGAGCGCAATCACCCCGAGCTCTTCGCTCTTCGATGCGGTGAGAATCTTCTGCACGTCGGTCTTGAACGCCGCCGGCAGGTTCGATGCGAGAAACGCCTTGCCGTACTCGGCGATCGCCTTGAAGTCGTTGAGCTGCCGCAGCGAGTCGAGCGCCAGGTTGCCGGCGACTTGCGCGTCTTTGCTCTCGGAATGGTTGAGCGCGTATTCCTTGAACAATTCTGACGACTTCTTGTAGTCGCCGTCTTCGTAGTAGGCGCGCGCGATGTTGAATTTCACCTCGAGGGCATGCTCGTTCTTTGGGTAGCGGGTGATGAACTGAGCGCCGAGCAGCTTGAGTGCCTGGCGGGCATCGGCCACTTCGAACGCGTTGAGCTTCTCGACCTCGCCCGCCTTGAGCGCCGAGTAGTGCGAGAGCAGCGCGCCGTAGAGCGCTTCGTCGTGCGTCTTGGTATCGCTCAACGTTCGCTCAGACGCCGGAGCCGCCGCCAACCCAGCCGTCGCCGCCAACTTGCCAGTCGCCGCCGGAGCCTTCGGGTCTTTGGTCTTCACCGCCGCGATGGCCGCTGCCACCGGCTCGGTCTTTTCCTTCGCCACTTCGACCTTGTTCGGGTCGTCTTTCTTCTCGGCGCCCGCCGCCGCTGCCTTGGCGGTGTCGAGGTACAGCGCGAGCTCTTCGAACTGCCGCGCCGCTTCAGGAAAACGCTTGGCCGCGAACAGCGCGTCGGCCCGGTTCTGCATCATCGCCGTCGCGTAGGCCTTCGGGCGAAATAGGCCGAGGTACTTTTCGTACGCCGCCGACGCCTCGAGGTAGAGCGCCTTGTCTTCTTTCTTCTGCGCCTGGCCGTGAATGCTGGTCGCCAGGTCGCGCGACATCTCTTCGAGCTCGATCAGCGTCTTCTTGCGGCTCACCTCGTCTTTGGTCGGGTCTTTCTTCACGCCGACCGCCGCGCGCACCAGGTAGGTGACGTCTTCGGCCTTGGGCTGCACTTTGCCCTTCGCCGCTTTGACCGCGTCGTACAACTTCTCGACGCGCTCCACCTCGAGCTCGGGGTCGGGCTGAATCTCCATCAGCTTTCGCAGCGCGGGTATCGCGTACTCGTACTGCTGCTTGATGAAGTAGCGGTTGCCCAGCTTGTCGAGCGCCAATGAGAACGTCGCGCGCGAATCAGAGAGCTTCTCGAAGTACTGCAGTGCGCCCTTGGCCGGCCGCGCCTCGGTGTACGAATAGACCAGGTCGAGCAACGCCTCGCGCTTCACGTTGAGCGCCTTGGCCACATCGACCCCCGCGACCGGAGCCGAGGCCGCGGCCGCTTCGAAGAAGGTCACCGCCTCCGAATGGTTCGCCTGGTTGATGCGAATCCACCCCATTTTGTAGCGGGCGAGGTCGTGCACCGGCGATGGAGGCGCGTCGAGAATCGCCTTGTAGTGCGCCTCGGCACGGGTCAGGTCTGACTTGTCGAACCAGTAGTCGCCCAGAATCTGCTCGGCATCGAGCCGCAAGGGTGAGCTCGGGTACTTGGTGATGAGCCCGCCCAACGTCTTGAGCATGTTCTCGTCGACCGGCTGGTCGAACTCACCCAGCTCGCGCTGCTCGTGTGCCAGATAAAAGGTGACCTTGTCAGCGTCTTTGAAGTCAGGGAACTCGCGCAGAATGCGGTTGTAGATCTGCACCGCTTTTTGCTTCAGCAGCTTGGTCTCGGGTGAAACCAGCGCGCCTTTGACGCCCTCTTGCCGCGTCTCGGCCTGCAGAAAGTAGCGATACCGGCTCTTCTCGACGTAGAGCTCGGCCTGGCGAAATTGCAGGTCGGGCAAGTAGGGCGCGTTGCGGCTCTTGGCGATCAGCTTCTCGGTCTCACCCAAACTGCGGTCGACCTTGAAGATGTCGCGGCGCAGCTTGTCGATGAGGTCTTGCTTCTCGCGCTTCTTGGTCTCGAGCGGGTTTTCCAGCGTCGAGTTGGGCAACCCCGCGGTCGTCAGACCCGATTGGCTCAATACCGCCGCCAGCACCACCGACGTCAACGCCGTCATCGCGCGGTCTCCTCGATGCAGCGAGATTTGAGCGAGAACCGGTAATCGCGGAGCTCGTCGTTCCAATACTCGTCGGTGAATTTGAAGCCGACCTGATGCTCGGTCAAAGGCGTCTCTTCAATCAGCTGAACCAGTTTCGAGCCTTTCTTGATGCGCTCGTACAACTTCAGACCCACCTCGTACTCCATCACCCGCACCTGCTCGGAGGCGCGCAAGAGCTTGTCGGCTTCGACCCGCACCGACTCGTGCAACCGGTCTTGATAAATGCGAACCGCTTCGGCCCGCGACAAATCGTAGAGCCGCGTCATGTACCCGAACATTCGATCGCCGAAGCTGCCGGCGTAACGGCCCAGCTGCTCGCCTTCGAACTCCAACGACTCGAGAAATTTACGCGCCCTCTTGGTCGAGCCCTTCGCCGAAGCCGCTCGCAACAATCGCGCGTCTTTGGTCAGGTCTTCACGTTCACGAATCGCGTCGAGCGACTCGGCATACCGACGGGTCAGCTCTTTGGCCGAGCGCTTGGCCGGCAGGTAGTGACACAGGTCGCGGTAGATCAGCGCCTTGAGCAGATACTTGTCGGGCAAGAACTCTTCGCGAAATGACGGCGCGTCGAGCGTGGTCAAGATGCCCATCGCGGCGTGAATCTGGCCGAGCTGATACCGCGTCCACGCTTCTTCGAGGTAGAGCGTCGCGCGGCCCGGAGCCAGCGACGGCAGCTGTACCAGGCTGTACCCCTCGAGCGCGCCGGCGAAGTCTTGCGCCTCGTAGCGCAGCCGCGACACCGCCATCATCGCGTCGTTGCGGGCCTCGAGCGTCAGCTTCGGGTCTTTCGCCAGCTCGAAGAACTGGTCGATCATCTCTTTGGGGAATTCTTTCTTCGACTGCTTGAGCCGGGTCACCAGCATCGCGTACTTCGCGCGCGACGCCTCGGCGCTGCCCTCGGGCAACTTCGAGAAGTGCGTCGTCGCCCACCGCTCGTTGCCGACCCGCAGGTCGACCAGACCTTGCTGGTAGTGCGCGTAGCCCGCGACCTCTTCAGGCAAGAACCCCAGGTCGAGCGCGCCGAACACCTGCTCGTCGATCATCACCTCGTCGTGCGGCAAGTCGGTCAGCTTTTGCAGCTCTTCGAGCGCCTTGGGCAACACCGCCGGGTTGGTGCGCTCCCGAGCGATGCGCGCCAGGTAGACGGCCGCAGCGTGCCGCAACTTGAGGTCGATCAGCGACTTCGCCAAGAAGAACTGGGCCCACGCGTAGTTCTCGTCGGTCGAGGGCAAATTCTCGGTGTACTCGAACAGCTTCGGCGCCGCGTCTTTCGGGTGCCCGGTGAAGAAGTCGTTGAGCGCCTGGTCGAAGAGGTGCGGGTCGACCTTGCGTGAGGTCGGCGCCGGTGGCGCAATCGGCGTCGCCGCCGCCCCTGATGAGGTGCCGGTCGTGGTCGTCGCCGCCGCTGCCGCCGCGATGCCTCCGTCAGACGCTAAAGACGCAGGTTTGGCAGCGGTATCACCGGTGACCGGGTCAGCCGTTTTTCCCTGCGCGATCGCTCCAGGCGACGCAAGCAGGGCAAGCATGAGGGCCCATCGCATGGCGTTGATGCTCCGTTACTCGGTGCCGCCGAAGTTGATGCCAAGACCCAAGGTGATGGTCATGACATTGGCGAACGTTTTCGCCGCGCCGCCAGTGGGCAACACCAGGTTCTCCGTCACGTCGAGACGCAGGCTCGCGTACTTGCTCAAGAAGAGACGGCCTCCGATGCCGAGGTTGATGCCCGGCCGAAAC
This sequence comes from Archangium sp., assembly GCA_031367385.1. Classification (GTDB taxonomy): domain Bacteria; phylum Myxococcota; class Myxococcia; order Myxococcales; family Myxococcaceae; genus JAEUJT01. The sequence continues at coordinate 8,395 of JANLPS010000246.1, read as the reverse complement.
GCGCTCGTGAACTTGAAGATGGTCGCTCCCACCAACAGGTAGACCTCACCGTGCACCACGTATTTGTTGAGCACCGAGAGCTTGCCGTAGAGCGGCTTCCAGATGAGGTCGCTGCCGACGAAGAATTGCACCTCTTCGAAGTTGGTCGGCAACACGTTGAAGTCGCGCTCGAGCTGATCTCTCAAGCCCGTTCGCGCCGAGTACACGTACGCGCCACGGCCGACCTGCCACGCGAACGAGTCGGTGAAGTGAAAGGCGTAACCGACTTGCGCGTAGAGCCCCTTGTAGAAGGCATCGAGCGGCAAGATGCCGATCGACAGGTTCAGCTCGTGCTGCATGCGATACGCACGCTCCTGCACGGCTGAAACGGTGCCCGGGTTCTCGAGCTCTTCTGCCTGCGCGAATGCAACCAACGGAGCCATCAGACTCAGCACCAGAATTGCTCTGTGCACGTCACCCTCCCGCGCGAGTGCGCGAGGAAAAAAGCGTCTTGAAATGAACTGTAGTTGAAGTCGCTACAACTGCGGAGAAACTAATACCCCACAGAGTTGAACATGAACGGGTAAGTGATCACGACGCCCGCTCCCTTCGCCGCGGGGAACTTCCACCCCTTGAGCGAATTGATGATGCAGCTCTCGACCGCTGCGCTCTTCATCGAAGATGATTTCGTCTTTGCGTAGCCCACCGTACCTGAAGTGGTGATCTGCCACTCGAGAATGATTTTGCCCGACAACCCGGGCTCTTTGAGCAGCGCGCGCTCATAGCAGCTCGAGACCTCGGCCAAGTGCGAGTTGATCGCCTTCGCCACCGCTTCTTTGTCGATGTTGCCTTGCGCGCCGATGGTGCGGCTCACTGCGTGTGTGACAGTGCCCGACACCGAGCCCTTGCCGATGTTGCCCGCGCCCAACGCGCCGATGCCCGCGCCACCTTTGCCGCGCAACAGCTCAGCGCCCTTGATGCCCATGCCGCCGCCGCCGCCACCGCCGAGGCCGAACGTACCGATGCCCGCGTTCGCGATTGGCGCTTTGCCCAGCAGGCCCGACAGCTTGAAGTCGTTCTTCGCGTTCTTCGCGCCGGGGCCGCTGCCCAACTTGTCGACCGCGGCGAGCAGGTCTTTCATCGCCGGGCCGGCTGCCGTGAGCTTCTCCAGCGTCTTGAGCGCCTTCTTCGTCTCGGGAGGCGTGACTGCCTTCTCGACCTTCGCCACTTCTTTCGGCTTGGGCTTGGGCTTCTCTTCTTTTTTGATCTCTTTGATCTTCTCTTCGATCTTCTTTTTCTCTTCGGGCTTGAGCGGAGCGATCAACTTCACCGCCACCGGCGATACGTTCTTGCCTTCGAAGTCGGCGCGCTCGGGCGAGTACGCCACCATCGTGAAGGTCAAAAAGGCGCTCCCGAACAAGACCAGCAACCCAATCGCCAGCCACGGCAAATTCTTGAGCGGGTTGACGAACGGCCGCGGTATCGGCGGCTGCACGTACGCCACCAGCGTGATGTCGTCGTCGCTGCTGAAGCGCACCGCGTGGCCCGTCGCCAGGGTGATGAAGCGCCCCGAGTCAGTGCCTTCGAGTGTGTTCTTCTCGACCGGGTAGAAGTTGCCGTCTTGCGCCTTGCGCTCGACCGCCGCGCGGGGTGGCACGTACACGCGGTAGAGGTCTCCGCTCTGCTCGGCGAAGGTGAACGATCTGCCATCGAGGCCAAAGCCCCACAGCGGCACCGGCGCGGTGTCGTCTTCGCGCGCCTGCAGCTTCTTCTTCGGGTCGACCTTCGGGTACGACTTCACGTACTTGCGCGTCTCGCCCCAGTACGACTCGACGAACAGGTGCGGCCGCCCCTTGCCGTCAGAGACCGGTATCGATGGTACCGGGCGGGCCTTCGGCCTCACGTAGGTGTGCGCGGCCTTCTTCGCCTTCTTGCCGTGCTTCTCGTGCTTGTCTTTTTTGTGATCTTTCTTGTGCTGTTGCTGCTGCGGGGCCGGCGCTTGCGCCTTCACCGGCACCGGGCCCTGCGCTTGCTGACGCGCCGGAGCAGGTGCCTGCGCCCGTGGAGCGGGGGCCGGCTCGATCATCAACGCCGGGCGCGCGGCCATCGTCGGCGCGTGCTCAGCGGCCAACGTCACCGCTTCGGTCTTCTCTTCTTCGTCATCACCCAACTGCACCGGGCGCAAATGCGGCGCCACGCGACCTGGCACCGGTGAAGGTGACGACTGCGGCGCGGCGCCCATGCGGCGTGACGACACGACCGTTGCCGACCCCTTGCCCGACTGCGAGGTCGGCGCCGCGGTCGCCGGTGCAACCACCGGAGCCACCGGCCCCGAGCGCGCGGGCACTGCCTTGATCTGCGGGCCGGGCGAGCCGGGAGGCCCACCCAACATCGCGTTCATCTCTGCCGAGGCGACCGGCTTGGCCGACGGCTTTTGCGCGAGCACCCGAAGCTTGAGCGTGAAAGGCCCGCAGGCGATCTCGTCGACCGGTCGCACTTCGCACGCGTTGACCCGATGGCCGTTGACGAACACCGCGCCACTGCCAGCGTCTTGAATCGCCGCCCGACCATTTTGAAAAAAGAGAAACGCGTGCGATGCCGCCACCGTCGGGTCATCGAGCTTCAAGTCGACACCGTCGACCGAGCCCAGCGTGTATTGGCCGGGCACGAACACTTCCGTGCCGACGAGCAGCCCGTCTCGCAGGATGACGACCTGGAGAACGGCGGGTTGTCCGCTCAAGAGTTGCTCCTTCGGAACACACTGAAAGACGAGAAAGATGACGAGAGCATCAGCGGCCTCACAGCAACATCAGCTGTCGTAGAGTGACCCGACGATCTCATCGCGAAAATTTTCGCGCTTCTTGATCATCGAACGAACCTTCAATTCTTTGCGGTCATACAAATAGACCGCGCCTGATTTGTTCGACTGGCCCTGAATCAGGCGATCATCGAAGTCGATGCGGGTCGGGCCGCGAACCTGCGCGCCGCCTGAATCGCCTCCGGCCTGGGCCGCATCGGGCGCCGGAGCGCTCGTGGGCACCGACTTCTTCGCCGCAGGCACAGCAGCCGCAGGGGCCTTCTTCTTGGGCACTGCGTGCGCCGGAGTGGCAACCAACACGGCGAGCATTGAAAACGCGAACAGAATCGGGCGCATGGGAATGACGAGACTTAAGCGAACGCCGTGCCGAACCGTCAAGGTATACACGCCAGGTGTGTGGGTTCTCGCCGACATGTCGGCCGAGGTGCTGACCCTACGATCTGGTGCGGAGTGTTCACCCATGTGGGAGCTGAAGTGACTGAACCACGACATCGAACCCTCGTCATTTTCACGGCCATTTGGGCCATCTGCAGTTGCCGTGGGGCCGACAACACCCTTCCCGCCACTGTTCCCGACGCGGGGCCCGCCCGGCCGCATCTGGTCTCGGCAGGGCCACGGCTGCTCTCGAATCAGACCTCGCAGCCGATCAGCGTGCTCGGTGAACGCCTCGTGCCCGGGCTCTCACTCAAGCTGGGCGCCCCACTGAACCTCGACGTGCCACTCACCGTGCTCGACGCGCACCACGCCTACGCCCGGTTGCCCGCCGGGCTCGCCGTCGGCAATGCCTCTGAGACGCTCATCTCCGCGTCTTTGCTCGGGGGCACCGGCACCGCCGAGCTGCGAATCGTCGGCGACACCACCTTCCCCGAGCTGACCGCGGCCGTGGCTTCAAACGACGGCGCCCACCTCTTCGTGCTCTCGGGCACCGAAGACCGCGTCTACGACGTCGATCTGCTCCACCAGGCCGTGACTGTCATCGCGGTCGGTGATGGCCCGTCTGCCCTCGCCATCTGGCGCGACCCGGGTAAGCAAGAGTGGGTCTTGGTCGCACACCAATTCGCGCCCGAGCTGCGGTTGCTGCCGGTCAATGGCGGTCAAGGCAAGACGTTCATCGCACCCGCGAATGCCAGCGGGCTCGCGGTCGATGCCAAGCAAAACGTCGTCTTCATCGCCGAGCAGGCCCGAGACACGGTGCTCGCGAAGTCGTTGACCGACGGCAAAGAGCTCTGGCGCACGGCTGTTGCAGCCAACCCGCGCGCGCTCTGTCTGACCTCGAAGGGCCTGGTGGTCGGTTCGCTTCAAACCGGAGAGCTCCAGGTGCTCGACGTGCTCACCGGCAAGGTGCTGCGTGGGCTCGAGCCGGTGCCGGGCACGCCGATCATCGGCGGCCACACCGCGAAATTTTCGAAGTACGTGATGAACGGCAGCGCCCCGCGAGAGTTGGCCTTCAGCGAGAAGCTGCAGCGGCTGTTCGTCTCGAGCATCGGCCCCAACATCGGCCCCAACCCCGAGAAGATGGAGGTCAGCATGAACGGCGGCGTCGGTGCCGTCGACCTGGGCAAAGGCTGGCTGAGGCACCTCGGCTTCGGTGCGGGCGTGACCGAAGCGCTGGCCCTCGATGATTCGCGCGGCCTGCTCTACGCCAGCGACGTGTCACTCGGGCTGATTCGGGTGCTCGACGTGCGCAAGCTCGCGGGCTCCGACGCGACGGCCCAGAAGGCGCTGTTGCAAGAGATCGCGCTCCCGCCACCCGAGGGGTTTCCCCACGTGCGTGATGACGGTGACTTCGGGGTCAAAGGCAGGGCGGGGCTGTCGCTGCACTCGGGGCCCAAGTCGATGGCGCTCTCGGCTGACGGCAAGACCCTGTGGGTGGTGAACCGCTTCACCGGAGCCATCGCCAAGCTCGATGTCGCCCAGGCGCCCGCGGGCAAAGCGGCGTTCATCTTTCAGTTCAAGGTCATCGAGACCCTGGCCCAGAAGTCGCGCCGTTTGGGCGAGGTGCTCTTCTTCGCCGACCTGGGCCGCACCGCGATGAGCTGCGATGCGTGTCACCTCGAGGGCCACACCGCGGGCGTGCTGTTCGAGAAGACCATGCCGCTGCGCATCTACCGCTCGCCGACGGTGCGGGGCTCGCGCGAGACGCCTCCGTTCTTCACGCCCGCGTCGACCCGCAGCATGGGTGAGACGATGAAGGTGGTCGGCAGCCGCAACCGCTTTCACAACCCCAACCCCACGCCGCAAGAGATCGAGCAGATGACGCTGTTCGGCTCGACCATTGCCACGCTGCCGAACCCGTTCGTCGGCGCCGATGGAGCCCCAGTCGAGACGCTGACCTTGCCAGACGGTGCAATCGGTCACCCCCGCGCAGGCCTGGCGTTGTTTGAAGGCAAAGCCGCGTGCGCCGAGTGCCACGTCGGCCCGCACTTCACGATTGATCAAGACCCCGCAACCCGCGGCAAATTTCTCGATGTCGGCACGCCGCACCTGATGCCGCTGGGTGAAAAATTTCAGAACCCCATCTTCGAGGGCTTCGGCACTCCCGCACTCGCCGGCGCGTGGGATGTTTTCCCAATGCTGACCACCGGCCTGGCGGGGCTCGAGGTCACTGAAGACCAGCGAGTCGTGGTGGCCTCACGCTTTCCACTCCGGGTAGCGGTCGAAAAGTGGGCACCGAAACACGGGCGCGCTGATGTGCTCACCGAACAAGAACGAAACGATCTCTTGGCCTACGTGATGTCGCTCTAAAGGCCCGTCGCAACGTCTGCGCTCGTCAAGGCCGTGGCCAGTTTGCGTGCCTGAGCCTCGCCCGCACACCGAAATTCTTGTTGCCGGCCCGACTGAGCGCGAGCGGTGACAACCCACACTTCACCTTGCAGTACGACGGTCGGGCCCTGCGAGGCCTGCACCAACGCCACTGGCATCGCGGTCACCGGGGCAGCCCGCAGCGGGGGAGTCACCACGGGGTTCGAAGCACTGCGACTGGCGACGAGCGCCTCCGAAAAACCCGCCTCCGTCGACGTGAAGCGAATGCCGCAACGCCCGCGTTGATTGACTCGAACGTCACCCGCGCGCACCCAGGCCACCACGCCTTCAAAACCATAGTCAATCTTGCCAACGTGAATGGTGCCCGCGACGCACCGGCCGCGCGCGGGTGCGTTCAGGCTCTCGAAGCTCACCCCGCCCGCACTGACGTCAACGGTGAAAAAGGTGGCCTGGGGTGTGTCGATTCGAAGCCGTTGTGAACGGCGTGGCTGTGAGCGCTGAATCAGTGTCTTGGGCATGCCTGCCTGCAGAGCAGCGCGCGTGCCGACGAGTACAGCGCCTCCTTCCAGGGTGTTGGCACCTCGAAAGCTGAGCCGCAGAGGCTCGTTGCTGAGTCTGCACGTCTCAATGACTGGTTGGGCGCCCATCGGTCGCGGCTGCGCGTGGAGAGGCGGTCTTGGTACATCAGCTCTCTGGTGCGGGTTGCCGCAAGCAGCAAGAGGTCGCGTATGGCAAGACCGGCCAAAATAATACATTATTCATGCATGAGCTTTACGACATTGTCTATTCGCGTTGAGGTCGCCAAGAAGTTACGGGCCGCGAAGTCTCCCGGCGAAAGCTTCAGCGACACGCTGCAACGCTTGCTCGATAACCAGCCGGCCAGGTCGGTGGGTGAATGGCTCCAATCGCTCGAGCCGCTCAAAGGGCACTCGCTCTTCACGCCTTTCGAGCGAGAACGACTGCGCCAAGACCAAAGAACGCCGCGAAGCTCTGGAGCGCGTCGCCGTGTTGCTCCTTGATACCAGCGTGTTGATCGACCTCGAGTTGGAGCTGGCCGCGAACATCGTTGGGCCCGTGCGAGCGATGCTGGGCCGTAGCAAAAGCGACGGCTTGGCGTGCTCGGTCGTCACCGTCGGCGAGCTCGCTGTCGGGGCCGATGAAACGCGGGTTCGCATTCTTCTTCATCGAATTCGCAAGATCCCAGTCACCGAAGCCATCGCGTACCAAGCGGGCACACTCGACCGAGCCCTCGCCCGCATTGGCCAAAGGCTCGGCGAGAACGACACGTGGATAGCGGCCACCGCGCTCTCGCTCAGCGCGACGCTCGTCTATGCAGACGGCGACTTCGAGCGCGTCGCCGGTCTGAAGCGCAAGTACCTCAAGCGTTAACGGCTCTTCAGGTACTCGAGCAGGTCGGCCTTCTCAGCCTCTGACAGATTCGACGTCTTGCCGTGCGCGTCTCCGCCCGCCATCGGGGCGAACCGGTCGGCCGGTACCACCACGCGGCCATCGTGCAACCACTGGGTTCGCCACCCGAGCTCAACCAACCGCGGCACCTGAAACGCCCCGTCAGTACCCACGTTGACGGTGATGTTGTTGGTGCCCTGCGTGCCCGAGTGACAGCTGGTGCACTGCGTCTGGCTCGAAGCAAACAGCACCGCGCCGCGCGCCACGCTCTGGGCATTCGTCGGAGGCGCCGGCATCGCCTTCTGCGCGTCGAGCCACCCCATCAGCGCGTTGGTGCGCTCCTCGGTCTGCCCGCTGCCTGACATGCGCGAGACCATCACGTCTTGCACCAGCGCCGACATCGTCGCTTCATCGCCATTCCAGTGAAACGGAGCGGTCGCCTTGAGCCCACCGCGCAGCGTCGGCGTGCGGCGCGGGCCTTCGGCGAACTTCCACACGTGCTCGTCGTCACCGGCCTCGGGGTGGCACGAAGCGCAAGCGATGTTCGCCGAAGTCGCCGTGTGAAAGAGCGAATGCCCGGTCGATTCGACCGACGTGCCCGGCAACGCCACCTCGGTGGCGACGAATTCGCCTTTCTTGAAAAACGCCACGCTCGCAGGCTCTCGCTCGAAGACCACGAACTCGTCACCTCGCGTCGCCACCGCGACCGGCTGACCCCGCAGAAAGAGCTCGTTGACGAACGACGAGAACCCGGCGTCGATGCTTCCACCACGGTCGAAGCCCCATGACAGCTCGAGAAAGGTCGTGCCTGCCGCGGCGACCACGTAGTCGCCCGACGCGTTGGCCGCGATGTCGACCGGCAGCACCGCGCGAGGTCGCATCTGAAGAGGGCGAACCGAGGTGCTGCCAACCAAAGCGATGGTCGGCACCACCAACGACGGCAAGCTCGGGGTCGGGCTGCCATAGGTGCCGCAGCTCTGCGTCAGCGGTGGCAGCTCACTGGTGCGCTCGGTTTGGTAGGTCACCAGCGTGCCCATCGGCGTCGAGACCGTGCGCCAGGCCACCCGGGGTACGCCGTCTTCAGGCACGCCTTGATACTGCAGCGCACTGGTGGCGCCGCTCGCCGGGTCGATGGCGAAGACCTGGGCACTGCGAAAGCTGGTGGCGATCAACCGGTCGCCTTCGTCGGTCAGGTCGCGCAGGTCTGAGATCTTCGTACCGTGCAATTCAGTGCGCAGGTCTGCAACATGTTGCTCAATCGTGCCGTCGGCGCAGCCTACGAAGAGCGTCGAGGTCGCCGCCCGGTACACCAACCCGCGCGGTATGCGGCAGGTGTCGAAGCGGGTCAGCGTGCCACTCGCCACGTCGACCTTGGCGATTTGATTCGCCCGTCGCAGCACCACGAAGGCCGTGCCCGTGGGCCCGGCG
>JANLPS010000184.1:0-13500 GCA_031367385.1 Archangium sp. | reverse complement strand
ATGTCCAACGTCGAAAGCGCCGCGTCGTAGCCCACCGACTTCACGCTCGATGAATTCACAGCGACCCGAAGGCACGTCTCTCTCGCTTGCATGCCGCCAAACTACCGAGATGACTGAAAACGGATGATGCGATTGCCCTGCCGGTCGCTCACCCCTCAGGAGGACATGTCAGACCCGCGTGGTACCTCTCTGAACGATGGAACCAACGAGAGTCGCGCTGTTCATCGTCGAAGCGAATGACGACCGGGTGTGGATCGCGCCGTCGGCCCGTCAGCTGGGTCATTTCGGTGCCTGGCGCCGGCTCTCGAGCACGAGCACCGCCGCCACCGGCCACCACTGCATCAGCAGGCGATTGAGCAGGGTGCCGTTCTGGGCGAAGACCCGCACCTGCTCGGGGCCAGCGAGCAACGCCCCGGTCGAGAGCACCAGGTTCACCGCCAGCGCCCAGCGCAGAGCGCGCAGGGTTCGGTCTTCGGTGGGGAGCAGCGAGAGCGCGAGCGCGATGCTCCAGAAGACGCCCCATGACCAGAGATCGCTCGCGTGAAAGGCCGTGAGGGTCAGCGCCTGCGGCAGCCAGTGCCACAGGGGCGTCGTCGGGGCGTGATCGACATTGGCGATGCCGTGAACGTGGAGCAACGCGCGCCAGAGCACTGCCGTCAGCCCGCCGACGAGCAGCAGAGAGAGGAGCTTGAATGAACGAACCGGTGCCGTGACCCAGATCGCGGCGGTGGCCGCGAAGACATGCACCATGCCCTCGTCTTTGAGGGCGCAGAGCACCACCGCGAGCACCGTGGCGGTGACCAGGTCTTCGGCCAGGGCGAGGCCCAACAGCGCCACGGCCAGCAAACCGACCGGGAGGTCGAGGTAGGTCGAGCGGGCATGCACCCAGACGAAGGGCGTCGCGAGCACCGCGATCAGCAACAGTGGGTGGCCGGAGCGAAGCCGCGACCACCAGGTCTCGAGGGCGGTCGCGACGCAGAGCACGAGCAACAGGCTCGCCGCGCCGACGTGTGCGCTAACGGAGTCGACGCCCAGTGACAGCCAGGCCACGAGCGAGGGCCACAGGGGTGGGTAGCCCGAGGGCACGAGGTCTTGGGCCGGGTCGAGCGATGCGGTGGCCGCGGTCGCGAAGCCCGTTGATTCGATTCGCGCTTTGGCGAGCCAGACGAACTCGTCCCACTGGGTGGGGACCCAGGGGCGCGCAAGCATCAAGGCCGCCAGCGTGCCCAGGGTGAGCCAAAACGAGAGGGGCAAGACCGGGGCGCTGGGGGCGGGGCGGGGGCGGCTGAAACGCAGCCAGGCGAGAAGTGCGGCGATGCAGACCAGGCCCGGCGCTCCGAGCGAGAGGCCGTAGAGCAGCACCACCGCGTACCAGCCCGAGGCGGGGGAGCGGACGACTTGGGTGAACGCGCGGCTGGTGAGGGCCGCTCGCAGCGCGGCGCCGGCCAGGTGAATGAGGGCCAGACCGAGCAGGCTGATCACGGGGCGTCACCACAGAAGACGCGACCCGATGGCGCCTCGACGCGGCATTTGGCGGGGAGGTGCTCACCCGCGACCTCGAGCTCGATGACCCCAGGGGCCGAATCGGAGCGGCTTGGCACCGCGTAGCGCACGAAGGGGTACAGCACATCGTCTTCTTCGCGAGCGACATGCACCGGGCGCGGCCAGGGCACGGCGTGCTGCATGGCGTCGAGGGTTTGATCGACTTTGGCGGCAAGCACCGGGCGCTCGAGCGGCGCGTCGGCCCTCAGCGCCACCACGTGCACCAGGCCAGGCACGGCGGCGAGGAGCAGCAGCACAGGCAGCGCCCATGTGGTGAACGGCCGACGACGCAACGCCAGGGTCGCCACCACGACAAGCACCGCGAGCCCCAACGAGACTCCCGCGTCGGGGAAGGCGTGGCGAGGGGCCGGGGTCACGCCGTTGGCGCCATCGATGATGATCGACTCGGCGGTGTCGAGGACCTTGGGCTCGCCGCCGGAGGGGCTTGATGTCACGCCAGGGGCATACACGCGGCGGCATCAAGTTACCTCTCCGTTCGTGCCCCACGGTCATTCTTGGAGCGCTTCAGGCCGAGCGGCTCTTGATGGCTCCATCGGCGAATCGGCAGAGCGGGCACGACGCGACTTCGTGCACTCCATCGCGATGCCTCGACAGGAGCTTTCGCGATATCTCGGCGAGCCGGCGCCGTACTTCTCTGCGCGCGCCTTTGACCCGCGCCACCGTCATCGAGTCGTACGCCGTGGTCTGATGTCGCAGCCAGGCGATCACCGCCGCCTCGGCCCGTTCGTCGATGCCGATTCGCTTGGTGCGCGCGACCGTGCCGCTGCCGACGGGCGTCGCGTGCGCCGTCACGGCCTTGGCCACGGCTTTCTCGAGTGCGGCGTATTCAGTAGAGAACGCCAAGAAGGCCAGCACCTCGGCCTCGAAGTCGGCCACGTAGCGCTGCTGCGCGACTCCACGGCGCTGCACGTCGGCGGCGCGTTTCTTCGCGTAAGCCGGCGTCTGCCGCTCGGCCTCGAGCCTCTGCCGCGCGGCTGCGATCGCCTCCGCAGGCGCCCAAACCCCTCGAGAAAACGTCTTTCGGCCCAGCTTCTCGATGACTGCCCAGGTCTCGCCCAAGGCCTTCACGCGCCGGGTCAACCCTGGGTCTCCCGGCGGCAGGCACTGCCAGCCTGCGGGCACCGGGTGCACCTGCCCGCGAGCGTCTCGAACTGAGGAGGGGTGGGGCCCCGGTGAAAAAATCAACGCTGCCATGCGCAAGCGACTTAGCGCACCTTCACCGCACGATCGCCCAAAACCGGGTGTGCTCGCTCGGGTCGTACGCCACCCGATTCGGCCATTCTCCGTTGGCGGGTCGCCGCGGCGGCTCGCTTCGCAGCGAGTCGTCTTGATTCACGGTCATGTGCCCACTCTGCGCGCTCGCGCCGCTCAAGACGAAGTGATGCCCACCGTCGGCCCAGGCGGCGTGCACCGCCGAGCCGCCGCGACCCAGGTGCGCGGCCACCGCACCGATGCTCGGCAACGATTGATACGCATACGTACCATGTGACGCCAAGGTCAGCTTGGCCCAATCATCTGCGCGCAGAGCATTGGCGAACTCCGCCGCGTCGCGAGGCCCAAACCCCTTGGCAGAGGGTATGCCTCGGAGCGCCAGGTCGAACTCGGGCCCCAGCCGAGGCGTGGGGTGCGTCGAGGCGCCGTGAATCGACGTGTACCGGCGCTCGACCTCTTCGCGGCTCAGCTCAGGGGGTATGAGGCCCATCGATTTGTAGAGGTGAAAATCGGCCGACCCGAGGCACTCGAGCCCGCGCTGGGTTGGGTCATCTGACACCAGCACCTGCTGAATGGTCGCGTACGCGAAGGTGTTCTGCCCGCGGGTGTTCTTGGCCTCAGCTCCGCCATCGAACGAAGGGTTGGCGTAGTACTTCGCGACGGCCGTGCTCAAGGTCGCCTCGAGCCCAATCTTCGATGCCGCCACGTACGGGCTCGGCTGCTCGGGCGACTGCTTCGCCGCGCCGTCGAGCAAGCGCCCCAAATCGTCGTGCCGGTTATTCAATCGAAGCACCGCGCCGCCGGGGCCTGGCCTGAGCTCGAGCGCTCCAGTCGCGAGCAGCGAAATCGAGGCCCCCTTGCCGAGGGCCAGCGTCATCGGCGCCCCCTTGAGCTGCTTTGCGAGCAGGTGATGGCTCATCACATACAAGGCCTTCGATGCCGGCGTGCTGCAGCCGGGAGGAATCGCCGACTCGAGCTCGGGGCAGAGGGCCGTCATCTGGCGAAACGTCACGTCTTCGGGCGGTGGAGGAGGCGGCGCCCCGTTCGCTTCAAGCCCATTCACTGCGACCCGCCTGCCGACGCTGCGATTGATTGGAGTGAACATGGCGGCGCGGCCCTTCACCTCGTGTGCCAGAGGCAAGCCGCTGAAATCTCACTCGCCCCAGTTCGAAGGCCGTCCGTGCGTCACGGCCGAGAAACAGTCGCGTTCATTCGCTCGCTGGGCCTGCGGTGGGGTGGTGACCTGATGACCTCGTTGCGCGAGCACGCAGAGAATGGTCTACGCCCCGCATACGTGATTCACCGCGTCTCAATGCTGTGCCTGCTTCTCTGCGCCTGCGCGGTGCAGCGATCGGCGCCCGGCACCGCGAAGTACGACGTCGACGTGCTGGTGATCGGCCCACACCCCGATGACGAAGCCCTGCTCGCCGCCGGTGTGATGCGGCGCGCCGTCGCCCGCGGCCAACACGTCGCGGTGATCTTGATGACCAACGGCGATCTCTCGTGCGAGCGAAACGGCTACATTCGCGAGGCAGAGACCATCGATGCGATGCGCCTAGTCGGCGTGCCCGAAGGCGATGTGCACTTTCTGGGCTACCCCGACGGCGACCTGGGCATCATGGGGCCCACCTCGTTGCCGCTGCTCGAGCGCCGGGCCACCGACGGCCGCTGCGTGAAGACCGCGTGGACCTATGCGACTCGCGGCGCGAACGGCGCAGACGAGCACACGGCCCGAACCGGCCGCCCCGGTGAGTACACCGCCGACGCGCTGACCGGAGACCTGGCCGCGTTGCTGACCCGGCTGCGGCCGCGCGACGTCTACATTACCCACGGCATCGACGATCACCCCGATCACGCCGCGACCTACGCCTACTTTCGACGAGCGCTCGACCGCGTCGACATCGCTCCGCCGCGCGTGCACCGCGGCATCATTCACGCGGGCCGTTGCTGGCCAGGCGACTGCGAGGTGCCCTTTCGGCCCGGCGAGGCGATGCCCCCGTTGCCGCCCCCGATGGAAAAATACCTGCCGCGCGAGCGCTTGCCCGTCGAGCCGAGCTTCAAGCTCGAGGTGATTTCTCAGTACGACTCCCAGACCGGGCTGACGCCGCGCACCGATTGGCTGGCCTCGTTCGCCCGGCGCGAAGAGACGTTTTACCCAGAGGAGCTGGTTCGTACCGACTCGGGCCGGTGGCTGCGGGCACCCGCTCCAGGCTCGCAGCAACCGGCCGATGAGCTCGAGCTGGAGTTCAAAAATTTTCCCCTGCTTGGGTTGACGGCCTCGCGCGACAAAGGGCTCGACGAGTTCGAGCTGTTCTTGTCGCACGACCGGGTGACCCTCAACCGCGTCGAAGGGTGGAACCGGCGTCGAATCGGGCGGTGGCCGCGCCCGTACACCGAGTCGACGACCTTGAGGCTCCGCGTCGACCCCCGGCCCGACGATGGTGACGTCGCCGAGTGGTCGATCTGGGGCGACGAGGGCTTCATCGGGCAGGCGGTGATGACGCCCGCCGAGGTGCGCGTCGAAGTGAAGGCTCCGCCGACCTGGGTCGACTAGCGAAGTGACCGAGACCGTTCGCTTTTTCACGCGCCAAGGCACCTTTTCGGCCCGGTCATCCGACAACTCCGCATGATTCCAGCCCTGACTGCAGCCGCGCGAAGCTTTCGCCGAGACCCCATCGGCGATCTCATCGGCTCTTTGCGCAGCCAGAAAGTGTCGACCTTCGGCGTGTCTTTCGGCGCGACCGGCACGGCCTTCAAGATGCTCAGTGAGCTGGGCGCGACGGCGAAGGCCGACTCCCAGTTCATCGTGCGCGTGCTCGACCGCGCGTCACTCGAAGAGCTCGGCCGGGTGCCGTCGTACGCCGACTACAACGGCTCTACCTACCCGGTGCTCTTGCAGATCGTCAGCGACACGGTGACGCCTGGTCGCCTGACGCCCGTTCGTTACCAAATGGCCGGTACCTCGAAGGCCGCGGTCAGCCACGCCGAGGTGATGGCCCGCTACCGCGCTGAAGAAGGCTGACAGCTCCACCGAAGGGTCTCAGCCAAGGTCGCCGCCACGGGTATCAGCCGCGGCGTGACCCGGTAGCGATCGGCCCGCGTCTTCAAGAACACCGAGTCTTCGTACCCGCCCACGCGCGTGCCTTCGCGGTCGAGGGTGAAAAACTCACTGACCCCGTTGATGCCGATGATGAACGAGCGCTCGTCACCCCCTGGGGCGAAGGTCGCGCTGGTGCGCTGGCCGCCCAACGTGTGCCACTTCGCCGAAGCAGGCATCGCGGTGATCGCGGGGTTCGCCGACACCAGGGCCAAGATCATCGCCGGCACGTCATTCTGCGAAATCGGAGCCGCTTCGAGCTGCCGCTGCGCCTCCTCGAGCGCCTTCACCAGCGCCACACGGTCGCTGACCCTCGCCATGAACGCCGGAGGGATCACAATCGCGAACGGAATTCGCGCCTTCGCGTCATCGGTCTCGGGGTCGCCCATGCCCCAGATGTAGTTCTCACCCGTCGAGTGGTCGGCCGAGAGCAGCACGATCGAGCGCTCCGCCAGGTTCGTGGTCGAAAGCTCGGCGAAGAACTTCTCGACCGCGGCGTCGGTGTACGAGTGGGTCAACAACCGGCGGCGATCGTCTGACTCGGCCCGGTGCGAGGCGGTCTTCAACGCGCGGTCGACCCGCTCAGTGACTGCGGCTGGCAGGTCTTCGGGCGGCGTGTACGGCGAATGGTTCGACAGCGACATCACGAACGAGAACTGCGGCCCGGTCTCCACCGACTGCGCCATCGCCTGCACGGCTTCGTGAAACACCGCCAGGTCTGTCACGCCATCCCACGCGCCTTTGGGCAGGTTCTTGGGCAGCTCGACCTGCGAGACGAGCTTCGTGACTCCGTGCGATTTCAGAAATTGATCCATCTGATCGAAGGTGGCGTCTGAGCCGTAATAGAACGAGGCGCCGAAGCCCGCGTCGTGCAGCACGTCTCCGGCGCAGCGCAGGGCGAAGGGCTGCAAGTCGCGAATGATGCTGAGGTTGTAGGGCAGGGTGCCGATGCCGCAGGTCAGCGCGCCGAGGCCTTGCGCGGTGCGAACACCCGCCTGGTACATCTTCGAGCTGGCCAGCACACCCTCGCCGCCGCCGCGGTGGGCAGCGTCGTAGAGGCCGGTGGTGAACGGGTCGATCTCGACCGGCGCCAGCGGGTTCAAGGCGTGCACGTCATCGGCCCGAAAGCTCTCGAGCGAGAGCTCGAACATAGCGATTCGCCCGTCGCCATTGGTGAAGAGCGCCTTCGAGACCGCTTCGAGGGCCGTGATCAGTGCGTGGCCTGAGGCGCCCGGGTCGGCTCCGAGTGGGCGGGCCCGGGGGTGAAAGCAGGTCGCCCCAGCGATCGGCGTCATCGCGTTCGCTCTTGGCCACCCGATTCGCGTCGCGCCGAGCGCCGAAGAGCCCGCGGGCAGCTCGACCTCCAAGGTCAACTCTCGAGGCGTCGCCGCGCTCCGGTGCTGGAGCATGTCGAACGAGCTCTCGACGATGCCGGTCAACGGGTCTCCCAGCGCGGCGGGGCTGGTGCGGTTGGCGACGGCTGCTTGGAGCTGCGCCAACACGAAGAGCGCTCCGATGCCCAGGCCCAGACCACCGCTCAGGCCGAACACCCACGCGGCTTTCGGCTCAGGCTGAGCGCTTCGGCGAGCCCATCGAACCGCGAAGAACAGCACCGTCGCCGTGAGCACCAGAAAGACGATCAGCGGCACCCAGATGCGGTCGAGCCGAATGAACCCGAGCGCGCCGCCGACGAACGAGGCGTTGCCTCCGCCCTCGGCCAAATCAAACATCGTGGGAAACGCGCCGCGCTCTGATTTGACCTCTTGCGCGGTGATCGCCAACAGGTACACCGCGAAGCAGATCGGCAGGCTCAACAGAGGCGCCGCCAGCTGTTGCCACTTCGCGCGGGGCTTGAACAACACCCCCGGCAGCACCGCCAAAAGCCAGATGATCGGCACCAGCACCGCGATCACCGCCGAGAGGTCGAGAATCGCGCCCGCGAAGATGCGAACGGCTTTTTCCCACAGTGCCGCGCGCCCGTGCATCACCGACGCCAGCCGCGAGGGCAGCGTCGAGACCGCGAGCAACGCCACACACCAGAGCCCCGAGACCAGACCACGTCGCACCGGCAGGGGCCTAT
This sequence comes from Archangium sp., assembly GCA_031367385.1. GTDB lineage: Bacteria > Myxococcota > Myxococcia > Myxococcales > Myxococcaceae > JAEUJT01. Next base: position 5,548 of record JANLPS010000184.1, on the reverse strand, counting down.
CACTTCTGAGCGCGTACGAAAGCCCGCTCCCTCGCAGGGTGACACCTGGTATGACCACGCCCCGACAATGAAGTTCGTCTTTCTGGTGATTTCTCTGGCGTCGAGCGCCGCCTTCGCCGCTGCTGATGGTGGCGTTTCGTGCGTCGAGGTCGAGCAGCGTTTAGCGACCAGCCAGCGCATGTTGTCGACCTGCGCAGAATCGGCCCGGTCGGCGACGTCGACCCGCGATCGCTGCGAAGCCGAGCTCACTGATGCAAAAGACAAGGGCCTGGTCGCCTCGGCGCGAGTCGAAGCGTGTGTGAATGCCAAAGAACAGCAATGCGACGAGGCGGCGGCCTTCGCCAGCTCGCTGCTCAAAGGGTCGGCGCGCAACGCCAACAGCTGCGTCTCGCCCGAGGTGCAGCAGCAGCTCCAGACGGTGCTCAACGGGTGGTCGGCGGTCTCGAAGGGCCTCGCCCAGCTCGATGACTTCGCGTCGGGCGTCAGCGACACCTTGCCGCGAATGGTCGGCTCGACCGAGGCCGAGCGGCACTTCGCGCACCTGCTGCGCGGCGGCACCCCGTTGTGGAACCGGCGCATTCTGATCGAGGCCTTCAAGCTCACCGCCCCCAATACCTGGGAGCACTACCGGGCGCAGGGCACCTCCGGCATCGACGCCTTCTTCGACTCCCGCGGCCCGCTGCCCGAGGCGTTCATGGCCGAGGCGCATTCGGAGCACCCAGAGCCGCCAGGCCCCGCCGGGCCGCCGTTGTCGGCCGCGCTCAAGCTCACCCTCTCGTACCTCGAGTTCTCAGGCTGCGATGAGCGCAGCGGCCCCAAAGAATGCGGGCGCGCGCGGCAATTGGTCGAGCTGCTCGACACGACGGGGCCGTTGATCATTCGCCGTCGCATCGAAGAGATGTGGGCCACGCCCTGCGGCACGCTGAACGCAGACACCGTGCGGGCCTGGCTGCAAGACTTCCCCGTCAGTCGCAAGGAGAAGGGCCAGGGCCCGCTGGGTGAGCTCTCGGCCGCGGCGCGGGGCAAATTGTTTTTGTGCTACCTCGCTGACGCCGACAGCACCGCGTCGTACCGCGCGTGGGCCGCCGCGCACCTGCCTCCGCCCACCGCGCTCGATGCCCGCACGTTGCCGCTGGTCGATTCGTTCGCCAACTTCATCAAAGACGGAGACGCCATCGACCGCTGTGGCCGCGCTTCGAAGGCCCTGCAGCACCTGCGCATCAAGGAATGCGGCATCGATCAACCCGAGGTGCTGAAGGTGATTTCGAATTGGGGCACCACTCCGGCCTCGCCGACGGCGGCGCCTGAGCTCGAGGTGTGCCAGCGGGTCGCCTCGCTGCTCTGGAGCGGCGCCACCATCACCATCGCCGACGAATTCAGCCACCCGCCGACGCCCGCTGAGATGGTGCGCGTCGACGCCAGCGAGAGCGACTCGGCGATGGCCAAGCTGCGGGCCCAGTGCGACGAGCGCTTCGGTACCGGCTCGTCTTTCGAGCAATCGCTGGTGGCCCTGGGCGCGATCGCCAAAGGCATGGGAGAAACCATCACCGCGTCACCATGGCGCCTCGAGGCGGGTGGCCTGCGCCCGGCCGAGCTGGCCAAGCTGCGGCACGGCGAGACGTTTCCCGCGTGGTTCGGGCATGTGCTGAATCAGACCTCGGCCTGCGAGGCGGCGGGGCTGTCGATCGCCCGGTGCCAGGCCTGTCTCGAGACCGAGCTGGGTACGCACTATGACTGCGACGCCGTCTCGGAGCTGCAGCAGAGCTGGGTGCGTCACCGCCGGCTGAGCATCGCGGGGCTGATCGCGATCGGCCTGGCGGTCGTCGTGTTCGGGTGGCTGCTGCGCTTGCGGCGCGCGCGGCGAACGTTCGCGGGCCCGATGAGAACGGTGCGCGAGCACCTCGAGGGGCTCGAGCTGGTCGTCACCCGCAGCACCTGGCGGCTCTTGTTGCCCTCGCGGCACGACATGCTGCGGCTCGAGCTGCCGGCGACGCCTGCCTGGGAGCGGTGGGGCGCGAACGCGGTGGCGGTGCTCGCTCCGGGCACCACGGCGCTGCGCGAAGCCGACGTGAACCACGCGGCGGCGGTGGCGCTGCGAGAAGACACGCGCGTGGTGTTCTTGCTGCACGCCGATACGGCCGTGCCCGATCTCGGGGCGGTGCGAGCCACCCTCGACTGGGCCGCCCGCGGAGGCACCCGGGCCGTGCAGGTGCTGCCTCTGGCCATCTCGCGGTTGGCGTGGGCGACCCGCGACGAAGATCTGCTCGACCTGGTCGAGGCCACCACCCTGCGCGGCAACCCCTTCGAGGTTCGCGGGCCAGTTCGCAGCTCGAGCCAGTTTTGGAACCGGGAGCGCCTGGTCGCGGGCCTGCTGACCGAGTCACGCGCGGGCAACTGGGTGGTCGTCACCGGGCTGCGGCGCTTCGGCAAGTCGTCGCTGGCGCTCGAGGTGGCCCGGCGCACCACCGGGCCTTCGGCGTACGTCGACCTCGCCGGGTTCTCGCACGAGGTGCTCTACGGAGAAACCCCAGCGGTCGCGGTCGAGGCCATTCTGAAGACGCTGGTGATGCGCCTGGCCGAGTCGACGACGTTGCTCTACCCCGCGGCCGTGGTGCCGATCGTGCCGAGCGTGCTCGACGCGCCGACCCTGGCGGGGTGGGTTCGCGCGCTCTCGTCGGCGTGCGGCACGTCGAGCGGCACCGCGCCTCCGCCGATGCTGCTGGTGATTGACGAGGTCGAGCAGCTGCTGTCGACCTCGCCCGAGAAGTTGGGTCGGGCGCTCGAGGTGCTGGCCACGCTGGTGGGCCGGCTGCGCAGCGCGTTGGCCGAGCCGACCTCAGCGCATTCAGGCAGCACGGTGGGCGTGGTGCTCTGCGCGGCGGTACACCCGCTGCTGTGGGCTCCCCTGACCACGCTGGGTGGGCAGTCACTGATGGGGGCGTTCTCGTCGATCTGCGTGCCAGCGCTCGATGACGACGCCGCGTTCGCGATGATGCGAGGGCTGGGCGCCCGCCAAGGCATTCGCTTCGAAGACGACGCGCTGCAGGCCTTGATTCGCGCCTCGCACGGAGTGCCCTTGTTGCTTCGCCGCCTCGGCACCTCGGTGCTCGAGCTCTATGACACTGACCGTGCACGGCAAGGTGCGCTGGGCGCGGTGCGTGTAGGCATTCAGGGAGCGACTGAGGCGATCGCGCGTGAAGAGCGGGGCGGGTCTCCGCTGCGGGTGTGGGTCGAGTCTGAGATTGCCCAGGCCGAGACCTCGGCGGGGGTGTTGCTGAGGGCGCTGGCGAAGGCCGACAAGGTGCCAGTGTCGACCTTGCACCAGTTGGGCGAAGCTCAGGTGATGGAGCGCTTCACGGCCACCGGGTTGAACGCGCATCTCGCACCGGCAGAGCTCAAGCGTCGCGCGCAGGAGGCGGCCAGCGTGATGGTGCGGTTATTGGCCGACACCAAGTTGCTCGTCGCGCACGGCGACATGACGGCCCCCGAGGCGTACTCGCTGCCCGATGGCGTGCTGAGGCGCATTCTCGGTGGAGGCGCCAAGTCATGACGACCAAGCTGAGCAGGTTCAGCGGCAAGGTGGCCGGCGCGTCTCCGCTGATTGGCGCGGTGGTGAGCTTGCTGTGGCTCAAGCTGACCGAAGACGGCTCGCCCTCGTCGGCGGTGATCGGCATGGTCACGCACCCGATTGGCGCGATCGCGCTGATTCAAGCCATCTACACCGGCCTGCTGAGCGTGCTGTGGATGCGGTACAAGACCTTCGTCGCTCCCGAAGGTGCGCAGTGGCCGAAGGTGACCGTCGTGATCCCCGCGTTCAATGAGGGGCCGATGGTCGGGCAGAGCATTCGCTCCGTGGCGGCGTGCGCGTACCCGAAAGACAAGCTCGAGGTGATCGTCGTCGATGACGGCTCGCGCGATGACACGTTCTTTCACATGCAGCACCTGCGTCGCGAGTTCCCCGACCTGGTGCGGTTGGTTCGCTTCATCGGCAACCGCGGCAAGCGCTCGGCGTTGGTGGCGGGGTTTCGCGCCGCGACCGGCGACATCGTCATCACCATCGATTCAGACAGCGAGATCAGCCCGACCACGATTCACGAGATGGTGGCGCCGTTTCTGGCCGACCCGAAGGTGGGCGGCGTGGCGGGGCGGGTGGCGGTGCTCAACCGCGACACGATGATCAGCCGCATGCTCGAGGTGCAGTTCGCCCTGGCGTTCGACTTCGGCCGCGCGGCGCAGTCGGTGTACCGGGCCGTGGCCTGCTGCCCGGGTGCGCTCTCGGCGTTTCGGCGCGGCGCGATTCTGCCGTACCTCGACGAGTGGGAGAACCAACGCTTCTTGGGCCGGCCGGTGAACCACGGCGAAGATCAGGCGCTGACCAACATCGTGCTGCGCCAGGGCTTCGACACGGTGTACCAGCGCTCGGCGGTGGTGCACACGCTGGTGCCCACGTCGTACCAGCAGCTCTCGCGCATGTTCTTGCGGTGGGATCGCTCGTACATCGTCGAAGGGTTCTCGTTCGCCAGGTTCATGTTCACGCGGTACCGCGAGAAGAACCGAATTCTGCCGGTGGTGACGTTCTTCGTTTCGAACTTGCGCTTCGTACTGGTGGCGGTGGCGCTGATGGAGCTGCCGCGGCTCTTCGACACCAACATGGGCGGAGTCGGGCGCGCGCTGATCGCCTTGCTGCTCGGCGCGATCTTCTCGGCCGCCTACTACATGCGCTTCGAGCGCGGCTTCAGGTGGATGTACGGGGTGCTCTACGCAGCGTTCTCCCTCGTGCTCCTGCAGTGGATTTTGCCGTGGGCGCTGGTCACCGTTCGCGACGAGCGCTGGGGAACTCGCTAGGCATTTCAGGCGGTTGGCCGGCGCTTTCACCCTGGGTTTCTCACAACGTGAGAGCCCTGAAGGCCGACACAACTCACACTGACGTGAGCCGATACCCTTGAATGGCTCCGCCGCTTGCTCCCGCCGCTCCGACGTCACTTCTTGAGAAGTGGCACCGGCTGACCGACCCGATGCAGGTCGCGGCCACGGCAAACGTCTCGTATGGCATCCCCGGGGTTGGGGGCGTGTACGCCACGGCCGGCGGAGTGCTCTCGGCCGTCGACGCGAAGGGGCATCGCGAACTTTCAGACTACGAATCGGCGGGCGTCGGCACCGTCGTGGGCTACGCGGGCGGGGCGCACACCAAAGACGGGTTTACGGGCGTCGGCGGCGTGTCGGTGCCCTTCGTGAGCTTCGGCAATGACCCGATCACGGGCAAGACGATTTACGTCTCGGTGTTCGGCGTGGGCGGCGCGCTGCTTGGCAGCAAAGGCGCGATCGGCGTCACGGCGATGGTGCCTGTGCCGGTGGTGCCGGGTCTCTCGGTCGGCGGAGGCGTGACGGTCGTCGACCCGCGCCTGGCGGAGTACACCGAGCCGGCGATTCGAACGCTGACGGGGTGGATTGAAGTCGTCGAGCCGAAGGTGAAGTCGGCGGGGGCGGCGTTCATGCGCGCGCTCGAGACGATTCCTCCGATGGCGTTCGCTCCGTAGGGCCTGAAAAA
>JANLPS010000158.1:0-4411 GCA_031367385.1 Archangium sp. | reverse complement strand
GCTCCGGTTGCCGCCGCGTGCCGATGCCACTCCGGCTCAGCTATTCAGCGCTCTTCGAAAGCGACTGATGACGCGGCGGTAACCGGGTCTCTCACGTGCCGCAGATCGCGTCACCCTCGAGCCGATCCGCATCGCGTGGGTTTGAGCGAGCGCTGACTTCGGAGCAGGGCCAACGTTGACCCGCGTCCTGTTTCGCTCCCTGAGTCTTTCCCTTCTTGGCTGCCTTTTCGGTGCAGGCAGCGGCGTAGGCAGGGCGGCAGGGTACGCACAGGCAGCATTCCTCTCGGGAGACGGCGGCGCGGCTCCCTGCTCCTGGCCCCTTGAGAGGCTGGGCGTTCGATTCCCGTGGGGTCTGGAATCTCACTGAAGATTTGAGAGGCCAGAGCAGGGAGCATGGAGTTGGGGATTTGGAATTTCAGAGGGTGTGAGGGGAATCAAAGGAGGAATTGAGAATGGCAACCATCATTACTGAGAGAGATAGAAATCTGTGTGGAGTGGTGGGGGAAATGAAATGGATAGATGCAGCGCGGGGAGCCACCTCTGTCAAAACCGCCACGCGTGGACGAGCGGCGAGTTCGTCAAGAACCTGCTGTTCTTCGGTCTCGACATTCACGTGCTCGAGCTGCGCGGCCACGGCAAGAGCAGCATCGATCTCCAGTATCAGCGCGCGGCGAAGTTCAACCGCAAGGTGCCTCCCGACCTCGACTGGGAGTGGGACATCGACAGCTACTTTCTCTATGACCTGCCGGCCGCGTTCGCCGGCGTTCGCCGCATCACCCGGCGCGAGCGCATCTTCTTCTGCGGTCACTCGATGGGCGGCATGCTTGGCTACGGCTACGCCGGCATTCACCCCGATCACTTCGAGGGCATCGTCACCATCGGCGCGGCTGCTGAGCTGGGGCGAGGGAGCGTTTTGCTCAAGACCCTCGGCTACCTCGGGCCGGGCGTCGCGGCCTCGGTCGACTCGGTTCTCTCTGGGCTGAACGTACAGCGTGGCATCAGTCACCTCGCCTCGAGCGTGGTCTCGAAGCTGCGGCGAAAGGAGCGGCCCACGCCTCCGGTGCCGCTCAAGTACCGGTACCTGCCGCTCGACACCTGGCTCAAGCTCGCCGCCGACGCGCTGGGGTATGCCGAGCGCAGCCCGATGTTGGGCATGGTCGCCAGCCGAATGAATTACCTCAGCCGGTGGGACCGCATGACGATGGAAGACATGCGGTGGCTGCTGCGTGAGGTGGCGAAAAAGAGCCGCGCAAAGTCGTCGACCAATTCTTCAAGTGGATTCGTCAGGGCGAGGTCGTCTGCTACCGCACTGGGTACGACTTCAAGCGCGGCTTCGGCAAGATTCGGGTGCCGATGGCGATCATCTTCGGAGACATGGACCCGCTCGCCTCGATGGAGTCGACTCGCAGCGTGTACCGCACCGCGAAGAGCGAGTACCTGCTGTGGCGGCCGGTGAAGGGCAACAGCCACATCGAGCTGACGATGGGGCACGACATTCGCCAGATTTGTTACGACATCAAGAATCTCATCGAATACGCGAAGACGCACCGAGCCCGTGCGCCGTCATTGCCGCGCATCGAGCCGTGATCGACGCTTTAGAGCGTCGTGCTGCCGCCCTGCGCGATGAACACGTCCATTCGCTCGTCGAGCCACGGCTTCGCTTCAGCTTCGCTCTTGAAATACTCGGTGTTCACGTTCTCGGTGAGCCGCATGGCCAGGCTGGCGACCATTCGCGTCATCGCTGAGAGCAATACGATCGGGATGGGCGGAGATTGGTCGGCTTGCTCTTCTCGGCGGTCAGCACCTTGCGAACGTCGGCCGAGAGCCCAGAGATATTGCCCAGACCAGATGCCCGCACCCGAAATACACGCCGCCGCGAGTGGCCTTCGCCATGAAACCCCGCGCGTCATTGGGCGTCACCTCGCCCTCGAAGCTCACCCTCAACACCGGGTGGCCATTCTTCGTCTTCAATTCGCTGAGCTCGATCGGCACGAGACGTACTGTCGGCGGCGAGGCAGCTGGCTTCAAGTTCCGAGTTGTCCGAGGGGGTACTCTTTGGGTGACACGTGTCGATGCTCAAGGCGGCGCCATACCCCCCGAGCCGACGAAGCGCGGTCCACAGGCCTTGCCGCATTCTTTGTTTTGGTCTTCGCAAAGACGAAAGGTGTCGCGTGGGTCTGCCCAGCGAGTGCGCGGTGATGGTGAACTCGTAGTCGCCGCAGGTCAGCGCAGCGGTGGTGATGTAGCTGGTCGCGCTCACCCCAGTCACCGAATCGAGGGCGGCGCCGTTGCGGGTGAGCGTGAAGTCGTACGTGCCGGTCTCCGCTCCGTTCGCTGCGACATCGACTTCAGCGCGGCGAGGTTGTTCAGCGGTGGCGGCAGATGCTCGGGCAGCGGCCCGCGCGCGGTGTACTGCTCGGTCTTCGCCACCTCGGAGTTTCCAGCCACGTCGACGCTGAAAAAACGGAGCGTGGTTTGGGTGATGGGCAGCGGTGCTGCGTATTGCGGCGACAAGAGGTTCGGCATCGAGCGATCGATCGTGAACCGTGTGGTCGCGCAACCCGTGCCGCCGAGGCTCGTCAGCGCATGAGAGCGGCACGAATGTGGCACCTCGACCGTGCCTGGTTTCGCGAGAGTGATTGGCGCGGTGATGTCGAGACCTGCGTCGGTGTCTGTTGGCATTCACCTTAGGCGCCATAATGGGCTCTCCCATCTTGGCGATGCCTTCAATTCGGCGATGATCGCTCTCGATCAGAGAACGAAGCCCACCTCCTACGAGTTCACGAACCCAGTTGCGGTCATTCGAGCCGCCGACGGGCGTCTGTCAGAAAAACGCCGGCGGTTTGGGCCGCTGGAAGACCTTCTGATTTCCGATTCCCATGAGGGTCAGCCAACGCAAGTATCTGTTATTCGTCAGTTTTGCCCGCGACGGAACCCGACATTCGAACATCGGTGATGTGGCCGCAACCAACGGAGGCGAATGGGCGATAACCCTTTTTTATCAGGAGCAAAGACATGGCCGGAACGCCGATCAGCAGCCGATTCCCCGACCGCACTGCCTGCAGCCCTCGATTGCGCGACCAGCTTGTCGATCAGGAACAGGCCAAGATAAAACAGGCGACCATCACCCAAATCGGGAGCATGGCTGCGTCGGGCTCTGTTATCGGGAGCGTCCTCGGTGCCGTGGGCGCCGCGCTGACGGGCCCCGCAGCACCATTTGACGGAGCCTTGCTCATACCCGCGGGGGCAGCCGCCGGCGTTGCAGTCGCTTCGTGGATCGGCGTCAACGCTCGCAACAGCGATCTCGCTGCCGCTCGAAGAGACGTCTTCGAGGACTACGCAAAGAACTGCCCCAAGTGAGAAGCATTCACTCAACAGCAAGCTGGCTTCCGACTTGAACGGCCATCAGCCAGATCTTCGATAACAAGCGGTGATCAAAAAATTGCTCGCGATCGCATGAGGTCGCTCAGCTTCGGGTGGCGTGGGTCGGCGTCTGCATTTTCGTTCTCTGCACACCAGCAAGGGCCGCTCGAAGTGCAGGGCCCTGGGCTGAACACCTTCCTCTCTTGAAGGTTGCTTCGCGCGACTCAAGCCTTTTTCAAAGCAGACCTCGTGTTTCGAGCCCGCACCTCGCTGTTGACCTCTGAGCGTGCGAAACCCCGGCCAGATCATTTTCTCTCTCAAAGAGCGCTGCGTGATGCGTGGCTTTCAAGTGCCAGGAGCGACTCATTGGGTGCGAGCGGGTCGCACGGAGCCCTCGGGGGTGGCGGCAGTTGAGGTGCTGTTGAGCCAGTGCAGCGCTTTGCCTGCGACGGTGCGCTCCGACGACGTGCTCGACGTTTTGCCCTCGCTGCGTCAACGCGTCGAGAACCGGCTGGCTCAATGGTGGTGGGGGCCAGGCTCCGAAAACTGGCCGTGCCGGGCCCGGTTGCTACGGTGCTACACGATGCCACAGCCCGGTCGCGCCGTTCATCGCTTCGGAGCCTGCGTGATCGCCCTCACGCTGTGGCCGATCCTCGTGCATTCGCTCAAGATCGCGTTCAGCTCAACTCGATCTCGAAGGTCGAGGTGAAGGGCACCACGGTCGAGATCAGCGGCTCGCAACGGCCGAACTTCACCACCTTTACCTCGGTGGACGCCTTGGGTCCGGCCATACAGGGACAGCTCAAAACCGGCCATAGCGGCTGACCGAGACGCGTGCGCATCTACCCCTGTGCCTCGGCGGCGCGCAAGCCTTCGGCATGATCCTTCATTCGCCAGCTGCGCGGGCTGGCAGCCATTTGCAGCTGACGCCGCACTTGCATCTGTTGGTACCCGAGGCCCTGTGGGGGCCGAGCGGTACGCACGTCGAAGTCGGGCCTCCCAGTGATGTCGAGGTTGCCCAAATTCTTGCGCGCACGCTGCGGCAGGC
>JANLPS010000144.1:0-2215 GCA_031367385.1 Archangium sp. | reverse complement strand
CGCGGCCATGCTGGCCGACATGGACCGAAAAACGGCGCGCAAGTACATTCACGCGGGGACATTGCCGTCGGAGATGGTTGCCGCGCGGACGTGGGTCACGCGCGAAGATCCCTTCGCGAAGGACTGGGACGAGATCGCGGCGATGCTGAAGGACACGCCTGAATTCGAGGCGAAGACCCTCTTCGGGGTGCTGACGGAGAAATACCCGGGCCGCTACGAGCCGGGGCAGCTGCGCACGCTCCAGCGGCACGTGAGGCGGTGGCGAGCGGAGCGCGGGCCCGACAAGGAGGTTGTCCTGGCGCAGCTGCACCGCGCTGGCGAGGCCGCGCAGACCGATTTCACGTGGGCGACGGAGCTCTCGATCACCCTTGGGGGTGAGGCCTTTTTAGGGTCTCCGACACGTTTAGTGGAAGCCCCGGGGGAACTTCTGCACCGGGAGCAGCGCTATCCCCGAGCAGCAGAGGAAGATGAGTCCGATGAGGTTGCTGGAGGAGTGGAAGCCAAAGGATCGTCGGGTGATGGTCCGGATCTTACCGTTCATTCCCTCGACGCGACCATTGGAGTGCCGCGTCTGGACGTAGGCAAGGATCCCATCAAGGTGGTTCGCCACGCTGCGGGCGAGCTTCTTGAAGGGCTCCAGGCGTGAGTGTGTGGCCCAGCTCATCCACTCGGTCAGCTTTGCTCGGGCGACGTTGACCTGCCTGCCGTCGAGGATCGCTGCGAAGGTCTCCTTCAGCAAGTAGGCCCGGTAGATAGGCCCGTTGACCCGCTGCATCTCGGTGAGCTTCTGGTTCTCCAGGGTGGTCAGATTCCAGGGGTTCTTGTGCAGAATGAAGCGTGTATGCTTGAGAGTACGGCCCTCTTCGGTTCCCTTCATCCCGCGCACTTCGGAGCGGCGCACCTCGTCGACTGCGTCGTGCGCCATGCGCTGAACGTGGAAGCGGTCGAAGATCACCTGCACCTGGGGGACAGCCGCCTTCACCGCCGAGATGTAGGCCGGTGACATGTCCATCGTGACGGAGGTGAGCTTCTTGCAGCGCTCCGGACCGAGGTCCTTGAAGAACGTACCAAGGGTCTCGGCGCTCTTTCCCGGGAGCACCCAGACCACGCGCTCGCGCACATGGTCGATGACGACAGTGACGTACGAGTGGTGTTTGCGAAAGGAGAGCTCGTCAACCCCAATATGGGTCAGACCTTCGAGCTGATCTCCAGGTCGGTAGCGATTGACCACCCGGGAGACGATGGCTCCGACCGTTCGCCAGGCCACCCGCATGGTGTCGACGATTGTCGTCTTATCGGTCTTCTGGGCGAGGTAGGCAATATGCTCCTCGAAGTCGTGGGTGAAGAACGAGCCGGGCTCGGCCCAAGGAACCAGCTCGACGCAGACGCCGCACCGGTCACAGTCGACGCGCCGGATCGCATAGCGCAGCTTGAGCCGCATACCCGCAAGGTCCAGGTGCCGCCAGAGGCGCTCACGGTTGTCATGGACCCGTCGGACGCGACAGAAGCAGCCCGAGCAACGAGCTGTCTTCGAGGTCGGCGCGACGTCGATGATGATGCCCTCGTCGTCGCTCGACACCGCGGTCACTTTGGTCTGCTTTACGCCGAGAATCATTCGGAGTAGGGTGGTATCGCGCACGGACGAGGGCCTCCTTCTTGGTTCGCACCTGCAGGATACCCCTTGTCCGCGCGCACTTTCGTATCATTTCACCAGTGGCTGCCCGAGCTCGAGCCCCCAGCGGAGTGCCCTCCGCCGTCGCCCGCGGTTGCACTCAGGCGCCGCGCGCAGCTCGGGTCAAGGCCGCCGAAGGCGCCCGCGGAGCGGGTCGAAGAGCCTTGACGCGGGCGAGCACGGCGCCACCCGTAGCGCGCGCGACGACGGAGCTGCATCAAGGGTGCTGGTGCGTTTGCCGTCGAGCTCGCTCTATCCCCAAGCACCGTCGAGCCCCCCCCAGCTACATGGATCCGCGAGCTGGCATGGTGGCAATTGATGGAGCGTCGGCGTTTCCAGGCTGAAACGTGCCTGCGAGGCCGTTCCTGCTTCCACTAAACGTGTCGGAGTGCCGAAAAAAACTGTCGCAGTGGATTTCGGCCACAAAGTCTCTGGAGATCGCTCAAGCAATGGACTTGGCTGGCGCCAAGCGCGGAGTCGTAGAAATCGATCTGTCGAAAGTCATTACGCCGGTGATTGACCTTAGCGGAGGCATTCCTGGAC
>JANLPS010000358.1:0-76975 GCA_031367385.1 Archangium sp. | reverse complement strand
CAACCACATTCGGCAGCCCTGCGAGCAATACGGCAATGCGCGCGATATTCATGCCTTGCTCGGCCTCGGGCATGGCGCACCCCAGCACCACGTCTCCGATTTCTTCGTTCTTGAGGCCCGGCACGCGGGCGATGGCCTGCTTGATGGCGTGCGCCGCCATCGTGTCAGGGCGGGTGTCTTTGAGCTCGCCCTTGTTGGCGCGGGTAAACGGAGTGCGGGCAGTGCTCGCGATGACGACTCGTTCAGCCATGGTGATGTCTCCTTCGTCGACTTCGTGAAGAACGTTCAGGTTAGTTACGGAGCGGCTTGCCCTTGCTGAGCATGAACTCGATGCGGTCTTGGGTCTTGGCTTCGCCGCAGAGCGAAACGAAGGCCTCGCGCTCGAGGTCGAGCAGGTGCTGCTCGCTGATGAGGGCGCTCGCCGACGTGTCACCACCCGTGATGACGCTCGCCAGCTTCTTGCCGATGTGGCGGTCGTACTCGCTCACCTGGTGGTTTTGCACCATGTCGTAGAGGGCCATGTCGATGGTCGCGGCGCCCGAGCGGCCGGGCAGCAAGAACGTCGTCGGCCGAGGCGGCAAGAAACCGGCGTCAGCCATGCCGATGCAGCGGGCTTTGGCGTCGGCCAGGAGGTGGTCTTTGTTCATCGAAATGCCTGCGTCGAAGCCCAGGTAGCCGGCCTCTTTGCCTTCTTCGGCGCTGGTGGCCACCTTGGCGAGCCCGATGTTGAAGAACGCCTTCTTGATGAAGGGCAGGGCGTCGAAGTCTTTGCTGCCGGCGTGCATGCCAAAGAGGTTGCGCAGCAGCATCATGTTGCCGCCGCCGCCGGGTATCAGGCCGACGCCGACCTCGACCAGGCCGATGTAGGTCTCGGCCGCGGCCTGCTGGGCGTTGCCGCCCATGGTGAGCTCGCAGCCGCCGCCCAGCGCCAGGCCGAACGGCGCAGTCACGACAGGTATCGACGAATACCGCAGGCGCTGATTGGCGTTCTGAAAGTCGGCGACGAGCTTCTTGATGTCGTCCCACTGGCCTTCTTTGCAGGCCCAGAGCAGCATCGCGATGTTGGCGCCGGCCGAGAAGTTCTGCCCGTCATTGCCGACCACCAGGCCGCGAAAGTCTTTCTCAGCGATCTCGACGGCCTTCGAAATCATCTCGGTGTTCATCGTGTCGACCGAGTTCATCTTCGAATGAAACTCGAGCTGCACGATGCCATCGCCCATGTCCCACACGGTGGCGGAGTCGTTGCCGTCGATCTTCTTGTTGCCGCGCTTGAGCACCTCGACGGTGACCTGGCGCTCGGTGACCGGCACCCGCTTGACCGACTTCGACTTCACGTCCCAATACGTGTCGTTGAGCCCATCGACCGCATAGAAGCTGGTGCGGCCGCTCTTGAGCATCTCTTCGACCCACGGGGCGACGGTGAAGCCGAGCTCCTTCATGCGCTTGACGCCCTTCTCGACGCCGTACGCGTCCCAGGTCTCGAAGGCCCCGAGGTCCCACGCGAAGCCCCAGCGCATGGCGCGGTCGATGTTCACGTAGTCGTCGGCGATTTCACCCAAGCGCCGGCTGGCGTAGGCCAGGGTGTCGAGGGTCACCGCCTCGGCGAACTTGGCGGCTTTGTCGGTGCCGGTCATCACCGTGCGCACCCGCTCGGGCAGCGCCTCGATGTCTTTCGCCGCGCCGAGGGAGTCGTAGCGCACCTTGTTTTGGGCGCGGTACTCCATGGTCTTCAGGTCGAGTACGAGCACTTCTTTCTCGCCCGAGCCGCCCTTGTTCTTCTTGTAGAAACCGCCGCCGGTCTTGTCGCCGAGCATCTTCTTCTCGACCATGGCTTCAAGAAAAGCGGGAGGCTTGAACGTCTCGCGCGCCTCGTCAGCGGTCAGCGAGTCGTAGCAGTTCTTGGTCACATGGTAGAACGTGTCGAGCCCGACCAGGTCAGCGGTGCGAAAGACCGCCGACTTCGGGCGCGCCATCGCGGGGCCGAAGATCTTGTCGACCTCTTCGATGGTGAGGCCGGCCTCGTCCATCGTCTTGAGGGTTCGCATCATGCCGTAGGTGCCGATGCGGTTGGCCACGAAGTTGGTGGTGTCTTTGCCGTAGACGATGCCCTTGCCGAGCACCCGCTCGCCCCAGGTGGCGAAGTCGGCCATCACCTTGGCATCGGTCTTCTCGCCCGCGACCAGCTCGAGCAGCTTCATGTACCGAACCGGGTTGAAGAAGTGGGTCACCAAGAACCGCTTCTTGAAGGCCTCGCTGCGACCCTCGATCATGCCCTTGATGCTCATGCCCGAGGTGTTCGAGCTGACGATGGCGCTCTTCGAGACCACCGCCTCGAGCTTGGCGAACAAATCGTTCTTGAGCTTCAGGTCTTCTTTGATCACCTCGACCACCCAGTCGCAGTCGGCCAAGCGCTTCAGGTCGTCATCGAAGTTGCCGACCTCGATCAACCCGAGCGCTCTTTCACTCATCAACGGGGCGGGCTTCTGCTTTCGCAGGTTGGCCACCGCTGCGGTCGCGAACTTGTTGCGAAAGGCCTTCGACTCGACCTTATCGGTGGGCTCGGGCTTCGGAGGCACGATGTCGAGAAGCAGAACGGGGATGCCTGCGTTCGCGAGGTGCGCGGCGATGCCGCTGCCCATCACGCCCGCGCCGAGAACGGCTGCCTTGCGGATCCGGAAGCTCATGAGGTCGCTTTCGTGTTTCGAAATGTCGGTGGTTCGGGAAGGTTGAACGACCGCCGTTTCATAGCGCAGTCGCGCGAGCTTGACCTCAGAATCAACCGCTCGGCGATTTCTTCTGTCGTTTCAACGAGCTCTGGCAAATCTAAGAGTCTCCAGTGGAGACATTGGAGCCCTGAGCGGCGCGAAAAACCCACATCACCAAACCGAAGAAGCCCGCAAAGGCGAGGGTGAACACCGCCGCTCCGGGCCGGGCCAGCGGGGTCAAAAGCGAGCTTGGCAGGTCGACCACGTCCCACGAGTTGAGGCGCAGCACCCGGCCCAGGTACACGCCGTACCCACACCCCAGGCAGGTGAGCACCGAGACCACGGCCTGCAGCCGCTTCGAGGCCAGCCGCGAGAGCACCGCGTCGAGCGAGCCGACGCCCAGCCAACACCCGGTGCCCGCGAACGCGCAAAACATCAGCAGGTCGAGCCAGTACGGCATCGGCGGCCGGTCGCTCAGATGCACGAGGTCGGTGACCAGGTACGGCGCGTTGGGCAAGAACACCAGCCAGCCCAGGTCGAGGGGCCAGAGCAAAGCCCAGCGGGTGGCGCGGGGCATCGACACCGCGCTCAGGCCGAGGTCTCCCAGGGCGCGGAGCGCGTTCAACGCCAACGGTACCCAGGCGAGAAACAGGTTCCAGGTCAGAAAGGCGAGCGCCGAGTGGCCGACGAACCAGCTCCGGGCCAAAAGCATCGCCAGGCACAGGCCCGAGGCCAACGCGCCGCAGAAGATCAGCCGTTCTTGCGGCCACCCACCCGCGCGGGTGGGCACCGCGCCACGAAATGTACGCGCAGGGGCAGTCACGGCCGGCCACATCGCAACCACCGTGCCGCCGCGTTACGCTTCAGCGACTCCAAATGCGAGGCGCGCTCACAGTCACCACCGTGTCAGGCATCGCGATACGCGTGCACGTCTCGTTCGTGCTGATTCTGGCCCTCAACGCCTGGCAGTGGAGCGAGTTCGGCGCCCGCGGGGCCCTCTTCGGCGCGGTGCTCTCGAGCTTCGTCTTCGTCTGCGTGGTCTTGCACGAGCTGGGGCACTCGCTGGTGGCCAAAGCCTTCGGCATCTCGGTCACCGACATCACCCTCTACCCCATCGGAGGCGTGGCCAGCCTCGGCAGCCGCCCCCGCACGCCGGGGCAAGAATTGCTCATCGCGATCGCCGGCCCCGCGGTCAACGTGGTCATCGCCAGCGCGCTGGTGGCCAGCGGCCTGTGGGCGTTCGGTGCCGACGCCTTCTTCGCGGCGCTGCAACGAAGCCACGAGCACCCACCCACCGGCTTGACGCTTTGGGCCTGGCTCGCGGCCAGCAACGCGTTGTTGGCGGCGTTCAACCTCATCCCCGCGCTGCCGATGGATGGGGGGCGGGTGCTCCGCGCCTGTCTCGCCTGGGTGCTGGGCCAAGCCACAGCGACCCGTGCCGCGGCGGTGATTGGCCGGGTGCTCGCCGCTGGGCTGTTCGTCATTGGCGCGATGACCGGCAACTTCGTCTTGCCGGTGATTGCCCTCTTCGTCTTCTTCGGTGCAGGCGCCGAGGTGAGAGACACCGAGTACCAGCGCATGCTCGACGGCGTGCGCTCGGGCGACGCGGTGAATTCGCAGCTGCCCCGCTTCGCTCCCAGCACGGTGCTCAGCGAGGCGATGCAGGCGATGATCTTCTGGCCGGCCACCGCCTTCGCGGTCGAGCACTTCGGTCGCTTCGTCGGAGTGGTCACGCGGCACGCCATGCTCGATGCCCTGCGCAGCGACGGCGGCAACGGGTACATCGCGGCGTTGACTCAAAAGGCCGTGCCGAGGGTCGAAGCCCACGAGTCGCTCGAGGTGGCCCGGCAGCGCATGAGCGGCTGCACCTGTGTCGCCGTGTTCGAGCGCGACATTTTCTTGGGCCTCATCACCGACGCCGAGCTCGCGCATCAGCTCACGGTGCTCGAGGCCTTCAAGCGCTCGGCAAGCAAGGGCCCGCGCGGCGCACGGTCGGGTGCGCTCAGACGCTAAAGCACCAAAGGCCGACGACTACTTGCGAATCAAGAACTTCACCTTCTCGGTGCCGAAGGTGAACTCGTCTCCGTCGCGAATGGGGCGGCGGGTGACCTTGTCTTTGTTGGGGCCGAAGAAGGTGCCGTTCGATGAGTTCAGGTCTTCGAGGGCGAAGCCGCCGCCCTCGCGCAGAATTCGAGCGTGCTCGCGGCTGACCCGGTTTGAATCGATGACGAAGTCGCAGGTCTTGCCACGGCCGATGGTGAATACGTCGCCGTTCATCTTGAGCGGGTCGCGGCCGGCCATGACCAGCGTTAGCGCAGGCTTGCCGCCACCTTTGGCGGGCGGGGGCGGCGCGGGTTCTGGCTCTGGCTCGGGTTCTGGCTCGGGGTCTTGCTGGTAGTCGCTGCCATTGCCGCTGCTGTTGTCTTGGCCTTCGAAGGGGTTGCCCTCTTCATCAACCGGGTCTTGCTCGGGCTCTGGTTCAGGCTCCGGTTCGGGCTCTGGCTCAGGGGCGCGTCTGGGCGCCGCCGGAGGAGGCCTCGACACGGGCTTCGCAGCGGCCGCGGGCTTGGCGGGTAACGCGCTCGACGACGGTGAGGAGCTATACGGCTTGGCGGCAGCAGCACCGCGCTCGACTTTACCGGTAACGACATAACCGTTGAGACGAGCCAGGGTGAAGACGGCCTGTGCGACGAGCGCATCTCGGCCGACTCCGATTTCCTGCGACATCAGATCCAGCGCTTCCCACAAGTGGCTGGGGAGCGACACCGGCTGTGAATCAGACATGGGCGCAGGACCATACAGGGAGAAGGCCCGCTGTCGAACTTGTCTTTCGCCTCAGATGGCGGCAGGTACCGATTCATGTCCCTCCACGACTCCGCCGCCGCCAAGCCGAACCCCGCTGGCTACAGAGATGTCGCACCGGCCGCACTGCCCACATCGCTGCCTGCCGACCTGGTGTTGGTCGATGTGCGCGAACCGGCTGAATTCACTGGTGAGCTCGGGCACGTGCCGGGCGCACAGTTGGTACCGATGGGAGGCCTGCCATTGGCCGCCGCCGGGTGGGATCGAAACGCCGAGTACCTGATCATCTGCAAGTCAGGTGGGCGGTCGGGCATGTCGGCGCAGGCGATGCTTCGAATGGGGTTCACGAAAGTGATGAACCTGACCGGCGGCATGCTGGCGTGGAACGCGGCGGGCTTGAAGACCGAGCGCTGAAGCGCATGCCTCAAGGCCCGAGCCGGCTGCGGCGGCTGCTGATCTGGTCGGTGCGCATCGTCGGGGCGTGGGTGGCGCTCTCGCTGTTGATCATCGGTGCGCTCCGCTTCATCGACCCGCCCACGAGCGCGTTCATGCTCGAGCGCCGGTGGGAGGCTCGCGATGAAAAGAAGCCGCTGATCATTCACTACCACTGGGTACCGCTGCGTTCGATTTCGCCCGAATTGCAGCGAGCGGTCATCGCGGCCGAAGATCAGAAGTTTCCCTCCCACCATGGGTTCGACTTCGACTCGATTTCAGCCGCGCTCGACGACCGCCTCGAGCACCGGGGGTCTCGGGGCGCGAGTACGTTGACGCAGCAGGTGGCGAAGAACCTGTTTCTGTGGCCCGCGCGCTCGTTCATTCGCAAGGGCATCGAGGCGTATCTCACGGGGCTCATCGAGCTGTTCTGGCCCAAGAAGCGCATTCTCGAGATGCACTTGAACCTCGCTGAGTATGCCGATGGGGTGTACGGCGCAGACGCTGCGGCGAGGCTGTTGTTTCACAAAGCGCCGGGGGCGCTGAGTGCGGTCGAGGCTTCGCAGCTCGCGACCGTCTTGCCGGCGCCGCGACGGCGAAATGCCACCGCACTCACTCCGGCGATGACCGCGCGGGCCGCGCAGATCGCCGAGCGTGCGGCGGCGCTCGACCCCGACCCCCTCACGTTGATCAACGGGAAATGAGTCTCCCGCTCCCTTTGGGAGACGAGAGAGCGCTCGCAGCCACCTCCGTTCGTCCTGAGGGACTCGAAGGACCCTGATCACCCTCGAAGACTCACCACATGGGTCACATGTCACACGGCTCAGGGCGGGTCCTTCGACTTCGCTCAGGACGAACGGCGTCCTGAGTGAATCGAAGTGCCCTGATCACCCTCGAAGATGATCAACGGAGGCGAAATCGGTACGGCTTGTCGGCCCACACCCCGCACGGCCCCAAGCCCACGCGCGGCCCGCGGAGCACGTTACGACTCGGCACCGCCACGCCCGCCTCGACGGTCAGCGGCGACGCTGCCTCGGTCAACGCCACGCCATTGAGCACCTTGTCGATGCCAAACGCTCGGGTCAACCTCGCCGGCCCGTCGAGCCTGGCCTGCAGCCCGCCCAACGGCTCGAGCGCGCGAATCAGCACCGCCGCCCCGCGGCCGGTGACCGCGTTCACGCAGTAGTGCATGCCGTAAATGAAATACACGTACGCCAGCCCCGGAGCGCCGAACATCACCTCGGTGCGCGCCGTTCTCCCCTTCGACGAATGGCTCGCCAGGTCATGCGGGCCCAGGTACGCCTCGGTCTCGATGATGCGGCCGCGGAGCACGTCTCCATCAGGCAATCGTCGAACGAGCACGTCACCCAACATCGCACGGGCGACGTGGAGCGCCTGACGCGCAAAGAACTGGCGTGAGCGCACCGCCATCAGGGCACTCGACGCCAGGGGTCATTCACACTTGCGCGCACCGAGAAGACCCACTGCCCGCCGAGGTTTTCGGCCTGCGTCAGCCACCCCGCGGTGGCGAAGGCCCGGGCCACCGCGCTCGCGACCCGGCCGAAGGTCACCGAGCCGTCGAGCAGCGAGGTCAACACCTCGACCTCGCCCAGCGCCGCCAACAGGTCGAGCGCCTCGGCCGAGCGCTCAGGTGCCGCGCGAATGGCGCTGGCCAGGCCGGGGGCCAACTGCAGCAGGTGCTTTCTGCGAATCACATGGTGCGCGGCGTGGCGTTGCCGATCATCAGGTGACTCCAGCTGAGCCTGCAGGGCCTCGAGCTCGGCGCTCGACACCGGCTCGGGGCTGGGGTGCGCCAGGCCCTCGGTGAAGAACGCACGCTCACGGCGATCGAACGCGTTGTCGTCTTCGCCCGGCAGCCGCGGGTACAACCCGGGAAACAGGAGCCCCAGCCCATACTCGATGGTGTCGCGCTCGGTCAGCCGAGTCTCGGCGCTCAGCTCCGAGATGAAGTCGACCCGGTCGTAGGCAATGTAGGTCGCGCAGCGTGCCTTCGGCGCATACGTCGAGTGATCATTGTACACGCCGATGAGCGTGGTGGCGGTCAGCCCGGCCAGCGCGAAGATCTCACCAGCAGAACGCAGGGTCGTCGCTCGCAGCTCGCCACCGACGACGAGCAGCGAGTACTGCAAGCCCACCGAGTACACCACGCCAGCGACCTCGCAGTTGCCCGCGACCCACAGCTGTGCGCCCAGCTCGAGCACCACCGGCCCATTCACCTGAAGGTCGCCAGTGACGAACATCGTCTCGTTCTTGGCCAGCACCAGCTGAGGCAACACCGTCGCGCTCCCATCAGAAGCCGCGAACTGCGCGCGCGCCTTCTCGTAGTCGGGCGGCTCGTTGAGCAGCAACAGCCGCAGGGCATCGAGCTGTTGGTCGGTGGGCACGAGAGGCGCTCCTGCGCGGTCACTTCGAAGAAGAATGACGAGGGTACTGAACAAACGCTCCGAGGGCCGATTTACCGGCCTCAAATGCGCATGGTGTGGGTGCTGCGTAAAAACCCATTGTTTCCAGTGGTTTACATTGAAGATCACGCATCATAGGGTGCGCCAGGCGCTGGCCTCTAAGCCTGACGCAGAGGCTTGCGCCGGTCAAAAAGAAGACACGGCGCTACAGGCCTGTACCTTACGTTGATCGATTGGAGGGCGAACCCACGGTGAGTGACACGCCCGAAGCCTTGTTGAAGAGCGCGCTCGAAAAGATCGTTTATTTCGAAGCCCGCTCGACTCAGTTGTCGAATGATCTCGGTCATACCCGGGCTGAGGTCGAGCGCCTGAAGGCCGACTTGGGCGCCGCGGCCCAGCGGGAGATCGAGCTGCGGCGGGTCATCGCCGAGCTCGAGGTTCGGTCGACGCGCGCACACGCCGAGCGAGAAGACTCGGCGAGAGTGACCGAGGCCCTGCGCCGGGAGCGCGCCGAGCTGATTGGCAAGATGCTCGAGGCCTCGCGCATTCAACGCTCTGGCCAGGAGCTCGAAGACTTCGACTTGGCGCAGTTCATCGCCGAGCTGCGCAGTGAAGTGATTTTGAAGCGAGAAAACGGGCAGCTGGTGCCGGTCGCGGTGGCGCCGTCAGCGGTGAGCCCGAGCGTCGCGCCGCAGATGTCACCGGGGGTGACCGCGGTCGCGAACGAGCTTCGCGCGCAGGGCCGGTTGAACGTCTCGGCCGAGCAGCTGGCCGAGCTTGGCGGGGCGCAGTCGTTTCCCGGGCGGTCTGAAGAGACGTTGTTCGGGTTCTCGGTGCGCGAGCTTTCGGCGGTCGACGTGCAGGCGCGGGTTCGTGCGGCGGAGCGGCTCAAGGCCCTCGCGCACCCGGCGGCGGCTCCGGCGTTGGCGACGGCGCTCAACTGCGAGAGCGAGCCCGCGGCGTTGGTGGCTTTCTTGGGAGCGCTGTCGGGGCTGGCGCATGAAGAAGCGGTGCCGGTCGTGCAGCCGCATTTGACCTCGCCGTCGCCCGACGTTCGCATCGCGGCGCTCAAGGCGTTGCTGGTGCTCGACGCGGCGCAAGCGGGCCCCCACCTGGCCGCGGCGATGAAAGACCATGACTCCGCGGTTCGGCGGCGCGCGTCGTTGTTGGCGCTCGGGTTGACTGGCACGGCGGCGCTGTCGCTGGGTGAGCAGGCGATTCGTGACCCGGTGGCCGATGTTCGCTCGCTCGCGGCGTTGGTGCTCGGAGCCAGCGGCGCAGAGTCGGCGCGCGGTGCGTTGCTCGATGCGATGCGAGACCCTGATCTGCGCGTGCGACGCTCGGCGAGCCAGGCGATGTCACGGCTGCTGGGTCGTGACGTGACCGGGCTGGTTTCTCTCGACGCGGCGCAACGGCGGCGTGAGGTTCGGCGGTTGGTGAACGAGCCGGCGCGGCCGGTTCAGAGCTTCACGCCCTCGGCGAAGGCCCTCGGGTCGGCGATGTGCGCGGCGGCAACCGCTGCACAGGCCGTCGCAGGTTCAGTGACGTCGCGCTCAGGCGTCAACCCGGCGCACGCCTCGCAGTCGCCGGTCGCGCAGGCGTTCAGCACTTCGGCGCAGGCTCAGATTTCGCAGCTTGCACAGCCGCTCGCTGCATCGTCGCCGGGTGCGCAAGGCAATCGCGTCGCGGCCAGCTCGCAGCACGCAGACGTCGAGTTCGCGCAGGTCTCTGAGTCGCAGGGGCCGCGACCAGCGCGCGCTTCGCAGCAGGCGGAAGTCGTTTCGGCGTCGCAGGCTGCGCAGGGCAATCGCGTCGCGGCCAGTTCGCAGCAAGTAGAGGCTCCCGCACCGCGGGTCGGGCATTCGCAGCTCGAGCACGCCGCTGGCACATCGTCTCAAGCAGGTATCGCATCGACCACCGCAGCGTCGTCACAGCCAGCTCCGACCACGCAGGCACCTGACCCCTCCGCAGGAGCGTCAGAATTCACACAGACCTCCCCGCACTCCAGCGCGGCCCAGCGCACCTCTGCGCAGCCGATGCGCGCGGCCACCAGCCCCGCCGCCGCGGCGACCGCCTCGCTCAAATCTCGTGTCGCGGTGCTCGAAGTCGAAGAAGTCGCCGAAGCGACCCCCGCTGTCAGCCCCGAGCTGCTCGAGGGCGTGATGCGCGAGCTGCGTGCCTCGATACGCGGGCGCCCGGTCGACGAGCTTTCAACAGGCATCAACGCGTCGGGCCCCCAGACGCTCCACGCATTGTCGGCGTTGCTCGCGCAAGGCCAGGTCGTTCGTCGCGGTCACAAATATTTCGTTGCCTGAAGGTGAAAGCATGGACACGCTCTTCTACACGCCCAAAGAGACCGCCGAGATTCTCGGCATCGCGACCAAGTCGCTGGGTACCGCGCTCAAGAAAGAGCGATACACCCCAGAAGACGTGTGGGAGCTCCGCGGCAAGCTTCAGCTCGAGCCGCCCGCCCTCGGCACCCGCAAGCAGCTGTTCTTGAACTTCAAGGGCGGCACCGGCAAGACCTCGCTCTCGACCAGCTACGCCTACCGCATGGCCGAAATGGGCTACGGCGTGCTGTTGGTCGACCTCGACTCGCAGGGCCACGCCACCAAGTGCCTCGGCTTCGAAGGCGAAGACTTCAAGGCCACCTTGCTCGACGTGCTGGTGAAGAAGGCGCCGATCTCGCAGGTGATTCAAAAGACCCAGCTGCCCAACCTCGACTTCGTGCCGTCGAACCTGTCGATGTCGACCGTCGACCTGGCGTTGATGCCGATGGCCGGCCGCGAGTTCAAGCTTCGAAACGCGCTCAAAGAGGTCGAGGCCCACTACGACTTCATCATCTTCGACGCGCCTCCTTCGTTCGGGCTGCTCAACCTGAACGCGCTGATGGCGGCCGACGATTTGATCGTGCCGGTGCTGGCCGACTTTCTCTCGTTTCACGGCCTCAAGCTGCTCTTCGAGACCGTGCAGAGCCTCGAAGACGATCTAGGTCACGTGCTCGATCACGTCTTCATCGTGGTCAACTCGTTCAACGCCACCTTCAAGCTCTCGAAAGAGGCGCTCGAGGCGCTCAAGACGCACTACCCCGAATTCTTGATGCCGCAGGTCGTTCGCCAGTGCACGCGGTTCGCGCAGGCCTCGAGCGAGGGCACTCCGATTTTTCGCTTCGACCGCTACTCGAAGGGCGCGAGCGATATTCAAGCGTTGATCACCGAAATCTTGAAGCGGTTGGCAGCCAAGAAACCCGAAGCGCACGCGAAATCGGCCTAGCGCCACTTCGAAAGGTCACCATGAAAAAGGCATTTGACGCAAACGTCTCGCGGGCGAAACCGCGGGTTCGATTGGGCGCTTTCGGCGGCGGGGGTGAATCGGTCGCGCACGAATCAGCGGCGCTCGACGCAGCGGTCGAGGCGATCGCCGAGCAGGTCGCGCGCAGTGAGAACAACCCTGATCTCACCTCGGCCCTTCGCTCGAGGCAGGTCGCGCGCACCACCCGGGTGACCGCGAGCGAGGCCCTGCAGCAGGCCATCGAGGCGCCCAGCGCGGTGGCCTCGCCGCTGATGAGCGCGCGCGTCGTCGAAGAGTTGACCACGGTGTACGAAGCGAGGGCCGAGGTCAGTGCGCCCGCGCCCGTCGCTGTGATGCCAATTGAAGCCGTGAAGAAACCCGTGGAGGCCCCGCCTGTGATGCACACCCGAGCCCATGCTGAAGCGCCCGCGACGGTCACCGAAGTGCAGGCGCCCAGCGCGCCCGCCGAGGCTGACCAGGGTGAGCGCCGCGAGCGGCTGCGTGAGCGGCTGCGCGCCGTTCGTGAGAACCCGCGGCCCGAGCCGTTGCCCGAGACGGTGGCCGAGGCCGGAGTGCTCGCCGTCGAGCGCATCTCAGCGCTGCAGAGCGAGCTGACCAAGTCGCGCGCGATGAACTTGGCGCTGGCGCAAGACCTCGAGGCCGCGCGACGCCAGGCTGAGCGGGCGACCGAAGAGGCCCGCCTGCGAATGGACGAGGCGCGTCGCCTGTCGAGCGAGATGGAGGGCCGGGTCAAGCTGCTCTCCGACCTGGAGCGCGAGCTCGAGTCACTCGAGTCGGAGCGCAACGAAGCGCTGCTCGCGTTGCAGGAGTCGCGGCAGGCGCTCGAGGCTGGCGCGAGCGAGAAGCTCGAGCTGCACAATGAGCTGCTCAAGCGCGACGCCGATTTGAACGAGTCGCTCGCCGAAGAAGAGCGGCTGGCCTCTGAGCTCGAGAGCGCTCAAGAATCGATGAGCGGTCTTCGCCGCGCCGCCGATGCGTTGAAGGGTGAGCGCGACACCTTGGCTCGCCAGGTCTCAGACTTGACCCGCGAACGTGCCGAGCTGCTCGAGGCCCGCAAGGCGCTCGAAGCCGTGCACCGCGCGCTGAGCCAAGCCGCGCTCAAGTAGCCTCCGGGTTGACCTGGCAATCGTCAGTGCTCAACGGTCTCAAGGCGGCGCAGAGCCAAGATCTCGATTTCACTACAGATTTCGATGAATGCATGCATTCAGATTTCTGAATGCAGTGCATTCAGCAGGCAGTTTGCGCCGCCAAAGAGTGCGCGGCCGAAGCGCCGATTCATACCGGCGCGATGGGCCGTCGCGGTTGCTGCTCATGCCGCCCTCACGTCGGCAGACATCGGCCTCGTCGTGTAAGACCACCTCAGCATGTCAGCGCCCGCGCGACAGCCCCGGTACACCGTCGCGGGCAGCGCGATTCTCTCGCTCTTGCGTTTTGGCGACGCCCACGGCCTGAAGCTCGACGCCCTCGAAAGGCAGCTCGGCCTCGACCGGCGTGGGCTCGCGGCACCTGACGCGCGAGTCTCTCAACCCGTGAGCCACACCCAGTGGGACGCGCTGGCCACCGCGCTGCAGGCCCCGCACTTGGGGCTCGATGTCGCCGAGCACCTCGACCTCGAAGGCCTCGACGTGCTGGGCCACCTGGCCGTCAACAGCGTCAACCTCCGCGAGCTGCTCGACCGGGTCGTTCGCTACAACCGAATTCTCCACGACGCGGGCCGGGTCGAATACGAAGTGCGCGGCCACGAGCTGCTCGTTTTTCCCGGGTGTCGGGGGTTGTTGCACCCGGTGCCTCGTCACGTCTCTGAGTACTCGGCGGCGCTCGTGCTCGGAGTCGCGCGCCTGGCGACCCGCGCGAACATTCGCGTCGAAGCGGTCGCGTTTCGGCACCCTGCGCCTGCGTCGACCAAGCGCCTCAAGAAGTTCTTCGGAGTCGAGCCGACCTTCGACGCGGTCGAAACCGTGGTCACGCTCGAAGCGAGAGTGCTCGAGTTGCCGATCGCCGAGAAGCACTCCGGCGTCGCCGCGTACCTCGACCGGTACGCGCAGCAATCGCTCGCGAAATTGCCCGCCGCCGACGACGGGCTGGTCGCCGACGTGCGTCGCTTGTTGGTGGTCGGCCTCGAGCAGGGCGCCCCGACGGCAGACCACGTCGCTGCGAAGCTGGGCATGCACCCGCGCACCCTGCAACGCCGGCTCTTTGAAGAAAACGTCTCGGTGACGGGCCTGCTCGAAGAAGCGCGACGCACGTTGGCCGAGCGGTTGCTCGCCGAGAACCGACTCGCCATCGGAGAAGTCGCGTTCTTGCTCGGGTACGCCGAGACCAGCGCCTTTCACCGAGCCTTCAAGCGGTGGACGGGCCGCACCCCCGCCGAGCAACGCGCCCGAGCTGTCGCGAAGCGCCGATAGTTTGTCGCTCCCGGTCAACGGCCAGAAGCCGTCGATGACGCAGGGTGCGCGAGATGAAGACACTCATTCTCGGCCTGTTGCTTCTCACCCCCACCGCACGCGCCCAAAGCGACCGTGAGGTGATCATCAATCTGTTCCGCACGCCATCAACTGGAGTCGAATTTCGCGAGGGCTTCTTCGGCGTTCACGTCGGCGTGTACCCGGGCATCGTCGACAACGGCCCCGATGGCAGCTCACGCACCACCCGGTTCTTGAAGTTCGGTGTCTCGGCGTACCCGCTCGGGTTCGACACCGGCTCGGGCCGCAAGTCGAGCCCGTACGCGGCGCTCTCGCTGGTGCAAGGGCTCAACAACGACTGGGACGTCTCGAAGTCAGTGACCCACGGCGCAGGAGTGAGCCTGGAGCTCGGCTTTCGCTGGGCGGCCTGGCGCGGGTTGGACATTCGGCTCGGGGCTTCAGCGCTGCTCGGGTTCGATGGCCGGCTGAGGTTCGCCCCGACGCCAGGCATCGGCTGGGCCATTCCCTACTGAGCGAAAAGAGCGCACCCATGAATACACACAGACGCTGGGTCGGGCTGGGGTTGATCTCCTTCCCGCTGTTGCTGCAGGTGCCGTTCACGATGCTCACGGCGACGTTCGACTACCCGGCCATTCTCGAGCGCGAGGCGAGCGAGGTGTATGTCGACTCGCCGGAAGCACGGCCGATGATCTCGATTGCCTACATCGTTCAACACCGTTTGTTCGGAGCCATGCTCGGAGAGTTCGTGGGCCAGCTCACCCTCGCCGTGTGGACCGGCCTGATCAGCAGCGTCATCGCTTCAGCGTGGTTGAAGCGGCTCGGGTACTTCACCGCCGCCGCGTTTCTGCTCGGGCTCGGGCACGAGGCGCACCCCGCGCTCAGGCACCTGCCGATGATCGCCTTCATTGCCTGGTCAGTCTTCGCCGTGTGGCTCGGCGCCTCGCTCACTCGTCGAAAATCGCCACGCAGGGCAGCCGCATCAGATGTCGACGTGCCACGATGAGAACGCTCTGCGCGTAGAGCGCCTCGGCCCGCGCGTCACCGGCCGCGGCCAAGACCTCCGACCCAAACCCAACGCTGCGAAGGGTCGTCGCGGCCTCGGCGGCGGCTGAATCGGCGTCGAGCACTCCCGCTTCGAAGA
Source organism: Archangium sp. (assembly GCA_031367385.1). Taxonomy (GTDB): domain Bacteria; phylum Myxococcota; class Myxococcia; order Myxococcales; family Myxococcaceae; genus JAEUJT01. The sequence goes on along the minus strand of JANLPS010000358.1, from coordinate 61,737 downwards.
GCGCGAAGAGCACGGCCTTCGCCATCAGCTGCCGACGCGCCCAGTCGAGAATGTCGGGAGTCGCCACCCACACGCCTTGCGACCGACGAAGAAACGCCTCATCGAAGCCGAGCGCCGAGAGCCGCGGCTTGTCGATGGCGGTCCACATCTCCAGCGCGCGCGCGTGAAGGGAGGCCTGGGTTGGCACGAACCCCAGCCGGCCCGCGAGCACCTCGATGACCCGCTCTGAAGCGCTCGCCGCGACGGCCTGTGCCCGCTCCGCCGCGAGCTCCTTCGAGAGCGCGTCATTCGCCTCGCCCACCGGTGACAACACCAACCGCATCGCCGACTTCACCCACAGCTGCTGGGTGACCGACTGCCCACGCAACGCGGGCAACGCGAACAGCACTGGCACCTTCGAGGCAAAGCTGAAGGTCGCGGGAGCCCGCTTGCCCGCCAGCTCGAACGACAGCAGATCATTGTCAGGCAGCTCGCCGACCACCACCTGCGCGTCGACGAGCGCGCTCAAGGGCACGGCGCCGCCAGCCGAGACGCAGACCGAGCTCAACGCGACCTCGCAGCCCTTGCCGATGGCTTCTGTGCTGGCCAGCGCGACCCGCTTGGCATTGGCGATTCGAAGCAACCCCAGCCGCACGCCCAGGCTCGCCGCCGAGAGCGGAGCGACCCCGGAGCTGACTTCGATTCGCTCGCGAACTGCCTCACGCGCCGGCAGGTTCACTTCGTCAGGGCCTTGCGCACCGAGCTGGTACCCCACTCGAGGCCGCTCACGCCCAGCGACAGGGCGCCTCCGGTGAAGCTCGCGGCCCAGTCGAGCACCGGCACCGGCGCATACGCCGAGCCCGCGGCCATCAGGTTCAAACCCGCGGCGCCGTCGGCCAACAAGGCCTCCACCTTCCACGAGGCGGGGTCGTTGTGCACGTCGACCGCGTGCGCGATCGTCAGCCCTGCGATGGGGGTGTTCACATACGGCACCACGCGCCCCACATAGGGCAAAGCCTTGGCCAAGGTGGGGTTCGCGGTGAGCAGCTTCTGGGCCGCTTCGCCGGTGACCTTGGCCGCATTCGTGACCGGCGTTGGCAGCTGCGCCATGACCCGCTCACCCCAGCTCGCGACCTTGGCGGCTCCATCGGCGTTGCTGAGCACCGGCTTCGGCCCGCTTGCCAGCGCCGCCATCGAAGCGACCACGCCCCGAGGCACATTCTGTGCGGCGAGCTCTTTCGCGAACAGGGGCATCGCCCGTTTCACGATCTTCTCGGCGTCGGCGGGAGTGACGTTCAGCTCACTGATCAGATTCTTGCCGAGGTTCTCGAACCCTTCTCGGGCCTGACGCGCGAAGAACGCTTCGACCTCTGCCGGTGCATGCATCTTCGAGCCGGCGACCGGAATGGCGTCGCCCATCGCCTGGAAGATGGCCTTGCCGACCTCAGCTCCCGCGTGTTCGACGCTCGGAGCAAAGGTGTACGCGCGCGCCGACGCCTCGGTGAATCCTTTGGCGACGAGGCTTTTGACATTGGTCTCGAGCACCGCATCGGCCGCCTTCGCCGAGAGCTTGGAGATCGACTCCTCGAGCGGTTCGGTGGCCACGCCCTGGGCACGCAAGGTGCGGCGCATCTCGGTGGCGAGGTTCGCCTCCATCGTCGCCCTCGAGCGAAACCCGCGCGCGCTCTGCCCGAGCGTCTCGATGCTCATCGCGCGGCGAAACGCACCCTTGAGCTCGTCTGGCGTGACGCCGCCCTCCAGCGCCGTTTTGGCGGCAGTGACGACCGCATTGCCGATGGCAAACTGCGCGATGCGAATCGACCCACTGACGTGCTTGGCGACTTCACCCGAGAACGCCTCGGCCGTCGGGTTGCCCTTCGACATCACCGGGCCGGCGCCGCTGTAGCCCTGCACCTTGAGCGTCACCTTGAGTGCCTCGGGGTCGGGCACGAGGCGTTTGATCTCCGCGGCGATCAGCTTCTGCGCTTCGGCGCTGGTGCTCTGAGCGAGCGCGGGGGCCAGCCGGTCAACCGCCTGCTGCACCTCGACGAGCTTGGCCGGGTCTCCGCCGGTCGCCCTGAAGAGGTCGTTCGTCAACGTCTCGCGCAGCGTACCCATCTGCGGCGAGCCCGGCTGGAGCTGTGGAAACTCGGCGTCGATCGGCGCCGCGACGCCAGCGATGGGCGCGGGGCGTGGTGGCGGGAGCGTGCCCGCGCGAGCCACCCACGCGAGGTCGGTCATGGGTTCATCGAGCAGCGGCGTCGTCTTCGCTTCAGGCGCGTCGATGCGAACCACGCTCGGCACCGTGAATTTCGGACCTGTGGGGGTGACGGCCACTATTTGCAGCCTACGAAATGAATCGTCGGGGTGACACCCTCGGCCACCGTGTAGTACCCGCCGCCCGCGGCCCAAGTGACTGATTCTCCTTGAGTCTCTTGCACCTTGAAGACCGGCGCCGGCACGCGGGTGAAGGGGTTCGAGAAGATCGAATCGAACGGCGCCGTCGGCTCGACGGTGAATTGGTACATCGCGCTGTAGCTGCGAATGAGCATCGCCCCGCCGCAGACATCGATGGCCCCAGCGGTGAGCTGCAGGTCGAGCTGATCAGGCACCTTGAGGCCGGTGAGCTTGATCAGGGTGTTGATGCTGGTCGTGCTCAGCGGCGCGCTCGCCTTGTAGGCCGAGGCCTTCTTGAACGGGTCGGGCTTGGTGACCACGTAGAGGTCGCCAGTGACGGGGTGAACCATCAGCGTCTCGGCGTTGAAGTGCTCATCGTTGGGGTAGCGCAGGGCGAAGCGTTCGAAGGGCACGCTGACGCTGCCCAGCGAGACCGCGGGGCTGGCGAGGCTCGGCTCGGCGACGCGGTAGACCGCGTACGGCCCGGGGTTCACCAGGCTGTTGTCGCCGATTTCACCCAGGTACAGGCAGGTGCCGCTGGGGCAGGGGCCGAGGGCGATGTCCTCCCAGTCGGCGTTGGTGCCTCCGTCGAGCACGAGCTCGCCCAAGTCTGCGCCGGTAGTGCTCATCACGTAGATCACCGCGCGCCCGCCAGAGTCGTTGTGCGCGTACAGCACGCCGGGGTGCGCGCGACTCGCGGCCAGGCCGGAAATCTCGGTCAGCGCGGGGTTCATCACGATGCCGGCGTTCACCACCGAGCCGTAGCCGAACGCGCAGCGGCCGCAGACGCCCGCATCGAACGAGGTGCCCGCGTCGTTCAGCGAGCCTGCATCGAGCACCGGGCCGGCATCGATGACCAGCACCGTCGCCGCGTCGGGAGCCTCGGTGCCGGCATCGAGCCTGGTGACGCCCGAGTCGTGCAGGGCGACACCCGAATCGGAGGCGGGGCCCACCAGCACGCCCGCATCAGGGCCGAGCTCGACGCCGCACCCAGCCAACAGCACGACGCACCAGAGGCTCCACCGCATAGGGGCGCGCTGATAGCACCGACTCAGCGGCCGAGGTACTCGGCCTCGGCCCGCTTGCGAATCGCCACCACGGGGTGGTCGGTCGCCTAGAGGCGCAGGCCCTTGAACGACTCAGGTAAGTCGGCAATTTTCGGGTAAAAACGCTCGTCTTCGAGCACCTGGTTGGCGGTGATCAACCGCGAGGCGAGCCGTACCGCCGGGCTGAACCAGGCCGCCCACCACGGGGCCTTGACGAAGATGAAGGCGTGCAGCGAGGTGCGGCCTTCGCCCTTGGGCACGATGTAGTAGTAGACGCGATTTTCGGTCAACACCCGGCCGGTCTTCGGGTGGTACCACTTCGAGTCGTATTGCATGTAGGTCGGCGCGAAGTACGTCTTCCACGAGATTGACCAGTGCAGCTCGCGAAAGGGCGCCATCGCAAAGAACATCAGGTTGCGGCGCTGCGGAGCGTCGTAGTGCGTGAGCACGTGGTCGGCTTCGTTCTTCCACTCGAAGTGCGCGCGGGGCAGGTCTTTGGGGTGCGGGCCGAGCAAGCTGTGAACGAACGGGGTGTGTGAGCCCTCGTTGAAGTTGTCGAGCACCACATGGTACGGCGCCGAGAGGTCGAACTGCATCGAGCCGCAGAACGTGTGCTCGGGCGGAGCGACGATGGGTACCGGCCGCTCTGGCTCGACCAACCAGTACGAGCCGAAGGCGAGCTGAAGCGTGTGCACCGTCAGCTGGCACTCGGGCTGCGTCTGGTTGGGTTTGCGCGCCTGGCCTTGCGAATCGACGCTCCAGCCGTGGTACGGGCAGACCAGCCGGCCGTCGTCGTTGCTGGCGTGAACGAGCCGCGTGCCGCGATGGGGGCAGCGCTCGGGGTAGGCGAAGACGCCGTTCGATGCGCGGGCGATGGTCAGGCCGTGCTCGCCTATCTTCACCGCGACCGGTTTTCGCCCCAGCTTGCGTGCGACCAACACCGGCTGCGTGAAGCGCAGAATGCTCACCGCCATTCAGTATGCCTGAGGTTTGAGCTTGTGTTTCTGGCCGGTTCGCAAAAAGTTGCGCGCTCTGTCGTTCAAAGCCAACCAAAAAGGTCTCTCATGCGCCACCTGATGCTCTGTGCTCTCGCCGTGTCGTTCATCGCCTGCGCCACCACCTCGAATACGCCGCCCGCGGGGCCGAGCGAGACGGCGGCCAGCGCGCTCGAGGTCAACCCCTACGGCAAGCTCTACGAAGGCGACGGCATCACCATCGAGATGGCCATGCTCGCGCAGAAGAACGCGGCGGGCGTGAACGACGTCATCATGCGCATCAGCGGCGCCGAGGCGTTCAACGACGGCATCAACGGCAAGGTGATTCAGTACACCGCGCGGCCGGCAGGCGCAGGCGGCACGGGTATGGACATCGTCACCCAGATGAACGGCGCCGATTACGTGCGCATGACCTTGCGAAATTCGTCGTGGGAGGTCTACCTGAACAGCAAGAGCCTGCGCGTCAGCATCGACGAAGAGAAGTCGAAGCACGTCGACACCAAGAAGCTCGTCGCCGAGCTCGGCAAATAAAGGGGACAGGCTACTTTGATTGCCGCTTAAACCAGCCTGTCCCCTTTATTGAGCTTAGAAGTCTCGCGACCACACGACGTCGGCGGCGGCTGCTGGGGCCGTGCCGGCGGAGGCCTCGAGGCTCCAGCTGTGCGTCATCTGGTATTCGAGGCGAACGGTGTGCGGGTTCTCGCCGCGGGTCACGTCAGCGCCAGGGTTGAGCGAGTAGCCGACGAAGACGGTGTCAGTGAGGTACTTGCCGACGTTGAGCTTCACGCCGCTGAAGTTCTCGCCTGACTCGAAGTCGAGCACGTCGATCGGCACGTTCTTGGCGATGGCGGTCTTGGCTTGCGAGATGAGCGCGCTGCCGACGACCGAGGCGGCCTGGGTCGGCGTGACGCTCGAACCACCCCCACGCGCGAGGGCAGGGCGGCCAGTGGCGAGCAGGGTGTAGATCTCAGATTCGCTGAGCGGCGGCTCCGAAGAGACCTTGAGCGCGATGTCAGTGCCGCGGCCAACCACATTGACGGTGACCTTGGTTTTGTCGTCGGTTTTGTTGTTCGTATAGACGGCGGTCACGTTGACGTACGGCTCGGTGGCCACGCCGGCGAAGCGCGCTTGCGAGCCCGGCTGCACCACGAAGTCACGCCCGAGCACCGAGAGCTTGCCGCGGAGCACCGAGGCTTCTCCGTACAGCTGCACGTTGTTGGCGTACTCGAGCCGAAAGCCGTCAGAGAGCCCCAGCTCGAGGTCGACGTCGGAGCCTTTGATTTGAATTCTGCGCTGGGCGTTGATCACCGCGCGGGCGGTGAAGGTCGCTTCTTTGGCCTTCGCCTTGGCCTTCTTGAGCTCGAGGGCGCGCGCGCGCTTGGCCAGATCTCCACGGCCGCCGCGCAGAATGATGATGTCGGCCGGGCGATCGAGGTTCTGCAGATCTTTTCTGCGAATGTCGGGCAGCTCGATCAACACTTTCGGCAGCGAGAGCTGCTTGATGTTCAAGAATTGATCAACCAGCTCACCATTCAAATCGAGGCGAAGCGTGGCGATGACCACCGGCTGATCATCGACCACGATGGGAAACTTGTTGGCCTCGCCATTAGCGGTCAGGTGCCAGGCGCTCGCGGCATTGCGGGTCGCTTCGGCGGTCAGCGAGGCCCACCCCGAGCCGGAGTAGGCCTTCAATTTCGACAACGAGATCAACGAATTGCTGGCCTTCGCCTCGAGCTCGATGTCTCGGTAGTTGCCGAACCCGGTCAAGTTCAAGCGGCCATTCACCCAGTGCGCGGCGCCGTCGAGCTTGGGCGCGCCGATGGTGCCTTGCACGGTCGCGTTCATGGTGAGCTTGCCGCCGATGACCCGCACCACCGACGAGATGCCCGAGAAGAACGCGAGGTCGAAGTCGTTCGAGGCCACGGTGACGTCGAGGGGGTACTTGCTGGGGGTCAACCCGCGCCGTATCGCGGCGAGGCCGATCTCGGCGTCGACGGTGCCGTGCGCGGTGAGGTCGTCTTTGCCCTTCGGGCCGATGGTGAGGTTGGCGATGTTGTGGCCAGCGCTGCCCTTGAAATCGAAGTGGGCCTCGCCAATGGCGGCCTTGGCGAAGGCGAGCTGATCAACCGAACCGGTCAAGTCGATGCGAGGCGCGTCGAGGGTGCCATCGACGTTCAGCGTCGCGCCGGCGAAGCCGGTGAGCGTCGAGTCGGAGGGCACCAGCGTCTTCAAGTCGAGCGGGTAGAGCGTGGCGACCAGCTTCACCGCCTCGGGGCCGAGCGCGTCGAGGTGTTGAAGGTGCGCCACCGTCGCATCGAGTGAGCCGTCGACCTTCAGCAGCGGCGCGGCCTTCTCGGTGATCATCGCGACCAGGTCGATTTTCTTGGGCCCGGCAGTCACCGTGGCCGAGGCTTCGACCGCGCTCAGCGGCGGGTAGACGACCTTGTTCGCCGTCAGGGTCACCGCACCCTCGGGGTCTTTGATGGTGCCGGTCAGGTGACCCCGCAGGCCCAGGTTGCCCTCAGCCGAAGTGTTGATGGCCAGCAGCCCCGAGTCGCGCAGTTGGCCGATCGCCACGCCATTGACTTCGGCATCGACGGTCAGCGGCAGCGTGTTCAGACTGGCGACGGTCGGCAGCTTCTCGCGCAGCCCGTTGATGGTCAGTGGCGTGTCGAGCTCGACGTGGGCGACGCCTCCGAAGCTGTTCGCGCTCACCGTCGCGGCGATGTGCCCGGTGTCGCGGGTGAGCACCTCGAACGAGACCGATGTCAGCACCAGCGGCGCGGCCTGCGCTCCGAGCTGCACCGCGACCTCGGGCGAGTCGATCACCAGCTTCACCTGCGGCTTGTCGGCGGTACCGCTCACGTCGAGGTGCGCCTCGAGCTTCGCGGTGACTGGCAGCTCTTGCTTGAAGAAGGTCGCGACGCGGGTGACGTCGACGCCGGTGACTTCGATGTGCGCTGACACTGGCTCGGGGCGTTCGTTGATCACCGCGTCGACGTCGACGTTGACCTCGCCCTTGGCGCTCGCCAGCGCGGTGCTGATGGTGAACTGCCCCGCCGCCCGCTTGTCACGCCACGCGCCTTGGGCGTCGAGCTGCACTTTGTCGAAGCCGCGCACGGCTCCGTCTTTGAGGCTCACCTTCGCCTCGATGCCGGGGCGGGGCAGGGCGCCGTCGACTCGAACGGTGGCGTCGAGCACGCCAGCCAGCCCCAATTTTTCTGAAGCCAGCGCCCGCGGCACCTTCGCCAAGTCGAGCGCGACGAGTGCGATGGCCGCCTCGACCTTCTGGCCCTTCTTGCTGCCGCTCAGGTCGATGCGCTGCGGCCCCGATTGAATCGTCATCGGCTGCAACGACAGCGTCGGAGCCCAGGTGAGCCGGGTCGGAGCCGCCATCGCCCAATCGCCCTGGCTGCTGGTGAGCACCACGGCGTCGAGGCTCATGCCGTTCTGGTCTTCGTCGAGCTTGCCGTTGGCCTGAAGTACCAGGTCGCCGAGGCCCTTGGTCGACAGCTCGACATCGACCATTCGGCCGCGGGTGCCGAGCGAGACTTTGACCTCGTCGAGCAAGGTGTCGCCGACTTTGAGCTGCTTGGCGAGCACCGCGCCGTCTGATTCGAAGGGCGCGAGCACGTTGGGCAAGTGCACATCGACCTCGAGGGTCTGGGCCGAGACTCCCGCGACGCTGACGCCCGAGAGCGTGCCGGTGGCGTTGACTGAGGGGGAGGTCAGGGTGCCCTGGGCGTTGACGTTGAGGTGACCGGTGCCAGTCATCGCGGGCAGCTCGATGCCGGCAAATTCACGGGCGGTGGCTTTCAGCTTCGAGAGGTCGGTCACGTCGACGACGCCCGACACGTTCAGCTTCTTGAGCGTGAGCTTGCCATTGGCCGCGACCGAGACGCCCGGCACCACGGCCGAGAGCTTGGGCACGAAGTACTCGCCGTGATCTGCCTTCACCTCGGCCGACACGCTCGCCAATTTCTTGTTCGCCGCGGTGGCCCATTCGCCCTCGAGCGTCAGGTGCCCAGTGAGCGACTTCACGTCGGTCAGGTTGCCTTTCGCGGTCAAGTCGATGTTCGACGGTTTGCCCTTGCCGAGCAGCTCAGAGAGGTCGACGTCTTTGGCGATCAGCACCATCTTCGAGACGGCCGAGAAGTCTTTCGTCCACGCGGCGTCGAGGTCGACCTTGGCTTTGCCCGCTTCGACGTGAATCAGCCCGGTGCCGTTGGTGAGGTCGGCGCTCAGCCCGATGGTTGGCTTGAGCGGCCAGGCCGGTACGAACACCGCGATGGTCTGACTTCGAAACGAGGTGTTCTTCACCTGCAGCGTCAAGTCTGGCCAACTGCCGCTGGCCTCGAGGTGATCATCGCCCAGCGAGAGCACCACCGAGGCTTTGATCGCGTCGCCCAAGAGCGGGCTCGTGGCGGTCAGCGCAATCGACAGCGGGGCCGACAGCGGCTTGGTCATTTTCGAAGCCACCGCGAGCTTGCCGTCGAGGTGCAGCGGAGAAGTCACCACGGTCGCGTGGCCTTTGATCTCGAGGGCGTCGAAGACCAGGTGCTGCTCATCGGCGTCGAACGAGACGAACCCGTCGGTGAGCTCGAGCTGCTCGAGCTCGATGCGCAGCCCGGGGCCCGGCTTCGCGGCAGGGGCTGGTGGGAGCTTCGAGGCGATCGCCCGGGTCAGGTTGAGCCCACGCTCGTCGGAGGCCAGGTGCAGCTTGGGGCCTTCGATGGTGACCGAGCGAAGGGCCACGGTCTTCTTGATCAACGCCGGCAGCGAAATCTCGGCGGTGATGGCGGCGATCTCGGCCACCAGCTCGCCCTCGGGCGTGTACAGTTTGAGATCGCGCAGGTGCAGCGTCGAGCCGGTCAGCTCGAGCGTGCCCACCTCGATGCGCCCCGCCAGCGCGTCTTTGGTCGCCGAGAGCACCTTGTCGCGAAGAAACCGGCCACCCGCCTCGGAGTGCACCCACCACCAGGCAGCCCCCACCACCAGCACCAGCAGCGCGAAGACGATGCCCAGGGCGATGAGGAGTTTTCGCTTCAAAAGGCTTCTCCGATGCTCAGCTGAAAACTGCACTGATCATCGGGAGCGCCAGCGTACTGAGCTGCTTCAGATGAGTTGATGCCGGCGTACGTATTGCCGACGCCGAAACACCCACCGTTGCTCGGAAATTTCGTTCTTGGGTCAGTGACTTGCTTTACGTCGCGGGGCCCGCCCACGCCAGGTATGCGCATCGCCAGGTCGAGGCGAACGGGCCCGATGGGCAGCTTGTAGCGAAAGCCGAAGCCCACCGCGCCATAGAGATCGTTCTTGAAGTTGGTCTGTGCTCCCAGCGGAGCCGTGGTGACCATGCCCCAGTCGGTGAAGAGGGCGACGATGAGGTCTCCCCAGAAATTCCACCGGGCTTCGAGCGAGAACTCGAGCAAGCCCTGGCCGCCGATGGGCAGGGTGATGCCGTTGTTGTAGCCCTGGCAGGTCGCGATGCCGGCGATGACGCACGACCGGTTGGCGGTGGTCGAAATGGTCGGCACCGCCTGCAGCGGAGAGAGCCGCCGTTGATTGAACCCGCGCATCAGCGCGCCGCCCGAGAAGAACTTCGCGATGATGGGAGGCTCTCCACCGAACGCGATCAACGTGCCTGCGCGCAGCTTGCCGGCGATGGTGACTTTGTGGTGCTTGTCGGGGCTGTAGTAGCCGCGAATCTCGGGCACGAACTTCATGAACGGGGTGATGCCAGTGGCCTGAAAAATACCGCCTTGCACGTCGAGCGCGGCGTAGATGCCCTGAGTCGGCTCGAGTCGGTTGTCGCGTTTGTCGTACTCGGTGAAGACGTCGAGGTACGTGACGATGCACGCTTGGGGAATGGTGGGGCACCCGACCGCGGCCGTCGCGGCAGCGGTGCTGAGGTTGACCGGCGCGCGAAGAAAATACGTGTCGACGTTGATCGAAGGAAAAATCGAGAAGTCGCTGCGCGGGCGCCAGATGACGCCCAACTTGAGCTCGCCACCGAAGTAGTCGAAGGCGGTGTCGAGCACCCGGCTCAGGTCGAGCGAGCTGCGAAAGGCGACCCGCTTGAGGCCCAAGAAGCGGGGCACTTCGTACTCGGTGAGCACGCGGCCGATCGGCCCGTTCTTCGAGTCGGGGGTGCGCTGAATCACGCTCAAGATGGTCGGTAAGAAGGCCCACCCGAGCTTGGTTTTGATCGACAGCTTGTCGAGCAGCGCGTTCTTGCTGATCAACCGCGAGAAGCCCAGGTTTCGGTCGGTGTACTCGAGCATCACGTGCGCTTCTTGCCGAATCAGATCACCGCCGATGCCACCACCCGCGCGAATGCTGCGAAAGGGCGCCTCGCGCACGTCGATGACGATGGGCACCTCGGCCGCTTCTCGTTCGGGAGCGCCGCGGTTGACCTTGGCACCAGAGAAGACGCCGAGCTGAAAGATGGTGCTCTGTGCTTCTCGGAGCGCGGAGTCGGAATAGAACTCTCCGCGTGGCAGGTCGTCGCGCACCTGATCAGCGATGAACTTCGCCGGTACTTTCGCGCCGGGGTCGGTGCCGACCAGAATGTCTCCGAACTTGTAGCGGGGCCCTGAGTCGACCTCGATGCGCAGCTCGGCCTTGGCGGCGTCGGGGTCGACCAGCGCCTCGCCAGTCAGCTCGGCCTCGGCGTACCCGACCTCTCGCAGGCGCGAGGCGAGCGTGGTCTTGGTCTCGAGCCACGCGTCTTCGAGAAAGATGTCGCCTTCGCGGGTGGGCAACGAGTCGAGCAGCTTCGGCTGGCCTTCGGGCAGCCCTTCAATCTTGAACTTGGTGATGTGGGTCGGCTCGCCTTCGCGCAGTCGCACCAGCAGCTTCACGTGCCCATGCCGGGTCGGAGTGACCTGGTCTTCGAGAATGTGCGCCTGGTAATACCCGTTGGCCTCGTAGTACCGCGTGATGCGGCGCAGATCAGCCTGCCACGAGGTCGGGTCGTACCAGCCGATGTGGCCAATGCCGATGTCGAGCAGAAACCAGGGTATGAAGAAGAGCGCTTCGTTGGTGATGATCTTGCCCTTGATCTTGCCCTTCGACAGCGCCTTGGTGCCCTCGAGATCGATGTCGTCGACCTTGAGCGAATCGGGTGTGGGAGGCGTGGTTGCACAGCCGGCGCAGAGCAGCGCCATGAGCAACACCAGCTGAGCTGCCCTCGGGTGCACCGGGGGCTTCTAACCGGTTTAAATCGGCGAGGCCCAGCTCGAATCGAAGAGCGTCTGGCTGACTTTCGGGTAGGGTTTGGGCCCATGAAATTCGACCCAACCGCAGCGACCCTCAGAGTCAATCGATTGTGGAACCTCAAGGCGAAGTTCGGCGCGGAGGGCAGCGCGTATGCCTGCTATCTGAACGAAATCGTCAGTGACCGGTACACCCTGGTCAACGGCATGCAGCTGATGCGAGACGAGCTGCAGCTGGCCGACGCGCAGACCGAGTCTGATCTGGTCGCATGTGGGGCAGATTTGTCGGTGCCCACCGTGGTCACCACCGTCGCGCACACCAACTGCGGAGACCGCATTCACCAGGGCGAGGCCACCAAGGCCTATGAGCAGACCGTGGCCGCGCGCTTCGGCACGCTCTCAGAAATCGGTGAGCTCAAGCTCGAGGCGTTTTCTCCGACCGGCGGCGGCACCGACGACGGCGCCACCCTCGCCCACGTCACCGTGGCGCACCAGCTCGATGAGCCGTTGCGCCGCAAGCTCTATCAGGGCCACGCCCAGTCGTTCGTGATGGTGGCGATCGATTTGAAGACCCACGTCGGCCGCCTCGATGAGAATGGTGAGGCGCATACATACGGCAAGACCCGCGAGTCGCCTTGGCGTCAACCGCGCAGCGCCTGTGGCGCTTTGGTAGGCACCCTGAGCAGCTTCAACGCCGACAACGCGGTGCACCGCCGCATTCGCGCTGACCTGGGCGAGGCGAACTTCGAGTACCTGTCGAAGAACAAGGTGATGACCACCGACGGCAAGACCGACATCACCGCCGCCGTCGGCGCGGCCATCGTGGCGATTCAGGGCATGTTGAACACCGCGAAGGCGCTGACCACCGAGCTCGATGAGCGCGGCGTCGGCCACGCCACCGCCAGCATCACCGTGAATCAGATGTCGGCCCACGACCCCGTCATCTACCTGGCCCGCGCCACGGTCTACGGCGGCACGATGACCGTGCAGGGTCTGGGCACCGACGCTCGCAAGTACTCGGGCGCAATGGAGATGCACGGCGAGAACAGCCGCCTGCAATTGAGCTACGACAAGCTCGACCCGAACGAGCTGCCCATCGTGAAGACCCCGTACAAGGTCATCGAGAAGAGCTTCGCGCACGACCCCAAAGAGCACCTCTTCTAAGCCCCCCGCGGCACGGTGTGAGCGAGTTGCGCACACCGAGGTTTTCGAAGCCCCGATTTCTGTTCTGGGCTGCCTGCTGTGTCATTGTCTTCAGGCCCCAATGACAGCTCGATTTCGAAGTACAGCGGCGGTTTCGCTGATCATCGCAATGTCGACGTGGGCCAAGCCGCCCGCGCCTTCGACGTTCTGTGCGAAGTACCCGACGGCTCCGACCTGCACCGGAGGCCAGCCGGCGTGCACCTACTGTCACAGCTCTCCGCCGACCCGAAACGCGTTCGGGTTGTCGGTCGAGAGCAAGCTGTTGCCAGGCGCGATGCGGCCGCTGAGCGACGGTGATTTTCAGATGGCGCTGCCCGCCGCGTTGAGCGCGGTCGAAGGCCTCGACAGCGACGGCGACGGCGTCACCAACCTGGTCGAAATTCAAAAGGGCACCCTGCCGGCCGAAGCGGCGAGCTTGCCGCGCGACGTACCCTGCGGCGCGGGCATCAACCCGTCGTACACCGTGTGCAAGTACGACAACCGCTACGTGTACCGAAAGATGATCATCGACTTCTGCGGTGGCTCTCCGGCCTACGCCGACCTCGAGGCCTTCAGCGCGATGACCTCGGCGCAGCAGACCGCGAGAATCGACGTGGTGCTCGACTCCTGCATGGGCGCCGAATACTGGCGCGCGAAGAACGGGCAAGTGTGGCAGCTCGCGCACCGCAAGGTTCGCCCGGTCGGCACGCTCAAGGGCGGCCCTGAAGACACCGGCATCGTGCAGCTCGGCGACTACTACGACGACTACGCGCTGTTCGTGTACTCGCAGCTCGATGATCACGACGCCCGCGACGTGCTCACCGCGAATTACTTCGTCGTGCGAAGCGCGACGCCGGTGACCACCTACACCAAGGCGCCGTTCATCTCGTTTCAAGCGGTCGACGTCGACCACCGCGCGGGCAACCTGACCACCGCCTGGGCGCTCGGGTACTTCACGATGTTCACCGCGCTGCCGCGCAACGCCGCGTCGCAGGCCTACCGCGGGTACCTGGGCCTCGACATCGCCAAGCAAGAGGGCCTCTACCCCATCGCGAACGAGCCTCGAGACTTCGACGCGAAGGGCGTGACCCAGCCGTTGTGCACGCAGTGCCACGCCACGCTCGACCCGCTCAGCTACCCGTTTCGCAACTACAACGGCATCACCGGCAGTGATCAGCAGGTCTTGCGCTACGTGCCCAGTCGCATCGAGACGTTCTTCTCGGCGCAGGCGAGCACCATCACGCAGATACCCGAACAGGGGTACATCTTCGGGCAGAAGGTCAACGACCTGAAGCAGTGGGCCCAGGTCGCCGCCAACAGCGACGCCTTCGCGGTCGCCACCGTGATGGATTATTGGAAGCTGCTGATGGGGGGCCCGCCCACCGCCGAGCAGAACGCCGAGTTCGTCACGCTGTGGAAAGACCTCAAGACCACGCAAAATTACAGCGTGAAAAAGATGCTGCACGCGCTGGTGCGCACGGAGGCCTACGGTGCGCCTTAAGCTCCTTCTCGCGGTGTTGGTGGTGGTGGCCCTCGGGTGCCCTGGCCCGGGCGCAGGCTCGACCGACGGTGGCGGTACCGGTGGCGGAGATGGGTCGTTTGATGCGGGCCCGGCATTCGGTATTTCAGCCAAGGGCAACGTGCGCTTCAAACGCAACGAGCGCATCACCTTCGACTTCGGCAACGCGCTCGGGCTGCCGTACGACACCTTGTGCAAAGAGCTCGGCCAGTATTCGTGCTCGCTCTTCGTGCACCCGCTGGCGTTGGGCGGCGTCGACCCGTACGGCAGCGGGCTGTACGAGCCGCTCCCGTTCACCGGTGTCACTTCGCCGTTGGTGGTCGACCGCATCGCGCTCGCTGGGTGCTCGCAGCGGGTCGAGACTGATCTGAGCTCTCCACTCAACGCGGTGATCTTCAAGAACATCGCCATCGTGGGTGGCAAGGTCGACCCGGGCTCGGTCGAGGCGACCGCGGCACTCGACGCGCTCTACAAGCGGGTGATGCAGCGGCCTCCGACGGCGAGCGAGCTTGCGCACCTGGCGCAGCTGAACGCCGACATCGTCGCCTCGGGCAAGCCAGACCCCGGCAAGGCCTGGTTGACCTTGTCGTGCTTCGCGGTGCTGACCTCGGTTGAATCGATTTTCTACTGACCTTCAAAGAGCTGCCCAATGAGCCTGAAAAAAGACGGTCGGTTGAGTCGCAGAGAGATGATGAAGGCCCTGTCGGTCGCCGCGACCGGCGGGTCGGCCGCGATGTCGGTGATGCTGCAAGGCTGCCGCGATGATCAGCTCACGCCCGAGCGGCGAGAGCAGCTGGGCAGCGTCGCGACGCGCAAAGACGCGCTGGGCAAGACCCCCAAGTTCATCATCGTCATCGCCGCCACCGGCGGGGCGTCAATCGTCGACAGCTTCATGGCGCTGCGCCAATCGGAGTCTGCGAACGGCGCGACGCTGAACACCTTCCCCGACTCGTTGGTGAAGAGCTTCGCCGGCTCGCCGCTGCGCGCGGTCGACTTCAACGGAGAGCTCACGCTGGGCTCGCTCAAGTTGCCAGTGGTGGCCAGCCAGTCGTCGTTCGTGAACAAGCACCAGAGCGATATGTTGGTCAGCTCGTTCATCGGCACCAGCGTCAACCACGTCATCGCGCAGAAGCGCAGCCTCACCGGCAACGGCGCGTGGAACGGTCGCACCCTGCAAGAGTGCGTCGCGCTGGAGTACGGCGCCGCGTTTCCCATACCTCACGTGAACATGGGCACCGGGGGCTACCTCGAGAACGGCAGCGACTCGAGCTTACCGGCGTATTGCTACGCCGAATCGGTGGCCAACCCGTCGCTTTGGCCGCTCGGCCTCGACGGCATGCGGGGCATCAAGAACCTGCCCGACCGCTCGTTGGTTGAGCTGGCCCGCAAGGTTCGCAACGAGCAGCTCGACCCCGAATCGACCTTTGCGCGCACCTTCAGCAGCAGTGACCGGCTCAAGCGCTGGTACGACCAACGCGGCCCCTCGCAACACGGCCTCGAAGCGATGGATTTGATCACCAAGCTCAACGTGCTGCCCAACCAACCTCCGTCGATACCGCTGACCGAGTACGGGCTGGCCGAATCGCCCGACGCGGCCAAGGTGCGCGCCGCGTTTCCCAACTTCTTCACTGATCAATTCGAGGGCCAGGCTGCCGCGGCGTACTTGCTGCTGAAGAATCGGGTCTCGGTCGCGGTCACCATCGGCCCCAACTTCAACGTGCTGCTCAACGCGGGCACGCTGGGCAACCCTCCGCTGGCCTTCGATTTTTCGCACAATGATCACCGCGGCACCCAAGCTTTCATGTGGAACCGAATTCTCGGCGTCGCTGATCGGCTGATCACCTTGCTCAAGGGCGAGCCTTTTCCCGAAGTGGCGGGCACCAGCCTGTGGGACCACACCTTGCTCTACGTGGCGACCGACTTCGGGCGCACCAAGCAGCGGCCGAGCGGCGCGATGCAGTTCGGCACCGGTCACGATTTCAACAACGGGCACCTGCTCGTCTCGCCGCTGGTCAAGGGCAACACCGTGCTCGGCAGCGTCAGCCCGACCACCCTGCTCAGCTCCGGCTTCGACCCCGAGACGGGCGCGCCCGACACCACCAAGACCCTCTCGAATGATCGCGACCTGTTCGCCGGCATTCTGCACGCCTTGTCGGTCGACACCTCGGGCAGCGGGTTGCCTGATGCCCGCGCCTTTCGTCGAAAGGCCTGATTTCGCTCGTCGTTTTGCTTTCGGGGCGAATTGTGACCGTTTGAAGGAACTCTGCGGTGGGCCGCTCGATAACCGAAGTGTAGGCAAAAATGGGAGACGGGCACACATGTCGATCACTGGGTTCAAGAGCTACCTCACTGCTGCGGCCGCCGACGGCAAGATCACGCCTCGCGAGATGGAGACCGCGCGGTACATCGCCAAGAACAACGACGGGCAGATCGACGCCGAGGAGCTCGGCGCGCTGGTGGCGCTCAAGAGCGACCCGGGCGTGGTGCTCGAGTCGGGTGCCGACGTCTTCATTCGTTCAGATCAACCCAAGTACGTTGCATCGAAGACCACTTTTGGCGGCACCGAGGTGCCTCCGGCGGTCAGGGCGTTGCTGGCCAAGGCGAAGCTCGACGGCGCGGCTGTCTATGCGGCCGACAACCCGAAGTACAACACCTATGGCGTGACCGCTGGCGCGAACGACGCGAAGGGCGTGATGGGCTTTCGCTACACCGAGATCACTCCGGAGTCGCTGGCCGCCGACAAGGCGATTGATCAGCCGCTGACGCAAATCGACGTCAAGGGCACCGCCGACCCCGAAGAAGACACGGTCGATTACATTCAGAGCACCGGTGGGCGCGGCCTCGTCACCGAGAACTACGACCACGGCGACCACGACGCGAACCTGTACGCGCGCGGCAGCGAAGGCCAGAAGTGGTCGGCGAATTTCGCGGTGCTCGAAGACGGCTCGCTGCACTGCTTGCCGGCGACGCGGCGCTTGCCTGGCGAAGGCACCATTCTCACCAACCCCGACCTGGGTCGCGGCAAGAAGGTGATGTTCACCGGCCACCTCGACGTGAATGACGGCAAGGTCACCGGGGTCGAAATGTCGGGCGTCATCTCGAAGCTCGCCGGCAAGGGCTCGGCGAAGTTCATCGACCCGGTCGCGCTGATCAAAGCTTGGGGCATCGACATCGCAGACGGCGTCACCACCAGCTTCTCGAACACCTCGAAGGGTACGCCGCGCATCGACCCGGCCACCGGGTTGATCGTCAAGCCGTAGGCTTCTCGCTTTAAAAGTAGTGCCAGGCCCCAAAGTTGATGCCCGGCCGGCCGACATCGGTCTGCCGGGTTCCGACGAGGGGAAACGCCACCTCGAAGCGAATGCCGAACCGGGGCAAGCGCGGCACCATCAGCCGCAGCCCGGCGCCGACACTCGCGAGGGGTTGGCCTTCACCGGTGTCTCGCTGGGCCATGCCGCCATCGACGAACGCGATGGGCATCGCC
The DNA here is from genome assembly GCA_031367385.1 of Archangium sp. Classification (GTDB taxonomy): domain Bacteria; phylum Myxococcota; class Myxococcia; order Myxococcales; family Myxococcaceae; genus JAEUJT01. The sequence continues at coordinate 43,918 of JANLPS010000358.1, read as the reverse complement.
GCGAACCACATCGAATCGAACGCGATGAAGCGCAGCTCGAGGTTGGCGGTGGCGTACTTCTGCGCCCGAATCTCGGAGTAGACGTAGCCGCGCACCTTGTCCAAACCTCCGATGTAGAACCGGTCTTGCGGCCTGGCTCCAACTTCGAGCCCACTGAGCACCCGCGTACCGAGGTTGAAGCGAGCGCCCAGCTCCCAAAACCATTGAGCCTCGAGGGTCAGCCGTTCTGCGAAGGGGTACAACGGGTCGGAGCTCGAGGCCGAGTCAGCGTGTACCTCGATGAAGCCATTGCGCAGCCGCAGCCGGTCGGTGTCGATGCGGCCCACGCGCACGTAGGGGCCGATGACGATTGCCTTCGAGCTGAGGCTCACCGCGTGCGGTGACACTGCGGTGATCTCATCGCTGTTGCCCTCGAGCTTGACGCCGATGCGAAACAGGTCGTCGGTCACGCCGGGCGCGTTGGTCTCGAACGCGAGCCTCACCGCCCCACGGCGAACGGTCAGCTCGGGCAAAGGCTGGGCGAGCGACTCGACCTCGATGGTGCCTGCGATGCGCCGGTTGAAGAGCCTGGGGTCGAGCAGGTGCACGTGAAACCCGTTCTGCGACCCGAAGCGCTCGTAAAATGCGCGCCCTTCGATGGCCCGCCCGAACAAGTTCACCTCGGTCACACCGGCCCATAGAAAAAACTGCCCGCCTCCGAAGTTGGCGCGAAGAATCGGGCTGACGGGGAAGCGGTCTTCGATTTTCACCACCGCGACCATCTGGCCGTTCTCGGGGCTCAGCCGCAGCTCGACCTGGCTGAAGATGCCCAGGTTCCACAGCCGGGTCTCGAAGAGCTGCCACTGCGCGGGGGTGACCTGCTCGCCGACCCCGAAGGGCAGCTCTCGCAGCACCGTCGCCTCGGTCGAAAACCAGAGCCCCTCGACTCGAACCGCGTCGACCCGCGTCGGGGCGACCAGAGCGGCGCCCAGCGCCACTGACAACGAAAGCCACAGCATGAGACCCCCTGCGGCCATGATGCCACAGCAGGCTCGAGGCATCGGGTACGCACTCGGCCCACCTTGAGCCATACCGGGCACGCACCCACACTCGCGGCATAATAACCATGATTATAATTATGGTTATTTTCAGTAAATCGCTCGGCGTGCGCGGGCCGGCCGATGATTCTCCTAGATGCGACCGGTACCGTTTGTTACGGCGAACCGTTCGTTTTCTTTTGAGCGGGAGGTCTCGTGCGTACGTCTATCCTGATGGCTTTGGTCTCTTCGGTGGCGCTGGCGCAGACAACTCCGACTGCCGACCACGAGCAGGTGTGGCTCGACCCGGCGGCGCGTGGCTCGATGTGGGTGGGCAACGGCCAGACGCTGGGCGCGCTCGAGTTTCGGGCCGGCGCCTCGCTGACCTACGCCTTTTCGCAGTTTCGTTCGCTCAATGACCGCGCCGCGGGCTCGATCTCTGACCGCTTCGGCTTGCAGGTGTTCGGCGCGCTCGGCGTGACCGACTGGCTCGAGTTCGGCGCCAACGTGCCGGTGCTGCTCAGCCAGACCAGCATCGCGCCGATCAACGCGGCGAGCGCGGGGTTGGGCAACCCGATGGTGCACGGCAAGATCATGATTCTCGACAGCACGCACCCGGTCAGCCTCTCGTTCGGCTTGGGCCTCGGCATACCCGTGGGTTCGGCGGCGGCGCAGGGCAACGGCGGCGTCGAAGTGCTGCCCCGCTTGAACCTGGGCAAGGTCTACTCGACCTTTCAGCTCGGCCTGCAGCTCGAAGGCCTGATTCGCCAGGTGGTCGACTACACCCCGGTGACCTTCAGCCGCGCTGACAAGGTCGGCTCGCAAATCGGCATCGGCGGCATGATCGGCTCGGTCGGGCCCGGCCTGCGCACCGAGTTCAGCGTGCGCGGCTTCGTCTCGCTCGCCGGTGGCGGCCGCGCTGGTGTCGAAGGGCAGATCGGCGTTCGTTACCCGGTGGGTGCCCTCGAGCTCTTCGCCTCGGTCGGCCCCGGCTACTTCGGAGAGCCCTCGACCCCGTACCTGCGCGCCTACGGCGGCATCGCCTTCGCCAACGTGAGCATGACCAAGCCTCCGTGCATCGAGGGGCAGCCGTACGAGTTGGCCGACTGCCCAGACCTCGACATCGATGAAGACAACGTGTCGAACTTTCTCGATGCGTGCCCGAACATGAAGGGCCCCGCTGAGAACAAGGGCTGCCCCGACACCGACAAAGACCAAGACTCGGTGGTCGACCGATTAGACGCGTGCATCGACACGCCGGGCGCTCCTGGCAACAAGGGCTGCCCATGGCCCGACACCGACAAAGACGGGTTGATCGACCCGAATGACTCGTGCCCGACCCTCGCAGGCCCGGCCTTGAACAAGGGCTGCCCCGACACCGACCAAGACGGCGACACCATTGTCGACCGCCTCGATGGCTGCGTCGACCAGGCCGGCCCGGTCGAGAACAAGGGCTGCCCGTGGCCCGACCAAGACGGCGACGGCGTGCCCGATTACCTCGACAACTGCCCCAAAGAGGCCGGCGTCAAAGAGAACCAGGGGTGCCCGGCGGCGAAGAAGCAGCTGGTGATCATCACCAAAGAGAAGCTGATCATCAAAGAGAAGGTCTTCTTCGATACCAACAAGGCGACCATCTTGAAGAAGTCGAATGGCTTGCTCGACCAGGTCGCGTCAGTGATGACCGAGCACCCGGAGATTGCCCTGGTGCAGGTCGAAGGCCACACCGACAGCGTGGGCACCGCCGAGCACAACAAGACGCTCAGCCAAGACCGGGCCAACTCGGTGAAGGCCTACCTGGTGAAGAAGGGCGTCGACGACAAGCGCCTGGTGCCGGTCGGGTTTGGGCAAGAGAAGCCAGCCGATACGAATGACACCCCGGCGGGCCGTGAGAACAACCGCCGCGTCGAGTTCAACATCGTCGTGCAGTGATGGCTGAGCTCCTCTCGCACTACGGAGCCAAGGTCGGCTTCGTGGTGGCGCTGGTGGTGGGGGCGTACATCGTGCGGCGAATGCTGGCGGCTCCGAAGGCCGACCCGCATCACGCTGACGTGCAGTGCTCGAGCTGCGGGTGGGCGGGGAGCGTCAGCAAGTACAAGCCCCGATGCCCGAAATGCGGGCAGACGATTTCCATCGGGCATTGACTTCGCGCGGGGCGACTGATTTTTGAAAGCCCATGAGCGAAACCTACGCAGTCACAGTCAGCGTGCAGCGCCAAGACGGGTCGGTCGAAGAGGTTCGGGTCGGCACGGCCACCAAAACCGGCGAGGGCTTCAGCCTGAAGCTGGGAGAGCTCAGCATCGGCTCGCAGCCTGTCGCGAGCGCGGCGTCACGAGGCCCCGGGCTCCGCTCGGTGCCCAGCGGCGGCGGCGGCGGAGATGGTGGAATGGTGTTTCCTCCCTACGGCCGCTCGAAGGGCATGCCGATTTCGGGCGCCACGATGCAAGACCTCGATTTCTACGCGAATGGCTCGCGCCGCTCGCTCTCAGACCCGACCAAGGCCCGGTTTCACGACAAAGAGCGCGTGTTGCTGGCGGCCATCGAGGCCGAGATTGCGCGTCAAGGCGGTGGCGGTGGGAGCGGGGGTCACGACATGTCGCAGATTCCGCCTCCGGGCGATGAAGACGCGCCGTTCTAAAGGGCGCTTCCAAAAAAAAACTGCCCACCGACGCCGCGAATGCACCAACGCGGCGTCGGTGGCTGACGACGAATCGCTTTCGCGGTCGCCGGCACCCGGAGTCAAAACAAGCTGTGCGGCAGCAGAACGTACAGCCCCCTGGGGGCATATCGGCGCGGGCCTCTTTGTAGGAAGTGCGAGGATGTAGGACTTGGCTGGCGCGAGCGTTCACGGCTTCTTTCGCAGCGCGTCGGGCAGGCCATCGTGGGGCCCCATGGGCAGCACGGGCGCATCGTGCCAGTGGCGGTTGTTCTTGGTGGCCGCTTCGTTTCGCATTGGGTCGAGCGGGTAGTGAATACGGGCGCGCACCCGGGCAGGTTCTCCGACGACCAGCAGGCGCACCGGCTCGGTGGTGTTGTTGATCATCGTGTGTGAGTGCCCCGTGCCGGCGGGAAACCCGGCCGCCGAGCCGGGCTTGAGCCGGTGGAGCACTCCGTCGAGAAACAAGTCGGGCGTGCCCTCGATGACGTAGACGAACTCGTCTTCTGATTCGTGCGCGTGCGCGCAGCTGGTGCGCCGGCCCGGAGGCAGCAGCTCGTGGTGCACCGCCAAGTGGTGCAGGCCCATCAGCTGCGCGAAGGGCGCTCCAATCGAGAGCAGCTCGGTTTGACCCGGGTAGGTCGAGTTGTCCGGGTCTTGAACGTCGAGTGTGTGAACGATGGTCGGAGTCGGCATGCGGAGGAGGAATAGCGGGTTGGCCGCCGGGGTAGAAGCGCGATGCTCGTCTTGCTCGACATCGATGGCAGGTTGGTCGACCCAACTCTCTGCCCGTCGACGCGTGGGCGAGGGCGCTGCGTGCGCTCGATGTGATCGTGCCGCGATCGGCGATTCACCGGCACATCGGCAAGGGGTCTGATCAGTTTTTGCCGCTTGCACGCGCGGTACTTCGCCGAGGTGCAGCAGAATGTGTTCCTGCTCCCAGGGGCGCGCGAGTTGAGCTGTTGGAAGCGTGAGCGGGGGTCCTTCGACTTCGCTCACGACGAACGGGGTCATGCCTGAAGCGTGTCGGGGGGCCGCGTAATCCACCCGGCGATGAACAGGTCGATTTCGCCTCGCAGCACGTCTTTGACCCGCGGGGTCGCCTCGCCGGTTCTCGGGTCTTCGACTCTCGCGCTGCGCCCCACGAAGTACCGCCGCACCTCGAGCCCGCCTTCACCCTGCAGCTCGAGCACCACCGCAGTCAACGCGCGCAACTCCGTCACCGACCCCGCGCCCGACAGCTGCAGCTCGCGGCCCGTGCGCTCATCTCGGGCCTGTGCCTCACTCGCCACCCGCTCGACGAACCGCCCGGCGCGCCGCTTGACTTCGCGCCCGACCACCTCGAGCGTCTCGGGCAACTCAATCGGTGCGTTCGACGGCTTCGACAACCTCACGTAGGCCGCCTGCCGCGAGCCATCGTCGATGCGCCGGTGCAACCCGCGCTCACCCGAGAGAAACCCGAACACGCCAGGCCCATGCAGGTGCAGCACCGCCCTGCGCGGCGTCTCTGATTCAGCCACCACCTTCGCCTCGTACCCACGCCGCTCGGCCCAGCCCAGGTACATCGAGACCAGCTCGCGCACCCACGCTTCGCCCGCTTCTCCTTCGAGGGCGGCCGAGACGTCGAGCCACGCGTCATCGACGGTGCCCGCCGTGCCCGACGCCACCCGGGCCTCGGCCAGCTGCACTTCGCGCGCGGCCTCTTCAACCGCCCGCACCGCTGCGGCCAGCTGCATGTCGCCCTTCGCTTCACGTGCTCGCCGCCGCGCCACCTGGCACAGCTCGCGCAGTCGATCGAGCTCGGCGAGCTGCACCTCGGCGGTTCGAAAGGCGCGCAAGACCGACGCCGCACGCTCCGCGTCGTCCCAAAAGCCGGGGGCCTGCGAGGCGGCGAGCAGCTCTCGGCGTCGCGCTTCGAGCTCGGTGCGTTTGGTGGCCGATGAGACTCCGGCGGCCCGGCCAATCAACGCCTCTGCCTCGGCCAGCAGCGAGCGCGCGTCGAGCTTGCGCCGTTGAACTTGAGCGCCTCCGCTCGGCAGCTGCGCCTGCGCCGTGGCCTCGCGCACCCTGCGTACCTTGGGCTCGGCAATCGCATGCACGCCGCCCTTGTGCGCCACCACCTTCACCGGAGTGCCCGCGGGCAGCGGCTGCCGCGCAATCTCGACCGCCAATGCCGCGGTGAGGGTTTTCTCGATTTCACGTTGCAGGTACCGCGCGCCATGCGTCGGCGAGTACCCGCGCTCGACCAACAGCTCGACCACCTCGGGAGCGATTTCGACATCGAGCTGCCGCGCCCGAATGCCTTCTCGCTCGAGCACCCGGCCCACCTCGCGCTGCGCGATGCGGCGAATCTCGACCCTGCCCAGCGGGCGAAAGTGGCACATCGCATCGAAACGATTGAGAAATTCAGGCCTGAAGGTGGTCGCGATGCGGCGGTCGACCTCGGCGAGCAGCTCGTCGTCGGTGCGGCTGGCGGCGAAACCAATCGAGCCCTCGCGGTACACCTCGGCCCCTACGTTCGAGGTGCAGACGATGAGCGTGTTGTTGCACGGCACCGTCTCACCGGCGGCGTTGATGAACTGCCCTTCGTCGAAGAGCTGCAGAAACCGGTCGTGGCACTTGGCGTGCGCCTTCTCGAACTCGTCGAGCAGCAACACGGTGAAGACCCGCGAATCGAGCAGCCGGGTGAGCTCGCCGCGCTTGCCGTCGGCGCCCTGGGCCCACGGGTTGCCGAAGAGCACCTGCTCATCGCCGAAGTCGGGGTAGTCGGCCATGTTGAGCCGCACCAACCGGTCATGCGAGCCGAACAGGTACTCCGCGAGCAGCTTGGCCAGGTGGGTCTTGCCGACGCCGGTGGGCCCCGCGAAGAGAAACACACCCAGCGGCCGTCGCGGGTTGTTGAGGCCGGCCTTGAGCAGCGCGACCGAGCGCAACACCGCCTGAACCGCGTCGGTCTGGCCCAGCAGGCGGCTGCCGAAGAAGCGTGCGACCTCATCGAAGTCGAGCGGCAAGGCGTCGTCGGCCATGAAGCGGGGCAGGCGGGTGGCGGCGCAGAAGCGGGCGAGCACGTCTTCACCGGTGACGCGGTCTCTCGAGGCGCCCGAGGCCTCGGCGACGGTTTCGCGCAACAGCTCGAGGGCCTTTCGCGGCAGCCGCTGGGCGAGCAAGAACTTCACCGAGAGCCGCAGGGCCAGGTCGCAGGCCGAGGGGTCGATGGGCAACCCGGCTTCGAGCTCCAGGTCTTCGGCGGCGCGGCCGACAATCCACCGTGCGCGCTCGATGGTCGGCTCGTTGACGACCACCAGGTGCAGCTTCTCAGCGAGCGTCTCGTCACTGCGCAGCAGCTCGTTGCCACGGCGCAGGTCGCTCTCGAAGATGAAGCGCAGGCGGGCCGAGCGGAGCGCGCGAATCAAGACCGGCACCAGTGAGCTGCCGGTGACCAGGCCAACATCGCGCATGAAGACCAGCGTGCCGGGCACGGCGCCCAGGGTCTCGAGCAGCTCCTCGAACAGCTCGGCGGCGCCTTTGGGCGTGTTGGTTCGGGCGAAGATGCCAGCGGCGGTGAGCTCGAGCACGCGGGCGCCCTTGAGCCCCTCGGGCACGTTGCCCTGCGCGATGCGTCGCGCGACCTCTTGAACGATGGCGCTCTTGCCGACGCCCTGGTCTCCGGCCAGCAGCGGCGACTTGCCCCCGCGGGTGAGCAGGGTGACCAGCTCGGCGGCCGCTTGTTCGAGGCCGTGGCCGATGGGCAGCGTGCCCGAAGTGGCGAGGGCGGTCAGGTCGCGTTCGACCAGCGTGGCGAGGCCGTCACCCGACTGCGCGGTGGCTGATTTTTTCGATTTCTTCATGAGGGAGGGCGGCTCCAAAGACTGACGTGCGCGGCGGCGTGGGCTGACTTAGGCGCACTTTGAAGGCGGCAACCATCGAAAACCCCGGTGCCGGCGAGTCACTGCTTGAGCACGGCAAGCGCTTCGCTCGACCGCGACTGTTTCGTCTCGAGAATCGTTGGCATTGAATCAGTCTCCCTTTGCTCTGGGCCGCCTCCTGAGCAGGGCCAATAGGCCGACGAGGAGCGATCCTCCGCTGGCGTCGCACCCACAGGTGCCTTTCACGCCACCCGCTGGAGTCGGAGACGCGGTCACGCCACCGTCGAAAACCGTCGCATCTTCAGCGCGAAAGGCGACTGTCGCCGATCGGGTGCGGTGCCCCACTGCGTCCCAAGCGGTGGCGACGAGGGTGTGCGGGCCGGCGGAGACCGTGAGACGAGCCGCAAACGGCGCTGCGTCGACGGTGGCGGCGAGGGTGCCGTCGAGCTCGAATTCGACGCGGGTCACGCCAACGTCGTCAGTCGCGGTGGCGCTGACATCGAGCGCGAGGCGAGTCGATTCATTCTGGGCGGGAGCGGTGATGCGCACCGACGGCGGCGATTGATCAAGGCCGCCCGCCGGGCCGACCACCACTTTGACGGGCGCGCTCAGCGTGGAATGCCCTGCCGCGTCGAAGGCCTTCGCGGTGAGCAGGTGGTCACCAGCGGTCAGTGACGATGGGTCGAGCATCACGGCGAAGGGCGGCACCGACAGCTCGGCGAGCTGCGTCGAATCGACGAAGAGCTGCACCTTCACCACGGCGAAGTCGTCGGTCGCGACCGCCAGCACGCGAGTCGAGCCCACCAGTCGGGTGTCGGCGGCAGGCTCGGTAATCGCCACCGTCGGCGCGGCGGTATCGGGTTCGCTCGATACGCTGACTTGCGCCGTCGCGCTCAGCGACCCCGAGGAGACGGTCAGCACGAAGGGGCCTCCTGCGACCGGGCCCGCGGTGAACAGGCCTTGCGCATCGAGCACTCCGCCGCCACTGATGACCCAGGTGAGCGTGGGTTGCGCGGGGAGCGCGGCGCCAAATTGATCAGTCACGACCGCGGTGAACTGCTGGCGGTTGGCGCTCTCGACCGTAGCCACGGTGGGGCTCACCGAGAGCGCGGTCGGCGTCGCTGTGACGGTGATTTGGGTCGAGCTGACGACCTGATTGTTGGCGCGATCGGTGATGGTCACCAGCACCGTGAAGTCGCCCGCGTGGGTGAAGGTGGCCACGCTGTTCGACGCGGCATTGGTGCCGTTCGGCGCGAAGGAGACTCCCGCGGGGCCCGACCAGGTGTAGGTGAGCGCGGCCTCACCCTGGTCGTCACTCGCGAGCGTGGAGAGGGAGGTGCTCACGCCGACCACCGGGTTCGGCGTGGCGTGAGCCGGGGTCACCACCACCGGTATTCCCGAGACCACTTGCACCTTGAACGCTGTGCACGAGGTGTTGTTGGTCTCATCGGTCTCGACGACGGTCGCCGCGCTGTCGGCGGCCGCGCAGAGGTAGTAGGCGCCGAAGGGCGTTGCGGCGGGCACGGTGAGCGCTGTGTCGGTGGTGAAGGTCACTCCCGCATCAACTGAATCGACGACTGGCGCTGTGACGAAGGCGATGTCGTCGGCCCCACCGAACACCGCATCGGTCGAGAGCACGAAGCGCATTTCCCAAGCCCCCGATTCGGTGATGCCCTGGTTCTTGATGCTGGCGGTCGCGGTGATGACGCCACCGGGCGTCACGGTGGTCTCGTTCGTCGCGAGGGCCGCGAGCACCAAGTCGACGCCAATGCGAACGATGATGTGCACGGTCGACGCGAGAAAGTTGCCCGCTGCGTCGAAGCCCTTGGCGGTGAGTGTGTGCGGCCCATTGTTGTACGTGTCGACGGGCCACATTTTCTGAAAAGGCGCGGAGCGCGAGCTCCCCATGCCGAACGCTCCGTCGAAGAAGTCGACGTGGTCGACGTCGGGCGATGTGTCGACGGTGATCCACACCAATTGCGCGGCGCTGAAGATGGTGCCCTCGAGGGGAGCGGTGATGTTCACCACCGCCGGCGGCATCGTGTCGGGTGTTTTGATTTCGTACTCGAGCGTGAGCGTGTTGCTGAGGCTGCTGGTGGCGTTGGTGAACGTCTCATCGACCGTGTAGGTCGCCTCGGGCGCACCGACTGGCCCGGTGATCGCGAGATCAAACGTATGTGACTGGCCGGGCTCGATTGACGCGGCCGCGGCTGGCGCTTGAACCCACCCCGCTCCCGGCAGGGTGGCGGTCACGGTGAACGTCGAGGCTCCGCACTTGGTGTAGTCCTGATTGGTGAGGGTCACGGAGTAGGTGAGCGTCTGACCTCCCGCTGGAGTCGTTTGAAAGGTCGTGCCAGTCGTCATCGAAGGCGCGCGGCGCACGCACGGCCCGAAGGCCACGGTGACTTCGGCCCCGGTGGCGGCGACGCTCTTGGTGGTGATCGACAGGCCGGTGAGTGGGTCGGTGAACGTCTTGCCCACCGCCAACGCAGCATCGAGAAAGCTGGGCGTGCTGGGCGTCATGTCGAGCACGCCCGTGGTGCGAATGATGACTCCATTCACCGTGGGGTCGGCCGCGGTGAAGTCATCGAACACGCCGGTTGGCTGGCGAAACTCGACGTTGAAGGCGGGGGTACCGACCTCTCCGATTCGCAGCATGTGAACGCCGGCCGGCGTCGACTCCAACGGCGCGAGAACGAAGGTGCCATCGAGGGTGACCTGCTGAATGCCCGCGCCGGTCAACCACCCGAGCTGATTTCTGTTTTCGGGTTTGAGCTGCCGGTGACTCCAGGCATCGCCCATGATGTCGAAGGGGTCTCCGTATTCGTTGTTCACGCACGACAAGCCAAACGCGACGGGGACGCCGGCGGTGGTGCACCGCAAGCTGCCTGCGTGGGCGAGGCCCAGGTTGTGGCCGATCTCATGGGCCACCGCGCCCATGTTGAATGCGCCATCGTTGAACCAGACGCGCCGACCGCCGACATCGGCCTTGCCGACGTACCCGCAGCTGGTGCCCGCGAAGGCGTAGACGACATGCTGGTAATTGGCTTCGTTGAACCCGTCGGCTGCAGCGAGCGTGGCGGCCGCCGATGAGCCGATCTCTCCGCAGACGGGTGGAGGGCCCGGCAACACGTACCAGCCGTACACGTCACCGTTCGCGCCATTCACCTGACCCTCGAGGGTGATCTGACCGAAGGAGACGGCTTGGTAGTAGTTGCGAATGCTGAACGCGTCGGTGAAGGCGGTGCCGCGCGCGAAGGCCACCGTCCACGGCGGGGTTTGCGTTTGATAGTGGTAGAGCACGACCGCGAGCGTTCGAACCGTTGGCGCGGGAGGTGGCGGCGGGGCGGGCGAGGTCATCGCGTCGAGCTGGCGCACGACGAGGTGGTCGCCGAGACGAACGCCGTTGAGCCGAACGTGGGTACCGGTGAGGAGGGTCGGCAGCTCGGTGGTGGGGTGCAACTCGAGGCGCTCTCCCGCGTCGGTGACCAGCACGTACGAGTGACTGGAAGGACCGGTGAAGCCCTCGGCGATGGTGTGCTCGATTGAGCCGTTGGTGACCAGAGGGCGTTCACGTTCGGTCCGAAGCGATGCGTGAATGCGACGAAGCGAGTCGACCTTGGCTGCGACCGGCTGATCCTCCGCTGGGTGATCAGTGCGAGCGCATGCCCCGAGAAAGATCATCGCCATGGCGGTTCGAAGGGTGATCATTGGCGGGGTTTGCAAAGGTACTCCTGGCCCCGTGAGTTGATGAGGGGGTCTCTCGTACAGAAGCTTACAGCACAGCCAATAGCTCATTGGGGCCTGCCCCGGCCGGTATGTCGCCGCGCGCCAAGCGTTCACTTTCGCGAGGAAGCCTGCATGAACACGCACCGCGATATGACTTGGATGTTGGCTTGCTTTGTCTTGGTTTCATGCGCCAATTCGCAAATCGTCGCTCTGACAGGGGCTCAACGTGATGAGCGACTTGTCGAACCCGAGGCGCCAAAGGCGTTGCTGCTGCCGCTGAACGGCTCGCCAGTTCGCAATCGTTGAACGGGACGGCGGCCACTGTGAAGGGGTGATTCGGACGGCGGCCGAGGGCGGTTGCGAGTTTGAGCTGGAAGATCAGCACGGTCAGTCAGGCTGTATCGTGTTCGCTCCGGAGCATTCTCGCGCTCGGCTGGGCAACGGTGCGGCGTTCGCCGCGTGCGGGTACCGAATTGTTTGCAGTTGTGGATGATCAGCCGGGCTCTGATCACTCCGGCTCGAGCAGTATCGGCGGCGGCGGTGTCGATTGAGAGCGGAGATGCCGGCGCAGGGCCTGGCTTGGTACGAGCGAGGTGGCCTCGCCACGCGACTGACAGACCACGAGCGACAAGTGCTCAGCGAGCCGCCGCCGGTGCCATTTCGCATCGAGTTCGGTCAGACGAAGCACCGTCGCGGCGAGAGACATCGCCCGCATCACGACCACCACCAACCGCCCATCGGCCGCCGCTTCGAGCGCTGCGTCGACTCCGGCCTCGTCGTCGACCAGGTCGATGCCAATCACCTCGACCGGCAACAACCGCGCGCTTTGCCGAAACACCGCCAGTGATTGATCAACCTCGAGCTCGACCTGCCGCACCCCGAGGAGTGAAAAAAACGCTGGTTGCTCGAGCGTCAGACAGGTTCGCCCGCTGCGCGCGAAGTGCTCCATCACCGCCGCGAAGGTGCTCGATCGACCCGAGGCAGGCGCACCGGCCAGCACCACCAGCCCCGACTTCACGTCAGTCAGCGCGCTCGCCACTTCGAGTGGCAGCCGGTTCAACTTCGGGGTCATGTGCCCACCCGGCCGCAGCGTGAGGCGCAACTGCCCGCGCTCGATCGTCGCCGTGAGCCGCACCCGCCCAAGCTCGCCCAGCGTGAAGCTGGTCACCAACAACCGGGTCGCGTTGAGCTCGGTCAGCTGCTGCTCGGTCAGCCACTGGCGAGCGATGTCATCGGCTCCGTCGTCGATGACGATGTCGGTCACTCCCTGTGCGATCGCCTCACGCAGCCGCGCGCTGAGCTCACTTGGGGCACGCGGCTCGGCCGGCGTCGGCGCCTCAAGCGCGCGCTCCCACACGGGCACCAGAACGAGCAAGTCCTCGGCGTGATCGGCCGCGGCCCGCAGCCCCGCGCTCTCGAGCACGTGCAGCAAGTCCGCGTCCCACCCGCCGGAGATCATCGACCTCGCCGCGGCGAGCGATTCACGCGTCACCTGCCGCGAAATCACCCGTACCGGCAGGGCACCCAGAAAGTGTCGAGGCGAGCCGAGGCGATCGATGACGCCACCTTCGAACAACTTTTCGGCCAGCGCCCGGTCACGCAACGCCTGGGTCGCCACCGCGATGAACGACTCACGCAGCGCCTGCACCTCGAGCCCGCTCGCGTCGAGAAACCCGCCTGGGGCTCCCAGCTGCAGCACCGCATCACCCAGCGCACATGCCGAGACCTCGCTCAGCGCACCCGTCTGCGCCGTCGCCGCCAGCGCGGGGCCGAACTGCGCCGCGTCGAAGTGCCGCAAGAAGGCTTTGCCCGGGGTGAGCGTGCCGGCGCCGAGGCCTTTGGGCAGCGCATCGGGCTCGAGAAACCGCACCGACAACCCACTGAGGGTGAAGCCGGTGCTCACGGTGAGACGTAGTCGGCGCAGGTGATTGGGTAGAGCACGTGGGTGTACCCGGCGTCGGTGCCAGGCACGAAGCCTGCGTTTCGAAAGCAGATACCCGCCACGCCGCCATCGGCGCAGGGCGCATTCGAGTAGGTGTCCCACACGCCGGTGATGCTGGTGAAGGTGACCAGGCCCCCGCCGTCGAGGGCCTGCGCACGGTAGTCGCAGCCCAGGGCGCGCGTATGGGAGTCGTTGATCAGTGCTCCGGTCGGCAATTGAAAGCCGTAATAGTGCTGATCATTCGGGAGCGCCGAGGTGCGCTTGAGCGCCAGGGGCGTCGCCGAAGAGATGTACAGCGCACCCGAGAGCGTAATTCGCGCACCGAGCAGGTCGGGCCGCGCTTGCAGCTCGCCCAGCACCGAAAAGGCCGGGTACCCAGTCGGTGGAGACGCCGTGCCCTGTTTCACGATGGCCAACGGCGTACACGGCGGAGTCGATTGGAGCGTGCACGTCGCCGGCTTCGTCACGAGAAAGTCGTACTGGTCTTTGAGCTCGACCCGGTACGCCTCGCGGTCGGCGTACGGCACCTCTCGGCCGACGTAGCCGGTGAGGTCGAGCACGTCTCCGACCGTTGGCGAGTAGTCAGAGGGCACGTCGCAGCGAAATTTGGTCACGAACAGGCCGTCTTTCGGGTGGCTCGGGTCGACGACCCAGAAGCTCGCGTTGACGCCCTTGGTGCCCGTGTCGGCACAGTCGTCGCCCGTCGATTGCGAGGGCGCCGCGAAGTACACCGCGCTGACCACCACGCCCTTGAGCGAGACATACGCGGGGAAATCGGCCGCTCGTGCGCTGGCGATGTCGCTGGGCACTCCAGCATCGGCGCGGCCTGCGTCAGTCGCGACGCCGGAGTCGACTTGCACGCCCGAGTCCATCGGCACTCCGGAGTCATTGGGCGGCACGCCCGAGTCGCGTGTCTGCACGCCGGAGTCGGTGAGCGGCACGCCGGAGTCATGGCCCTGCGCGCCCGAGTCAGCGGATTCGCTCGTGCCCGAATCGGCGCCCGACGAGCCACCGGCATCGACCGAGGGCAGCACACCGCTGTCAGTCGTCACTCTGCCGGCGTCGTTCGAACCAGCGCCCGGTGACAGGCAAGCCCCCACCGAGCACGATTGCGAGCCCGTGCACGCCGAGCAGGTCGAGCCCTTGAGGCCGCAGGCGCTGACGGTGTTGCCGAACTGGCACTGCCCGGTGACATCGCAGCAGCCAAGACAGGTGTCGGCGCAGAGGGTCGACGTGGGGCCGCAGCTCACCAGCACGAGGGCACACAGCCCCAAACACAGAAGAAAGAAACGCATCGGCGCGGCATACCCGATTTGCACGTCGAACACGAAACACGCGGGCGCCCTCTCTATCGCCGCGTCGTCGCCCCGAGAGTGCGACACGTCGCGCGACATTTGACGACAGCGCGACTACTCGTCGAACACGAAGCACGCGCCGCTCTCGGCCGCGTCATTGTTCGCCGCGTCACCGTCGAGGCCGTTCGCCGACGAATCATCGCCCGGTGAAGTTGCGACAAGCCGTGCGCCGTTCGACGACAGCGCGACAGAAGTGCCGAACACGTCGGCGGCGTCGGCGTTGCTGGCCTTCACGTACGCGCTGCGAACCCAGACGCCGCCTTGACCTCGGTACAGAAACACCGCGCCACTGTCGGCCGCGAGCAAGGTCGATTGGTTGCCCTCGATGCCGCGCGATTCGGAGTCTTCTCCCGGAGCGCCAACGGCCAACACCGCTCCGTCAGCCGAGAGCGCGACGCTGGTGCCGAAGACGTCACCGTCATGGGTGTTGGTGGCCTTGACGAAGGCTTCTTGCGCCCAGCCCGAGGCGCCCCGTCGCAGCAGGTACACCGCGCCGCTCGCTGACGCGGTGACCGTCGTCGCAGCCGGGTTCACGCCAACCGCCAAGGTTGATTCGGTGGGGGCTCCGACCGCCAACAGCAACCCATCGCCAGAGAGCGCCAGCGAGGCACCGAAGTGGTCGTCTTCGAGGGTGTTGGCGCCGCGCACCTGGCCATCAGGCACTCTCGCGGGGCCTTTGAACAGCGTCACCACCCCGCCGAGCGCCTCGGTGGGCGACGCGACGGCGATCGTCAACGCATCGGCGCTGATCGCCACAGCGCGGCCAAAGAGCAGGTTGCGCGCGGGAGTCATCGCCCGCAACAGCGCCTGCTCTGACCACGCGGTGCCAGCGCGAGTGAACACGAACGCCGCGCCACTCGACTCGAGGGCATTGCCCGCGCCGTCTTCGAAGGGAGCGCTGGCGACCAGGGTGGCTCCGTCGGCCGAGAGCGCGAGACCCCAGCCGAAGCCATCACCCGTCTCTGCATTCGACGAGCGCAGCAGCGCTTCTTGCGCCCAGCTGGTGCCGTGGCGAAAGACGTAGACCGCTCCCGAGTCGGTGGCGCCGTTGGTGGGCCCGTCTTCTCCTGGAGCGCTGACGGCGAGCGTTGACCCGTCGCTCGACAAAGCGACGGCCCAGCCGAATGCATCGGCGGTCTCGGTGTTCGACGACTTCACGAAGGCTTCTTGTGACCAGGCGCCGGTATTGCTGGCGCGGCGGTAGATGGCGACCGCGCCGCTGCGAGGCGCGCTGGTGTCAGTGGTCGAGCCGTTGATGCCAGTGGCATTGCTGGAGTCACCGCTCGCGCCGACCGCGAGCACCAGGCCGTCAGCCGAGAGCGCGATTGATCGGCCGAAGCGCAGGTCGGCGTGGGTGTTCGACGCCTTGACGAAGGCGCGCTCGGCCAGGCTGGTGGTCGAGCGGTGAACCTGCACCTGGTACGGCACGCTGCGGGTGGTGCCGACCAGCGCGGTGACGGTGACGCTGGTCACGCCAGTGGGGGCGAGCGTCACCATCGGGTTGCCGGTGCCGTTGAAAGCCATGGTGGCGCCTGGCGTGACGCTGCTGGCGGCGAGCTGCACCGTCGTCGTGTCGGGCGGCACGATGACGAGGTAGGTCGTGAGGTCGGGGCGAAACGCGGGCGAGAGCACGCCGGGGCTGGCGCGCAGGGTGCTGACCACGGGGGCGCAGTGCTGGCCGTCTCCGACGAAGCCGGTGGTGCAGGCGCACTTCACGGCCGCGGGGGGTGGCGAACAGGTGGCGTGCGCGTCGCAATCGCCGTTGTTGGTGGCGCAGGTGTTGGCGGGCGTGCACAGGCCCTGTTGGCACGAGAGGTCGCTCGCGCAGCTGGTGCACTCGGCGGTCGAGCCGCACAGCTCGTTGGTCTGCGAAGCGAAGAGCACGCAGGCGTTGCCGCTGCAGCAGCCGGCGCACTTCGCGGGGTCACAGATGGCGCTCGAGCTCGTGGCGGCGCAGGCTGATACGACGAGACACCACACCATGCCAATCGCCCGGAGCCGCATGGCGCACTGGGTTACCACGGGTCACGGGTGTTGCGAGAGAGCCTTCAGTACTCGTACCTGACGCCCGACCCGGCACCGGCACCACCCATGCCCATCATCACGTCGGCTTCGACTGCCGCGACGCCGAAGCTGACGCTGCCAGCGTCTCCACGCCCGAAGTACCCCTCCGCGTAGACGGTGAGCAGGTTGCGCGCAGCGACTTCGCTCGACTCGCCGCCGTCAGGCAGCAGCGGCTTTCGGCGGTACACCCAGTAGCGGTACCGCCAACCGTCACCGGCGGCGTAATTGTTACCGACGCCGCCCTCTGCGCTGCCGACCAGAATGTCGGTGGCCGCGCAGTTGCCAGGGTGCAGCACCGAGTCGACCGGGCCCGTGCAGACGTTCTGAAAGTTGGCCACCGGGTCAATCACCGAGCCCGCCGCGGTCGACCCTCGCTTAAGGTACGAAATGGCCACTTGGGCGCCCAGGTCGGCCCGCGTCGAGGCCAACTTCTGACGGGTCATCGCCTGCGTGGCATAGAGCGTGTTGCTGGTCGACGAGTACAACGCAGCGACTGCCACGGTCAGCACCATCAAGACCAACAGCACGAACAGCAGCACATACCCGCGGCGCCGACGCTCTGAGTTCATTTCATCACCTGAGAGAAATTTCGAAACATGAACGACTGCGTTTCGCTCAACCTCACGATGTCGTCGGCGCCCAGGCTCTCGTCGCCCAACGCTGGCCGGGTGACCGGAGCGCTCACCCGCTGTGCGTGATCGCCTTGAACGCTGATGCTCACCTGGGCGCCCACCACGAAGTCTGACACCACGAATTCGTCGTCGGTGTTGCCCCCGTCAAGCACGCAGCTGCCGCCGCGGTTGCACACGCACGCCCCCATGCTGCACCTGGCCGTGAAACCAGCGTCGTCGTTTCGAACGATGGGCGCGACCTGCATATTGTCGACGTTGAGGCCCAGCACAGACACCCCCGCGCTGGCCGAGAACACCCCGTCGGGGTCGGCGTCGTGCGTATAGAGGCCCATCGAGCCGCCATCTGCTTGGGTCAGCACCAGGTAGTGTCTGCGTCTTTGGGCGACGGCCACGATCATGTCTTTGGCGGGGCAACGGTAGTTTCGCGGAGCAGACGCAGTCGGCTCGTAATACGACAGTGACTGCGTGACCCAATCACGGTCCATCGGCACCCAATAGATGATGTTGCCGGTGAGGTTGAGCTCGCCGCTCCCAAGGCAGCTGTGACCGAACGCGTCTGTCGCCAAGAACACATGCGGGCTCACGTCTCCCGTCGGCAAGCCGCCCGCTCCGCTGACCAGCGGCGCCTCGAGCACGCCGCCGTCGGGCCCAGAGTCGACCGCCACGGTCCAAAAGGGGCCGGGCGTGCCTTGAACGGTCTCGATGACATCGGTTTGCGGCACCACGCAGTAGCCGGTCGAACAGCCCGCGCCGACCCCCAGGCCCCCGTACGAGTCGCCCGCTTGCACATTGTTGAAGAGTCGAAACCCGAAGCGCGACGAAGGGAAGTGGTCTCCCACGTTCGCCGCGCTGCCCTCGAGCAGCGTCAAGGTCGAGAACGCGTCGGTCAGGCGGTCCATTCGTTTGCGAAGGCCTGTGCGTTGCTCGAGCGCGGTGGCAAGCATCGCCGCCGCTGCGACGACCAAGATGCTCGAGATGGCCGCCACCACCAACAACTCGATGAGCGTCAAGCCCCGAGCTCCGCGTCGCTTACCCGCCATCGAAGCCTCCGGTGACGATGGTCTCGTAGCGCTGCCACTGCTTGACTGCCTGGCTGGCGCCAAAGGTCACGTCATTCCACGAGACGTCGAGCTGCAGCCGGTACCCTGACACACCAGCATCGGCCAAGGAGGTGACCGTCATCGTTTGCTCGTAGAGGGGTACGCCTTGCGCCGAAAAGACGGTGCCGGCGTCGTAGAGGCCCTCGCTCAAGTTGGCGTACCCGCGGCATGACCAGTCGTCGAGCGTGCTGGCTCCGGCCAACGCGACTTCGCCCTTGCGCAACCCCGTTCGCGAGCTGAGCGAGGTCTGGGTCAGCACCGCCGCGATGGCCGAGAGGCCGATCGCCAGTACCGCCGCCGCGACCAGCACCTCGACGAGCGTCGCGCCCCTATTGAAGCGTGACATTCGAGCCCCCAAGAAACGCGACGGTGCGGGTGTAGCGGTCATTCTGAAGGCTGCTCACCACGAAGGGCACTAACGCCCAGGCGCTGCCATCGGCCCCCGAGACCGTGGTGCCATTGGCGTTGAAGCCAAGCTCGACGCTCTTGTCTTTCAAGTCAGCCCCGGCCACCACCACCATGCCCGTGCTGAGTTGGTGGCTATTCACCACGAGGTCGCCGGCACCGAAGACCAAGTCTGTGGGCGCTCCGAGCACGCATGACACGGTCTTCTTTCGGTACACGGTGAGCGTGCCCTTGTCAGCACCAGCGTACTCGAGACCCCGGTACCGAAAGACATGACCGCAGCCGGTTGAAATCGCCTGCATGCGCGTCACCCGAATCATCTGAGCGATGACCTCGGCCTCGCCGTTGGCCTTGGCGGTGCCATTGAGGCTGGTCAGGTTCACGATGGCCAGCCCCGCCAAGACGCCGATGATGGCAATGACCACCATCATCTCGAGCATCGTGAAGCCCGCACGGTGGTGGCGGGCAGGCTGGCTCATCGCACCCGCCTCCACCCGTGAATGACGCCGCGATAGTTTGCGCCGCGAACATCGACCGACTCCGGGGCGCCCGTCGACCTGGTCGGTGCGAACCACAGCTTGTTGGCGGCCACCACCAGGTCGCTCAAGGGGCCCGCCCCTTCGAGCTTGAGCACCGAGACGTAGCTGCCGGTCGCGGGGTTGAACAGCGCAGCGCGAGGAGCGCCGGTCACCGGGTCGAACGCGTAGAGATACGAGTCGCCCAAGACGGTGCAGCCGTTGCCCACCGGCACATAGGTCGCGAAGATGACCGAGCCGCCGATGAGCGCGGGCTCACCGAGCACTTTCTCTCCAACATCGAGCGCGTATGCCCACATCGCCTGGCCGTAGTGGTCGTTTCTCGAGCGCTTCGACGGGTTGACCGAGCTTGACGTGTTTCGGGTCGCGTCAGGGCGCGCCGTGTCGTGAATGGCGAAGAGAAAGTTCTGCTCGCTGGGAGCCACCGAGCTCACATCGATGGCGTCGCCGGTACCGATGTAGACGTCGGGGCGCTGCAAGCTGGGGTCGCTCGCCGTGGCCAAGGTCGGGCGGTTCATGAACTTCGGGCTGACGTTGTAGCGGGTACACAAGGCAGAGAGGTCGCCCAGCGGCAGCGTGCAGCCCGTCGTGCCCTGCAGACCGGTGGTCTTGTTGATGGTCCACAACGGGGTGTTGGCCGAGAGCCCTGGGTACTGCTTGGCGTCGTCTCGCGCGCGGTCAGCACCGCCGCAGGTGCCGGCGGTGCAGCGTGGCGCGAAGAAGACCTCGGGCTTCCAGTCGCGGTCTGGCTCAAACGAGTCGAGCTTCAACCGAACGTCGTAGAGATAGCCGTCGGTGCCGCCGAAGTAGGCCGCCCGCACGTCGACGCTTGGGGGGTTCACCGGCCTGAAGAGCGCGGTCTTGCCGGTAAACGACGTACCGTCGCCGCTGACCGACCATGACGTGTCGTTGTGGCCCGCCGACACGCCGATCTTGGGCTTGCCCTTTTGCAGGTCGAAGATGAAGAACGAGTTGCCATCGTGGCCGGCGCCGTCGTCATTGAGACCACCAGCCATGAACGCTACCCAGCGCTTAGTACCCGAGCCATCGATGGTGATTCGGCCGATGGCGGGGCTGCTGTAGGTGTAGCCCAAGTGGTCGTCATCGCTGTTGCCGCTGAACGTCCACATCGGGGTGGGGTAGCCGCCGTCGGTGACGTCGGCCGCCAAGATGCCGCGACCGCCACCGCGCATCGCGCTGATGGCGATGGTGCGCCAATCTCCGGCTCCGCAGTCAGCCGCGTTGCTGCCCACCGAGGGCCAGCACACGTCAGCTGCGGTGGTCGTGCCGTCGACCACCGGCAAGGCGCCACCTTGGCGAATCGTCTGAAGCGAACGCAGGGCCTCTGGAGGCACCAGGCCCCAGGCCTCACGGCCGTTTGCACAGGCCAGTGAAGACTCGTCGGCACAGGTGTTGCCTTCGGCCACGCCACGCCACAGGCCGTCGCCGCTGCCGAAGAGCACACGCTGCGGCCGGCCGACCCAGGCATCAAAGAAGCCTTGGTACGAGGTCTGTGAGGCTTCAGTCGCGTTGCCGCCGTAGCCCGAGCGCCACTCGGTGCGACCGGGCCCGACGATGGTGGGCGCCGAGAACATGACCGGGCCTGCGCGGGTTCGGCGTGGCACGACCACCGGGGCATAGGTCTCATCGGCCCCGGTGCCCAGGGAGTCGTTGCGAATGAAGGCCACCACCCCGACGCCGGCGTCGGTCGTGCCCCACAATGAGTCCATCGTCGCGGTGACGTCGTTGTTCGCCGCCACGAAGTTGACCAACCGAACGCCGCCGTCTCCAGTCGAGAGCGCTGCCCGCACATCGCGAGTGGCCTGGTTGTCGAGCTTGGTCTGGTAGTCCCACTTGCGGGTCAGCGCACCGGTGACCGAGAGCTCGAAGGCCACCACGTTGCCCTTGAGCTCGGGCGACGTACCGCCGTCGGTGACGCCGCGCTCGAAGTAGCCTTGATAGAGGCGCCCGCCGCTCGAAGACAGCACCGGGCGGCTGCGAGCGAAGCGGCCAGCCGAAATCGTCGAGAAGACCCAATTGAGAGCTTGGCCGAGCTGGGCCTGGTCGGTAGCGGCCAGTGCTTTGCCGTTCACGTTGTCGAACAAGAAGGCGTCGTAGAGCGAGGTGGGGTTGGGGTTGACTTTGAGGGCCGTGCCACCTGCGCGAGCGATGATGTCGACGTCGGTGAGACCGCCGTCACCGGTCAGACCGGCGCCGAAGCCAATTACGTAGGTCTTCACGTCTTTGGTGCGAGGCGCCGGCACGCTCGTGGTCGTCGTGCGCAGCGACGTCACCAGGGTGTTGAGGTCTGACTGGCTGTAGTGCTTCGGCGTCGACTCGAGGCCGTCGGTGACCAGCAAGACGTAGTAGTCGCGGCATGCGTACGAGCCGTCATCTGTGCTCAGCTGATCGCGCATGTAGCTCAGGGCGTTGTCGAGGCTGCCGTAGAGAGGCGTGAAGTCAGGCAACCCCGCATCATTCGACTGGCAGGGCTGCGAACCCGTGCCGCAAGTCGACAAATCTGACAGACACAGGCCGCCGGCGGCCGGCGAGGTCAGGTTGGTCGGTCTCGCACACCTGCCCAACGCTTGCTGCACCGGGCCCAGGTTGTTGGAGGCCATCGGCACGAAAATGTCAGAGCCGCCGTCGGCATACGACCACCCGCTGTTGCGCACCGTCTGCTGGGTGCTGAAGTCGACATACGGGGGCACATTGCTTGGCTGGCCCGGGTCGTACCAGTCGGAGCGCAAGTTGACGCGCGTGGGCGAGAGTCTGCCGAAGCCCGCGCAGAAGTTGGTTGGCGCCCTCGACAGGCTCACCTTGCGCACGAAGAGGTTGCGGTCGGCCGGCGTGCAACTGCCGCAGTACCAGTCGTTCGTGAAGGCAGGCCGCACCGAGAGAGAGGTGCCAGTCACAGTGATGTTGGCGGTGTAGAGGGGCTGATCGGGAGCCCCGTTGCTGACGGCGTAGGTGCCAACGTTGACATAGGCCCAGTCGGGGCTGCCAGCGGGCGCGACGTACAACGCCATCGTGGCGTCGGCTGGCCCGGCGGCGTCTTGGTACGCCGACACCGTCAAGGTGTAATTGCCTGGCACCAGCCCTGTGAAGTTGGTCGGGCACTGTTGCCACCAACCGGAGTAGAGGTTCAGCGGGCAGGCCAGCGTGGTCGGGGGCAGCGAATCAGCGCTGCCGCCGTCGGCGTTGGGCATGAAGGGCGCAGGGTCGAATTGCGTGGTCTCGCCACCCGGCCGGTCAGGGGCGAGGCAGAGAGGTGCAGCAGGGTTGAGCACCTCAGGCACGATGGCAGACGGCTTGAAATAACTCGCGCGCGCCGTGGGGAAGTCGGGGCCTGCGTTGCCGCGTACCCGCAAGAGGCACTCCCGGCCACCGGCGCAGGTGGCATCACCCCAGTACGAGCTGTTGTTGGTCGCGGTGATTGCCGCGGGGCAGGCGCTCGAAAATGCCGAGTACGGAAAAGGAGAAGCCGCGTCGCACCAGTTGCGCGTGGCCAGGGGGGCAGTCGCCGCGAAGCGGACGTCTTGGGTCAGGTCTTTGCGGCCAATGTATTCGCCGCCCTTGGTGAGGTACGAGTACAGGTACGTCCGGGGCGTGGTGCCGCTCCAGGGCCGAGAAGACCCGGTGACTTGGCAATACGAGACCGGGTCATCGTACGAGTAGGGGTAGGCCGTCGCGTCGTAGTTGCAGAACGTGCGGTAGTGATCGCAGCCCGACGGCGGTGCCACGGGGGTCCACGAGTGGAGCTCGTAGGCGCACCAATCGGTGCCGTACTGAGATTGGTAGCGGGTGTACTTGCAGACTCCGAAGTTTGGAGCGGTGTAGAGGAAGTCTGACGAGGTGTACTGGCAGCGGTGCAGCGCCGCGACGTCTGACCCGGAAGGGCACGTCATGAGCCCAAAGCCGTCTGGGTCTCTGCACACTTCGGTCGCGTTGCCCAACTCGCAAGGCTCGGTGGCCGAGCAGACGAAGCCGCTGGGCAAGACTTCATTGCTGTTCAGCGTCAGGCTGGCGGCGCACCTGCCTGCCAGCAGGGCGACCTCCCACTTGTCGCTCGTCAAGACTGAGGCGCCGCTATACGAGTACGTACCGCCGTTTGCGGAATAGTTGGGGATCGAACCAGACCGGTGCCGCTGGGCCGGGGGCCCGCCGCCTGCCGCGTTGTCTCGGTTGTCAAAGGTCATGTGGCAGTGGCCGCTCAGCTCACACCCGTTGCCGTTGTGGCCCTCCGGTGAGACCCACCCCGCGTTGCCGCTCGCGAAAATGGTGCCGTCATCATCGAACCAGGAGCCCGCCACGGCGGGGCCGGGGCAGGTCTGCACATAGCTGGTCAGCTGAATGGTCGGGTGGTCATAAGGCCCGAAGCCGGCGTCTCGCAGCGCGCCCGGCGCAGCCAGGGGCGAGAGGTGCAAGGCCGGGTCAGGCTTCAAGTAGGGGCGGCCAGCTTGCAGGTCGCACGGCGTGCCGGGCGTGCAGTAGCCGGCAGTGCCGTTGACCGGTTGGCCGCCGATAGCGGCCGAGGTGAGCCCGTTCACGTCTGGGCAGGTGACGCCGGGGCCTCTCGCGTCAACGTCGGGGGCATACGACGACCCGCGGGCCCAGCTGCCGTTGACCAGAGAGCCGGTGACGTCGCACGGGTACCGCGGTGCGCCCCCGGGTGACGCCCAGGTGTACCGGTTGCCATCGGTGGTGGCGCCGAAGTAGGTCACTGGGCCGAGCGAGGTCGTGCCGGCAAACCGTACGCGACACCCGACGCCTCCGTAGGCGCATGAGTACCTGGGAAAACCCCAGTCGGCCATGGTCCCGGTGTTCTTGTAGTAGTCGGTGCCCAGCGTCGCTGCGATGCCCGGTGCGTACTCGCAGCCGCCGTCGGCAAGCGCGCCGGTCTGGCCATGAAGCTCGAAGGTCGCGCCGCCATCGGGCGAGTACACGATGGTGCCGACCGTGATGTCGCCTGAGCCCGCATCAGTATAGAACACCCGCACCGAACGGCGAGCGTCTGGCAGCGCCGCGGCGCCGGTGGTCTCGAGGTCGCATGGCGCAGCGAAGCTGCAGCCCGGTGCCTGGCCCGACCAGATCACGCCGCCGGCCGCGGGGCTGGCAACGGTCGGTGAGGTACCTAAGAACATGTTGGGCACGCCGGGAGAACTAAACGCCGTCGGGCCGACGGTGAAGTCAGTGAAGAAGCCTGCCCGCGGGGCGTACCGAAACGGGTTGCCAGGAGTCGTGCAATAGGCCGGGTTGCTCGTGGCGACCCACATCGTGCTGGTCATCGCGCTCACCCCTGAACCGTAGGTCGCGCTCGGCGGCCCGCTGGGCGAATAGGTCACGACAGCGCTGTTGTTGCAGCCGGCCGCGGTCAGCTCCGTTTTGACCCCGGGTGCGTAGGGCCCAGCGCCGATGTTCGAGTACACTGAGCAATTGACCACGGTGCCGCCCATGTTGGTCACGCTGGTGATTCGGTACTGGGCCAGTGGGTCGACGCCGCCGTCAGAGAACACGGTGCGGCAGCTTTGGGCGACGCCCGGGGGCGTGTAGAACGAGCCGTTGAGCCCAGCGACGCTCGAGCTGAAGGTCACCGACTCACCGGGGGCTGCCAACACGTCGTACACGCATGCGCTCGTACCAGCCGGCACGGTGTAGGCGGTGCGGTACTGGTAGTAGCCCGCCAGGCCCAACTGCACGTCGTTCGAGTAGGCCGGCAACAGGGTGTAGAGCACGCGCTTGGCGATGCAGAAGCGATTTAGACATTCGCTGCTCGGCGCCACCGGGTCGAAGTCGTTGTTCA
The DNA here is from genome assembly GCA_031367385.1 of Archangium sp. Taxonomy (GTDB): domain Bacteria; phylum Myxococcota; class Myxococcia; order Myxococcales; family Myxococcaceae; genus JAEUJT01. Next base: position 18,817 of record JANLPS010000358.1, on the reverse strand, counting down.
GATAGCGGTAGTTGCCCGCGTCATTGAAGTAGTCGATGGCTGGCCAGTTGTAGAGCACCGACGGGTCGTTCAAATTGCTCTGCGGCATGTGCTGCATCGAGCGCGAGGTGTCGAAGATGATCATGACCTTGGGCTGAATGCCGGCCCCCAGGCCCGGAATCTGGCTCGCGTTGTTGAGTTGGCCCCACGCCGAACCGGCGATCACGCCTGTCAGCAAGAGCAACATCTTCGCTTGGCAATGCACCAGCTTCGACGCGTTCATAAGACCTCGAGTGGAGACTTTGGTGCACACTTTCCCACTCCTTGGCAAAACTCAGCCCACAGTGGAAGTAGCGAGATTCAAGGGTTTGACGGCAGTAAAGTGGAGTAGGCATGCTCCACTGAGCCACGCATCTTTTGCATACGATTATCGTGTGGGTGAATGCGGGTCTGATTCGGCAAGGGGTTCGCGGCTGAGGGTTTCAGCCCACTGGCCGCTGGTCGTGCTGGTCTGGCCGGCGGCCGAAAGCTCGATGGGCCCCGAGAGCTTCTGGCGGAGCAGTTGACCTGAGCGTTGGTCGACGACGAGCTCTCCCTCGAGCGTCGCGCGCATGGTCATCGCGGGGTCGGCGCTGGTGAAGACCGCGCTCACGTCGAAGACGGCCACGTCGCCATTGAAAGCCTTCAGGCTCAGGGCGGCGCTCTGGGCGCGTAACGGGGGGCCTCCTCGCACGGCATCGCGAGCGGCGAAGCCATGAACGAAGGCCGTGGCGAGGTCAGGTCGTGGGCGGCCCCCGGCGACAGGCCCCTGGTGGAGCCCTTGGCTGAACGGGTCAGGCTCAAAGGCGTCGAAGACCCGCTCGCGCGCGCGGCGGGCTGGTGCCTCGGGCGCTACAGTCTTGCCCTGCAGCACGGTGGTCGCGAGCAAACCTTGAGCCCCAGAAATGGAGAAGCGCTGGTCGCTGATCGGGTCGACTCCGGTGACGGCCCGGTCAGGGGGGCCCTCGGCTTTCTCCACCCGCTCGAAGTGCACGGTGGCCGAGCGAGGCTCCAAGGTGATGTCGATGAGGGCCGAGCCTCGCTCGAGCGTCAGCACGCTTTGGGTGTTGCTCACCGGGAGCGTCAACCGCGACTCCCACCGCTCGCGGTAAGTGCGAAGGGGCGGCTGTGCGCCGAACGCAACGGTTGAGGCGGCGGGTGCGGGTGCCTCGATCGCCGCGTCGCTCGCTGTGGCCGCGGCCGGGTCGGGTTTGAGACACCCAGCACAGGCCCAAACCAGCGCCACCCAATATCGGGCGCGACGCCCGGGGAGACGGCGGCACTCGCTCACGCGCTGTGGTCTCCGGTGGGCAGCCCAAGACGTCGCTTCAGGCCAGCCTCGATTCGGCTCAAGGCGGCGGCGTCGCCCTTCTTGGCGGCCTCCAACTCGAGCAAATCACCGCGGCTGCGCTCGTCGAGCGCCTTCATCATCGTGGTGAACTGCTCGAACACATCTTTCAAATCGTCGCCTGCTCTCAATGTTGTCGGGCCGGTCGGGGGGTGGCCTTCGGTGATGTCGCGCATCAACTGTTTGAGCCGGTACAGCGGGCCGACGATGCGGTGCGTCCACACGATGCTCAGCAGGGTGACGATGACCACGAAGCAGACCACCAAAGTGATCATCTCGATGATCAACATTTGCTGGTCGTGGCCCACGTTCTTGCCGAACTCGATCGTCGCCTCTTGCTCTTTGACCAAGATCGCGTGCCGCTCGTACGACTCGCGCTGAATGCGAACCAACTCGTCGGGGTTTGCTTGGGCCGAAGGCTGCGCGAGCTGGGCATTGGTTCGGCAGATCTCGAGCTCTTGATTGGTGAGCACGGTGATCGATTGGGCATCGAGGCTCGCGGAGATCTGCTTGAAGAGCGCCTGAGAGGTGAAGGCCAGCCCGACGAGCAGGGCCCCAGCGACCAGCACCGTCACCGCCACCAGCCGGCTTGCGAACCGCATCTGCACCGGTGCGTTGAGCAGATAGTTGCGAAACTTTCTTCCGTGTCTGATCTTTTTATCTTGGGGTTGAGGCGAGGGGGCCATGGCCATTGCGATATGTTCGGGCAGCCTCGTGCAAAAGGCAACGAACTGGCCTGCCCCGCATGCTGATCAGCTCAGACGAAGAGCGCCGGCTGCTCGAGGCGGTGGTGACGAGCCCCGATGACGACGGGCCGCGGCTGGTGCTCTCTGATGCGCTGCAGGCCCGCGGTGAGCCTTTCGGTGAATACATCGCCCTCGAGATCAAGGTCTCGCAAGCCAAGGTCAACTGGGAGACCTGGGCGTGGAACCTCGCCGGTGGGGCCCGAGGCCTTCGTGAAACACCCTTGCATGCGCTGCTTGACGACGTGCTCGCCGGCACCCGCAGCGCCAACGGTGTCGACCTCGAGATCATCGCTCACCGCAAGCGTCTGCTCGAGCTCGAGGGCCAGCGCTCCCAGTGGGCCGCCGAGCTCGTGCCTGGAGCGACCGAAGTTCATTGGCAGCGCGGTTTTCCCACCGGCGTCACGGTCACCGCCCGTGCATTGCTCGACCACACCGAGCGCCCGCGCAGCCCCGTGAGCTCCCTCCTCGTCACCGACGCCGAGCTGTTCGACCCGGCGTTGATTCTCTCGTTGCCTTGGGCCAGCACCGTTCGCGCCCTCGAGCTTCAGGGCGGTACCGGCATGGGCGCAGGTTCAGAGGTCAAGAGCGCCGGCCCGACCCAGCTGCGCCAGCTCATTCTCACCCACCAGGTCCTGCGCGTCGGCGTGCTCGAGCGCAGCGCCGCGGGGCTCGAGCACCTCGAACGCCTCAGGCTGCCCGCAACCGTCTGGGGCGATGGCGATTTCGAGGCGCTGTTGAACGCGCCGGCGCTGCGCGAGCTCACCGTCGACTCCCTGCAAGGCGAAGTGCCGATCTCCTTGCGCTGGCGTGAGCTGCTCACCCGGCCCCAGCTGCAGGTGCACTTCGAAGCGACCAAGATCACCGGCGAGCGCTTCGACACCTACGCCGCCGAGCACGCGACCTGGGGTTCGCTGGGGGCATTTCTCCGCTCCAGAGAGCCGCCCGGGGGCACTCCAACCCGTGGACCTCGCTGGGGAAGATACCGATTCTGGTAATCAACGCAGCGCATCATGAGGGGCTATTCATATTTCTTCAGAAGTGGGTTAGGCGGGCGGCTCGCAGGTCGCTGTGCGCCTATCTCTCACTTTTGGAGTGACCCTCATGAAGCGCATTTCACTGATGGCTTGTCTGGTGGTGCTGGTGGCGTGCGGCCCTGGCGCCGATCTGGGTGGGCTCGATGAGGCCACCACGTCGAGCACCTCGAGCCTGACCGCGGTCACTTCGTTCGGTTCGAACCCGGGTGGGTTGAACATGTTCAAGTACGTGCCGGCGAACATGCCGCCCAACGCGGCGATCGTGGTGGCAATGCACGGCTGCACCCAGACCGCCGCCGACTTCACCAAAATCGGGTGGAACGAGCTGGCCGAGAAGTACAAGTTCTACGTCATCTACCCTGAGCAGACGACGACCAACAATTCGCTGCGCTGCTTCAACTGGGGCGGCGAGTACGGCGACCCGACCAACATCAAGCGCGGCCAGGGCGAGAACGAGTCGATCAAAGAGATGGTCGACCAGATGAAGGCCGACTACTCGGTCGATGCATCGCGCATCTTCGCCACCGGCTTCTCGGGTGGCGGCGCGCAGACCTCGTTGATGCTGGCGGTCTGGCCCGACGTCTTCGCGGCTGGCGCGACGGTCGCCGGCATCCCCTACAACTGCACCACGACGTACAACGAAGTCTCGGGCTGCCTGAAGCCGGGCAAGAGCTTGAGCGCGCAGGAGTGGGGCGATCGCGTTCGCGCGGCCAACCCCGGCTACACCGGCACCTACCCCCGCCTGGCGATCTGGCAGGGCACCGCCGACAGCGTGGTCGACCCGAACAACACCACGCAGCTCCTGCACCAGTGGGCGAACGTTCAAGGCATCGATGAGACGGCCGACCTGACTGACACCGCCGTCGCGAAGACCACTCGCCGCGTGTACCAAGACGCAGCCGGCCGCGCGTTGGTCGAGACCTGGGGCGTCACCGGTATGGACCACGGCACCGCCATCGACAGCGCCAACGGCTGCGGCAGCGCAGCGCAGTACGTGCTCAACGTCGGGGTCTGCTCGTCGTTCTACATCGCGCGCTTCTTCGGCCTGACCAACGGTGTCGTGGTGACCGATGGTGGCACCGTCGATGCGGGCAAGCCTGACGCGGGGCAGGTCGACGCGGGCAAGCCCGACGCCGGCCAGGTCGATGCCGGGCAGGTCGATGCGGGCAAGCCTGACGCGGGCCAGGTCGATGCGGGTCAGGTCGACGCGGGCACCAAGCCCGACGGCGGCGCGTGTGTCGAAGTGACTGACACGACCTACAACCTGGTGCTCGCTGGCAAGGCCGTTCGTTGCGGCAGCTGGCTCGCCTATGCCTGCGCCGGCGGCGTGCAGCTCGGCTTCTGGAACATCTACACCAAGGCCACCGTGCACTCGAACGACGGCAGCTGGCTCGCCGGGAAGTGCCAGTAGTCTTTCTTGTCGCCCTGACGGGGCACGCCGTGCAGCGCGCTGGGCCAAAGGTTAGCAAGCCGGGGTGACCCCCACCCGATTTCTGCAAGTCGAAGCCTCACCCCGGGCCGCCCGCCTCGCCCACTTTCTGGGGCGCGTCGACCCTCTGGCCGATGACTTCGTGGCCCAGCTCGACGGGCTCTCGCGACCGGCGCAGGAGCACGCGATTGCTGCGCTCTTCGCGCCCTCGGTGGCTGGGCTGTCGGCCGCCGCCACCCGGCTCTCTGAGTCGCTGCGCGAGGTACCCTTCTGGTTCGAGCCCGAGCGGGCCAATCGCGGCGGCGCGGTCGTGCTGCGCGGAGGTCTGATCAGCGGCTTCGTGCTCGGCTTCAAATCACTGATGCTCGGGTACTGCAGCCCGGCGGGCAACAAGCCGCTCGCGATGTCGGGGCGGCTGCAGAGTGATGTGCAGCGAAGGCTTTCAGAGACCGCCGCCTTCGTCGAAGCGGTCAGCAGCCCGAACGGCATGCAGTGGGGCGGCGCTGGCCTTCAAGCCGCGGTGCGGGTGCGGCTGATTCATTCGCGCATTCGCCAGTCGCTCAATCGCAGCCCGGAGTGGAAGGCCGAGGCGTGGGGCGCTCCGATCAATCAATACGACATGGCGGGCACCGTGCTGCTGTTCTCGTCGATCTTCGTCGAGGGCCTCGGGGCGCTCGGCGTCGAGACGTCGCCAGCCGAGCAAGACGGCGTGGTGCACCTGTGGCGCTACACGGGCCGGGTGATGGGCGTCGATGATGAGCTGCTCTGCACCACGCCCGCCGAGTGCGCCAGCCTGTGGAGCCTGCTCGAGCAAACGCAGGCGTTGCCCGACGCCGACTCGAAGCGGTTGGCCGACGCGATGATCCTCGATGGAGCGCGCCGCGGCGTCTCGCCTCCGGCCGCGGTGAGCATCGGCTACGCGGTGTCGCGGTATCTGATTGGCCCGCGCTACGCCGACGCGCTCGGCTTTCCACGCTCCGGCTGGGAGCTTGCGCCCAGGGTGCTGCGCCGAATCGTCTCGCGGCTCGATGCGGTCACTCGCCGAGTGCCGACCGGCTCGGCGTACGCGCTGCGGTTGGGCATGGCCTACTGGCGCCGGGTGGTCGAGATGACCTTCGCTGATCAGGTGGTCGAGTTCTCGCTGCCGCAAGACCCGATCTCGAACGGCTGAAGCGCGTTACTCGCCCGAGGCTTTTTTCTTTTTCTGCTCGGCGTGCACCCAGCCGTCGTAGTGCCGAACCGCCGCGTCACCGATGTGCTGAATGTGCTGGTTGTTGAGGTACGCCGAGATGGGCGCCGCCACCAACGGCATCGCCCGGCCCAGCACCGTGAGGCCTCCGCGTCGAAGCAGCACGCCCGCAAGGCTGCCGAGCACCCGCGGGCTCGCGCGCTGCACGGGGCCGATGCCATTCGAGTAGCCGAACAGCTCGAGCAGCTCCTGGCGGCCGCGCTCGCTCTTGAGGTCGGCTTTGAACACGGTACCCACCTCGGCGAGCAAGGCGATTTGCAGGTACGCCATGCCGACCAGGTCGAGCGGCACGGTGGCGACGCCGAAGACGCCGCTGATGCCTCCGACCATGCTGGCGACCTGTTTCTTGCTGTCGATGAAGCGCTGCGAAATCTCGCGATCTCCCGCGGTGGGGAAGCGCTGACGCAGCTCATCGACTTTGGCGTGGGCCCGACCGGCCTCGCGCTCGACCAGATCTGAAAGCTGCATGCGCGCCAGACGATTGAGGTTTTTCGGCGAGAATTGAGAGAGCGTTTTCATCTGGTTCACGAGGGGGTCGAAGAAGCCCATGGGCGCACTATAACGCCCGATGCACCGCGAAAATCCAGCCAGGGGCTGCGCAACCGGGCGATGACACTGGCGATTTGGGCAATCTGAAACTGTCAGTTTGTAAAATCTGAAACTGACAGTTTGTAAAATCTGAAACTGAGGTTTGCGCGAGCGGCGCTGACTGCAGCCGCGTTGGACCGGGGCCGAAATGGCGGTACAGACCATCATGCCCCGAGTTTTCACCGTCTTCGCCCTGAGTGTCGTGGCCCTCTCGTGCGGCCGGTCGCGCCTCGAAGACGCCTCGGTGTTGAGTCAGCGCCCGGTGGCGGTGATCACTCCGGCCACCATCACGTCGCCCGTGGGAGCCGCGCTCACGCTCAACGGCGAGTCGAGCTACGACCCGCTCGGCGCCAACGTGACCTACGCATGGCTCATCACCCAACGCCCCACTGGGAGCGCCGCGGCGTTCGACTCACCGACGTCGGGCAAACCCGTGCTCACGCCAGACCTGATCGGCTTCTGGGAGTGCCAGCTCGTCGTCTCGGCCGGCACCCGCGTCAGCGACCCCGTCGCGCTGGCGATCACCATCGTGGCCGTACAGCTCCCAGTCGATGCAGGCCTCGATTCGGGCGTGCCTCGAGTTGACGGCGGCGTCGTCACGGGCGTTGACGCGGGCCGGCCACCCATCGACGCAGGGAGCCTGCAGGTGCTCGACCCAGGCGAGGTGTACCTCATGGGCACCTTGTCAGAAGGAGCCTGCTACCGAGACGCGCTCGCGCACTGGTCGAGCCCCAACGTCGCCTCGGTCGGCTTCGACTGCTACGCCGACGAGACGAGCGCGGTGATTCGGCCCACCGATGGTCGGCTGATCTACACCAACACCTTCGAAGACAAGCTGCGCGAGTACCACTGCGACGACTGCTCGTACTCGAGCGCGAGCACCGCGTACCCGGCGAACGTGCTCGCCAATGACACCGTGTTGCCAACGCCGTGCCCCGGGGCGAACGAGCGGTTGGCCTGGTTTCGCGTCACGGCCGAAGGTGAAGTGTTGCACCAGTGCAACCAGAGCTTCGGCAAGCTGCGAGATGCCACTGGGGCGGTCGTGTACGACGGCATGGCCGGCGCACCGGTCATCGCGGTGGGCGGTGCCGGGTGGTTGCTCACCGAGAGGCAAATCGTCAACTACAAGACCGGAGCGTCTGTCGTGCTCAAGGGCTTGACGCCCGTGCCACCGGTGGCCATTCGATGGGCGCCGCCTGACGGGTTTTACTACGTCAACGACAGGAGCGTGTTTTCACTCTACCGCGCCTCATTCACCTCGGGCATCTCGGAGGTGGTCGCGGAGTACCCGGCCGCGCCAAGTGGGCTCACGTACCAAAGCAGCCTTCGGCTCGACTCGAGCCAGCGCCTCTTCTCCTTCGCCACGCTGAACGGCTCTTTCACCGACGTCATCGTGCGCAGCGAAATCGGTGGTGAATCGAAGATCGTCTACAGCGAAGCCGATCACCCGCTGGTCAAGATTCACATCTCGTCGCTGGTGACGGGCCCCTGAGCCCGACTCTTTTCGCTTCACGGTGCCGCAGGGGCCGAACCCGCCGCCGAGGAACCTGAAACCCCGTTGGCCCGGAGCTCGATCAGGGCGTTGATCTCGGCGCCGATCAGAATCGCCAGCCCGGAGATGTAGAGCCACATCATCAGCGCGATGACGGCGCCGATGCTCCCGTAGGTAGCGTCGTAGTTGGCGAAGCGCTGCGCGTACCAAGCGAAGGCGAGCGAGGCGAGCATCAGCAGCACGACTCCGACCACCGCGCCGATCGACACCAGCCTGAAGCGCTGCTTGGTATTTGGGGCAAGGTAGTAGATGAGAGCGAAGCCCAGCAACAACCCGAGCACGATGACGACCCACCGAAAGACGACGAAGAAGGTGAGCAGGGCGGTGCTCAGCCCGAACTTCGACCCAAGCCAGCCCTGAATTTCGCCGCCGAGCACGATCAGCGTGAAACCGCCCAGCACCAGCACCGCAAAGAGAATGCTCAGCCCCATGGCCGTGAGGCGCGCACGGAAAAAACCGCGCCCGTCTTTGACGTCGTAGGCGATGTTGAGCTGCTGCATGATCGCGTACATGCCCGTCGACGTTGCCCAGAGCGCAGCCACGAGGCCGAACGACAGCAGCCCGCCTCGCCGCTCAGTGGTGATCTGGTGCACGACCGCTGCGAACATTTCCGAGGCGCTCGCGGGCAGTGCCTGGCGAAGAAAATCAATGATGGCCTGATCGACGTTCGAGATTGGCAGATACGGTATGACGGCCATCACGAAGATCATCGCGGGGAAGATTGCCAGCGTCAGATAGAACCCGAGGGCGGCGGCGCCGTTGAAGATGTCGTCGTCGCGAATCTCGCCGAAGAGCTCTTTCATGAACCGAACGGCGCTGACGCTCTTGAACATTGGCCGCTCAGGCCGTCTTTTCTTCGAGCGTCTGCTTGCCCTGCTTGTCGTAGATCAGCTGCAGCACCGCCGCGAGCACGGTGAAGCTGACCACCAGCGTGGTCGAGAGGCCGATGCACGCCACGTAGCCAATCGACTGCAAGCCGTTGTGCTGCGCGAAGAAGAGCGAGGCGAACCCGGCGATGGCGGTGAGGGTCGATGACGCCACCGCGGCACCCACCGAGCGCAGCGCCACCATCGGCGAGACGCCTTCGAGAAAGCGGTGCAGCAGGTACAAGCCGTGGCTCACGCCGAAGCCTAGGAGAATCGGCAAGATCACCAGGTTCATGAAGTTGAGCGGGTGGTTGGTGATGCTCAGCAGGCCCAGCATCATCCACAGACCGACGCCGAGCGGTATCACCGAGGCCGCCGCCAATTTCACCGAACGAAAGTCGAGGTAGTGCATCATCAGAATCCACAGCGCGGCGAGCACCACGGTCAGCTGCCCGTCGAAGAGCACGATTCGCGCGAGCTTGGCGTACAAAATGGCCAGCCCCGCCCCGCGGTATTCTTTGCCGCTCACGCCCTTCACCAGCGTCACCGAGTCGGCGAACTTGAGCAGGTTCTTGCCGTCCCACAGGTCGACCTTCGGGTAGATGAAGGTCAGGTAACCCTGGTTCTCGGGCTTGGTCGTCGGCAGCGACTTGAAGAGCTCGGCGTACACTGGGGGCACGCCAGTGACGTCGAACGGCTTCTTCTCGAGCACCCGCTTGAAGAACCCGGCCTTGTCTTGCATCTCGAGCGGCAGCGAGCCGATGTCGATGTCTTTGAGCTCTTCGTGCCACTCGGCGAGCACCTTTGCGTTCGCCTCGGCGGTCTTCGCAGGCGGCACGAAGGTGAAGATGCTGACCACTTGATCGACGGTGGGGTACTTCTCACTCACCACGTTGAACTCCGAATCGGGGTTCCGCTCCATCGCGTCCCAGATGTCTTTGGCTTCTTCGATGGTCTTGGTCGGCACCGCCACCGGGTCTGACGAAATCTGAAACCGCCGGTTGATCTCGTCTTGCAGCCGAATGCTGGGCGACTCGTTCGCGACCAGGGCGCGGGTGTTGTAGTTGAAGCGCACACCGCCTCGAAAGCGCTCGACCATCGTCGGAGGCCGGTCTTTGGGCAGCGGCTCGTTCACCCACGGCACCGCGAAGGCGCACACCGAGCCGACCACTGCCACCGCGAGCCCCAGCATCAGCTTGGGGTTCTTGATGCGCGTCGCTCCCGATTGCAGCTCGGCCGAGGGCGGCTTCATCTCGCCGATGAGCTTGCGCGGCCAGTCGGGGTTCATCTTGCCGAGCATGGCGAGAATCGCGGGGCTCCAGGCGAAGAGGGTGAAGCCGATGATCAACGTGCCGAACCCGGCCAAGAACCCGAACTGCGAGAAGCCGCGAAACTGCGAGACCAGCAAGACGAAGAAGCTGCCCGCGGTGACGATGGCGGCGATCAACGCGGGGCGGCCGGCATTGACCAGCGCGTCGATGATCGCCACGTCGTACGGCTTGCCCGAGCCCAGCTCGATGCGGGTGCGGTAGATGAAGTGAATGCCGTAGTCGATGCCGAAGCCCATCAAGATCGCGCCGATGATGCTGGTGATCATGTTGAGCTCGCCCAGCGTCAGCTTGGCGAAGCCCATGGTGAGCACGGTGCCCAGCGCCATGCCGCTGATCACGATGACGGTGGGAGCCCACTTTCGAAAGAACAGCACGGTGATGATCACGATGAAGATGAACGCCCACTTGAAGACGTCATCGAGCGAGGCGCGCATCGCGTACGAGTCGTCGACGCTGGTCTTGTACGAGCCGGTGAAGCCGAAGGCCAAGGTCTTGGCGTCGCCCATGCGCGAGTAGTCTTCGACCAGGGTGAGCCCGGTGTCTTTGATCGCGTCGTACAGCAGGCCCTTGGTGACCGCGGTGCCTTCGGGGGCGCCACCGGTCATCGCGTCGACGAAGGCCTTGGTCCGCGGGAGCTCGGTCGAGTTCCACATCGGTTTGATCAGCATCATCATCATCTTCTTGTCGTCGCTGACGTAGTAGTCGTCGCGAATGCTCTTCTTGCCCACCGCCGCGTACTTCTGAATCAAGTCTTCCAAGTCGAGCTTGAGCGGCTCGGTCTTGCGAATCTCGACGAAGAACGGGTTCTGCCGACGAATCTGATCTTTGATGTACGGGGTGAGGCGGCGTTTGCCCTCGATCAGGTCTTCGGTCTTGATGAACAAGACCATGTTCTCTTGAATGAACTCGACCGGCACCTTGTAAGTGATGAAGCGCACGTACGGCGTACCGTCGGGCTGCTTGGCGGCCAGCAGCGTGTCGTTGAGCGCGTCGGCGGCTTTCTTCAGCGCCGGCACGTCGTCGCTGCGCAGCGCGAGCATCAGGTAGCCAGCGCCACCGACCATGTCGATGACCTTCTTGACCTCGACGACCTCGGGCAGGTCTTGGCTGATCAACGAGAGCTGATCAGACTCGATGGTCAAGGTGCTGGTCAGGTACGTCGCGACCACGCCGAGCAACAGCAAGAACACGAAGACCGGGGCGGGGCGGCGAACGATGAACTTCGCGTAGGCCGTCGTGGCCCGGGTCAAGAAGGCAGACTTGTCGCTCATAGGGAGTCTCCTCCCTATAACGTCAGCTCACCTGATTCACATCACTTCGTGCTGCGCGCACCCGACAAAAACAGGTGAATGACGCCCTTGAGCATCACATCGAGCGGCATGGTGACGGTGTTGGCGCTCCAGGCGAGCATCGCGGCGAAGCAGTTGACCAGAAAGAAGTCGGCCAGCACCTCGGGCGCGATGAAAGTCGACAGCTCACCCTTCTCGGCGGCGCGCTTGAAGTGGGCGGTGGCCACCAGGCGCACCGGTTCGGCCTCGCGGTCGGCCATCACCGCCGCGTGGTGCTTGAGCGAGGTGGTCAGCGCATCGACGATGAGCTTGGGCTCGTTCTCCCAGAACTTGGCCGTGGTCTCGACGATGACCTCGAGCGCCCGGTCAAGCCCGGCGTCGGGCCCCAGCTCGTTCAGGGCTTGCGCGACCGGAGCCTCGGCCTCGCGCACCAGCTCGAGCAACACGTCGTCTTTGGTTGGAAAGTGAAAGTAGAACGCCGCTCGGCTGACCTCGGCCTTTTGGGCGATGTCATCGATGCGACAGCCGTTGAAACCGTCGCGTCTGAAAATCTCGAGGGCTGCGACGTACAATTTACGACGCGTCTCTTCACGCTGCTTGTCACGCACTGGAGCTCCCCCCTTCTACTTCTGCCAATTGAGAACTGCTGTATCGAGAGACAGCGCTTCTTACGGTGTTGGCGCGACGACTGCGGGGCTGGCCGCGGGAGCGCTTGGTGCATCGGCCGGCTTGGCCGCGCTGCCCCCGGTGCGAAGCTCGGCGATCATCGACTCGACGAGCTTCACGGTGCTGTCGATTTCAGGGCCGCGAACCGGGCCCTTCTTGAAGTACTTGACCTTCATGTCGGGGCCGATCACCACGATCACCGACTGGTTGTTGCAGTCGCCCAAGTTCCACGCCTTGGCGAGGGCCAGGTTCGGGTCGAGCAAGATGGTGGTCTTGTACTTCTCGACCTTGCCCTTGACCACGCCGCGAATGATGAAGTTCGGCGCCTTCGAGTCTTGGAGGTTCGCTACGCCCATGCCCCGGTAGTACTGCTTGTCGAACTCTTTGGCCTTCAGCGCGTCGGCCAGCGGGTCGTTGACGTCTGAGACGTCGGCGTCTGAATAGAAGAGGGCGATGACCTTCTTGCCGAAATCAGGAATTTGCATGGTCGACTCGTCGTAGCTGCTCAAGTCGACGGGCTTGAGCGTTTCGCCGAGCTCGGCAGCCGAGACCCACGACGAGCACAGACCCAGAACAACCGCGGTTGCAGTTTGGAGGCGCATGGCGCGAACCATACTCGAACTCCATGGAGATACTGGGTTCTCTCGCAGCGAAGATGAGGGTCATGGCGGCCTGCGGCATGGCCCCCGCCGACCTCAGAATTTTACCGCGGGTGGCCCAGGTACATCAGCTCCCACACCGCTTCGCCGTTGTGTTCAGACTGCAGCACCGTCTCGCCGTCGAGCACCTCGAGCTTCACTTCGCCAGTGAAGCGCAGGTAGGCCGCGTCGAAGCCGATCAACCCCGCGGCCACCCGCTTGAGCCCGTGCAGCGACTCGATGAGCTGGCTGCGCACGATGTCTTGGTGACGGGTGAAGGTCACCCGGTAGTGGGTGGGCGCGTCGAGGTAGTCGTAGACCAGCTTCGAGGCCACTGGCTTGCCGGTCAGCCCATCGACGTGCACGTCTGTGGCGGTGAAGCGCACCTTCGACGCGTCATCGGCGATGACCCGCTCGCCCTTGGCCAGCATGAAGATGGGAAAGGTGGTGTGCCCGTAGGCCGCCTCGGCGGTGATGAAGCTGGCGATGACCGAGTAGTCGTTGAGCCGCGCCCGGCCCCAATACCAGTCGTGCATCAGCTCGAGAATCGACGCGTTGCCCCAGTTGTGGTCGTGGTACCCGCTGCCGGTCACCGCTTCGGTGTGGCCGTCATGGGTGAGGGTGCCTTCGACCCGGCCCTGCGGCACCGACGGCAGCCAGGCGAAGTACTTCTCGTCATGGGCCCCGAAGGCGATGTGGCCGGCCTTGGGTCTCCACGACGGCACTTCGCCGGTCAAGGTCAGGTCAGCCGAGATCTGCGGGAGCTTCACCACCAGGTGGTACTGGTGCAGATCGCCCACGAACGAGTTGGGGCCGATGCGAACGTCGCATTGCTGCGTCGAGCTCGAAAATTGGCCGGGTTCGAAGGCCAGGCTCGCGGAGGTCTTGGTGCCGTCGGGGCGCGTCAGGTCGACTTGAACCGCGGGCGCCAGGGGGCCGTCATTCTCGGTGATGGGCTTGGTGTAGAAGACGATGACCAGGGTCGAGCCGTCGCTCAAGTGGGCGTCGAAGTACCACCACTCGTAGGTGCCGGGGCTGCCGTCGGTGCGAAGCCCGTCTTCCCACGGGTTGATGTGCTCTGAGAGGCCCAGCGACTGCATCTGCGCCGGGGTCACGAAGGCCCGCGCTGGTTGAACCCCTGCGCAACCGCACACCGCGAGCAGCACCAATGAGACGGGTTTCATGAGGGTGCGCTCTTAGCCGACACGGCTGTTGGGCGGGGGGCCACAATGCAGCGCGGCCGCACAAAGCGAAGTAGCCTCCCGCCTCGGCAATGGGTCTTCGAAGTGCGTCAAGCGTCGCCATGATCGTGCTCTGTGCGGCCTGTCAGGCGCGTGAGTCGGCGGTGCACGCCGCACGTCGCGTGGCTGCGATTTCGGGTGAGCGCGGGTGGTCGGCGCGCCTGGCCGGCGGCGGGTCGCCCGACTCGGCAGCCCCACCGCTCCGCTTCATCGGTGCCGATGCGTCGCGGCGTGAGCAGGTCGATGGGCTCGAGGTGTTGGCAGAAGCGTACCCTTCGACCGACGTGGTGCTTGCCCGCGCGCCCGGCAGCGTCGAGGTTTTCTATCTGCTGCGAACGGCCGCCGCGCCGACCCGGCTCGCCTTCATGGCCGAGCACGCGTCGGTCGAAGCGCCGCGCGCTCGTGACGCGACGGGGGCGTCTGTGCCGGTGGAGATGCGGCGCGAAGGCGCACGGGTCGAGCTCGCGTTTCGCACCGAGCACGCCACGTTTCCGGTGCTGATCGACCCAGTGGTGACCGAGCTGCAGTGGCAGCAGGCGGCCTGGGGTGGCCGCTCGACGCACGCCATTGCCTACGACCCCCTCTTGCAAAAGACCGTGCTCTTCGGCGGGTCTCCGGGAGCGCAAGAGGTGACTGACGACACCTGGGAGTGGGACGGCGCCAGCTGGAAGCAACGTTTTCCGATGCACCGGCCTCCGCCGCGCAACAACTTCGCGATGGTGTTCGACGTGAATCGAAAGCACGTCGTGATGTTTGGGGGGGCCACCGCGGTCGCCTCCGCTCCCCTGGGTGACACCTGGGAGTGGGACGGCGACGATTGGCTCGAGCTGACGCCAGCAAGCTCGCCGCCAAGCCGAGGGTCGCACGCGATGGCCTTCGACGTGGCACGCAGCCGCCTGGTGCTCTTTGGCGGCTCGAATGGCATGACCGAGTTGGCAGACACCTGGGAGTTCGACGGCACCAGCTGGAAAGCGGCGACACCGACCTTTTCGCCCCCCGCGCGCATCAGCCACGCGATGGCCTACGACGTTTCTCGCAACACGTTGCTCCTGTTCAGCGGCGTGACCGGCTCGACCAATCTGCCCGACACCTGGGCCTTCGACGGCACGACGTGGGCCCAGCGCTTCCCCCCGAATCAGCCAAGTGCTCGTCGGGGCCACGTGATGGCCTACGACGCGGCCGCGCAACGCATCGTGGTCGCCGCCGGGTTCGACGGGGCATCGCTGCTGGGTGACTCCTACGAGTGGGCTGGCACCACCTGGGCGCTGCTCACTCCGGCCACCGCCCCCGACGCCCGTGGCTATGCGGCAATGACCTATGACTCGGCTCGAGACCGGTTGGTGCTCTTTGCCGGTTATTCGGGCCAGGGCTCGGTGAGCGAAACCTGGGAGCGCTCCGGCACGACCTGGGCCTCGGTCGGCGCGCCCGCCCCGCCCCCGATGGTCTTCACCGCGCTGGTCGAAGACTCGACTCGAAAGAAATTGGTGCTCTTCGGCGGCGCGGGCAATTCGGCCGACCGCAACGAGACCTGGGAGTGGGACGGCACCCGCTGGACCTTGCGTGTCCTCGCGACCGCTCCCTCGGCGCGCGACGCTCATGCGATGGCGTATGACTCGGTTCGCGGGGTGACGGTGCTCTTCGGAGGCAGAGACCGCACTGGCACCAAGCTGGGCGACACCTGGGAATACGACGGCGTCACCTGGGTGCCGCACGTGCCGCTGACGAGCCCGACCGCACGCCAGCTTCACGGCATGGCCTTCGACGCGGCCAGGGGCAAGACCGTGCTCTTCGGCGGAGGCGACGGCACCGGCAACCTCAACGACGTGTGGGAGTGGGATGGCAGTAATTGGGCCAACCCGATGCCGAGCACCCCGCCGGTTCGGCACTGGGGGCTGACCCTCACGTACGATCGCGTCAGGAGCCGGGTCTTGCTCTTCAGCGGCGGCATCGACGCACTCTTCGACAACGAGACCTTCGAATGGAATGGCACGAATTGGGTCGACCGGGCGCCCGCGTCACCCCCTGGCGTGCGGTACTTCTCGGCCGCGGCCTACGACGCATCGCTGGGCGGGGTCATCGTGTATGCGGGCGCCGATAACGTCAGTCAGCTCGCCGACACCTGGAAGTGGGACGGAGCGGCCTGGACGAACCTGGTCGTGCCCTTTTCGCCGGGGAGCCGACTCATTCATACGATGGCGTACGACTCGGCTCGTGGCGCGACCATTTTGTTCGGAGGTCAGAGCCCCGTCGGCCCGAAGAGCGACACCCAGAGACTCTCGGTCGTCAGAAAGATCGGCTCAGACTGCACGACCGGTGCGCAGTGCGGTACCGGGCTGTGCGTCGACGGCGTGTGCTGTAACGCCGAGTGTGGCGGCGGTGTGGCCGACTGCCAGAGCTGCAATCAGGTCGGCGTCGTCGGTACCTGTACCCCGGCCGCGTCGACGGTCGTGTGCCGCGCGGCCGCCGGTGTCTGCGACAAGGCCGAGACCTGCACCGGTGTGTCTGGCAAATGCCCCGTTGATTCGTTCGCTTCGATGGGTACGGCGTGCAGCAACGGCGTGTTCTGCGACGGAGCCGAGATGTGCAGTGGGTCGGGCGTGTGCCTGGTCGGCACTCCGGAGCCGAGTTGCGTTGATGCGGGCGTCGTCAGCGATGCGGGCGTCGTCAGGGATGCGGGCGTGCCCAGCGACGCGGGTGTGATGATGAGCGACGCAGGCGCCGCGACGGCCGACGCCGGGAGCACCGATGGCGGAGTCGCGGTGCGACGCGAGCTGGTGGTGGGGTGCAGCTGTCAGAGCACGGGCAGTCTCACGATGGGCGTGCTGGCGTTGGGCGTCGCTGCCTCGTTGCGGCGCCGTTCACGGTTCCGAGCCTGAGCCGATCGAGCGAAAAATCGCGGCCCTCAGTGCGTGCGCGTCGACCGGCTTCTCTAATTGCAGGTTGTCCACGCTCTTCAAGAACAGTCGCGACGCCTCGGTGAACGCCCCGCCGGTCAGAAACACCATTTTGCGAGCGTGTGCAGGGCTGTGCTCCTTGAGCGCCGCATACAGCTCCATGCCCGTCATTTCGGCCATCATCAGGTCAGAGAGAACCAAGGCGAAGCTTTCACCCGAGCGCACCCGCCGGAGCGCTTCTTTCGCGCTGCTCACCACGACAACGTCATAGTGATCTCGCAGCATTCGCTCGACGGCTCGACCAATCTGCGGCTCGTCATCGACAACCAGCACCCGCTGCCTGTGGGTCGAAACCGACGACGGCTCCGCTACCGATGGCGTCGGCGTCGGTGTGGGCATTGAGGTGGCGACCTTCAAGGCCAACCGAAACACCGAGCCCTTGCCGACCTCGGTCTCGACCTGCAGCTGACCTCCAATGCTCTTGACGATGCTGTGGCAGATGGCAAGCCCCAGGCCCGTGCCCGACGCGATCTTCTTGGTGGTGAAGAACGGGTCGAAAATGCGAGGCAGCACTTCGGGGCGTATGCCGGCGCCGGTGTCGGCGATCTCGACCATCACGTGGGCCCCAGACGTGAAGACGCTCACGCGAATCTGGTTTCGCTCGGCCCTGCCCTCGGGGATTGATTGAGCGGCGTTCACCAGGAGATTCAAAATCACCTGCCCAAGCCGAGCTTCGCTGCCCACGACGTTCGGCACGTCGCCGAAGAGCTTCACGAGCTTGGCGCGGTGGCGAATCTCGTTCCACGACATGTTGATGCAGGCCTCGATGACCTTCTTGACGTCGACCTCACCGGTCGACTCGTCCTCGTGGCGCGAGAACGTCTTGAGGTCTTTGACGATGGCCCGAACCCGCTCGGCACCCTCGCTGGCCTCAACCAGCGCGCCCAGCACCTCGGAGTCGTTGAAGCTTGGCAACTTCTTCAGCTCGGTGATCGCGAAGGTCAAGTTCGCGGTGACGTAGGCGAGTGGGTTGTTGATCTCGTGGGCGACGCCCGCGGCGAGGGTACCGAGCGAGGCCATGCGGTCGCTGATCAACACCCGTTCGCGCAGGTTGCGTTCTTCGGTGATGTCGCGAAAAGCGGCGATGGCAAACGCGACGCTCCCATCGGCCTCGAGCAGAGGTGCCCCATCGACGCGAAGGGCGATGCGGCCATTGGCGGTCTCGATCTCCATGTCGTCAACCCAGCTGATCGTGCCCTTGAGCGCTCGCACCAACGGCATCTGCTCGCTTGGGTACGGCGTGTCGGTCGAAGCGACATAGGCATTGTAGGTTTGAGCGAGGGTTTCGATGGTGGCGTCAGGCACCGCGTCTTTGCCAAGCAGCCGCTGCGCGAGGCTGTTCGCATAGAAGGGCTTGCCGGTGGCATCGGCAACGAAGACGGCGAGGGGCAGGGCCTCGATGAAGGCGGCGAGGCGTTGTTCTCCCTTCGCCTCCTGAATCGCGCGCAACGGCACGCCGCCGTCGAGTAAGTCCTGCGCAGATTTCTTGTCCATCGCGCGAGTTTCTCGAAGAGCCAGGGCAATAAGAACAGAAACCGCGTGTGCCCCCGAAAAAGGCACGCGCGGTGATTGGCGCTCACTTTCGCGTGTCAGCCATCAACCCCGTGTCTGCGCCTTCATCGACGCATGCTCGCCAGATACGCCGCAGCGACACCAAGCAGCACCAAAAGCGCGAGCCCGACGATCGGCCATTGGCTCGCCCGCCGCTCAGGCACCTTTTCTTGCTCGAGGCAGCTCTCGCAGACGGGTGGGTCGCCGAGTGACCCACACAGGTCGCACAAGAACGAGCCACACCGCGTGCACAATGCCACTGCGTCGCGCTCGTGTACCGCGCAAATGCCGCCGTCCCACCCGTGGCCGGTGGTCTC
>JANLPS010000122.1:0-12056 GCA_031367385.1 Archangium sp. | reverse complement strand
CAAGCCGATGACGTTCATGAACTTGTCGGGGCAGTCACTCGGCGGGGCGGCGAGGTTCTACAAGGTACCCGCGGCCGAGGTGCTGGTGGTGCACGACGAGCTTGATTTGCCGTTCGGCAAGCTGGCGCTCAAGGCCGGCGGCGGTACCGGTGGGCACAACGGCCTCAACTCGATTCGAGAGTCGTGGGGCGAAGAGAGCTACGGCCGCTTGCGATTTGGCATCGGCAAGCCCGATGGGCCGAACGCGAAAGAGCGGGTCGTCGGCCATGTGCTGGGTGACTTTTCGAAAGAAGAGAACGCGGCGATGCCTGAGTTCATCGGCAAGGCGATGGAGGGCTGTGAGTGGTGGGCGCAGCTGGGCATGCAGGTCGCGATGAACAAGTTCAATCGCAAGTAAACGCATTCTTTGCAGTTGCAGCTGCGACGGGCGCGACCAAGCGCCCAACACACAACGGGGGCGTTCGTGACCTGCCGAAATGGGTGGTCGTCACCTCTCTCTGCTGATAACCGCGGAGAATGAAAAAATCCTTTGTTGCTGGAGTGGTTGGTCTTAATCTCGCTGCGTGCCCCGGTGGCCCTGTCACCACGACCACCGACGGTGGGGTCATCACCGGCGGCGTCGACGGCGGCTTTGTCTTCGTGCACAAGACCCACAGCTTCGCTTTCGAGAATTACACCAACACCCCCGGCATCACGAATCTGACCGAGGTCGAGGTGCGCCGCATGTTCGGCGACACGGCCTGCGCCGGCAGCCTCACCACCGATTCGTGTGCGCTCACCCCGGCCGCCCAGAAATGGATGGAGGCCACCAACGGCGCGATGAACGGCGGGCACTGCGAAGGCATGGCGGTGTTGGCCGGTATGTTCGCGGCCCACACCCTCAAGGCGAGTGACTTCGGCGCGGAGACCGCCTTTCAGCTGACGCTGGCCAACAACACCAAGCTGCAGCGAGAGATCGCTTACTGGTGGGCCACGCAGGCGGCGGCCCCCACCCAGAGCTCCGAGACCAAGGGCGCGAGCAAGATTGCTCCCACCGAGGTCGTCTCGCGAATCGCGACGATGGTCGCGTCGGGCGGCGAAGTCTGGTCGATCGGCCTGTACAAGCGCGACATGAGCGGCGGCCACGCCGTGACGCCCATCTCCACTGAGGAGCGCGGCGGCAAGCAATTCATCAAGGTCTACGAGAACAACTTCCCCAACGAGATTCGGGAGTTCGAGATCGACCCGACCGCGAACACGTGGAAATACTTTGCCGCCACGAACCCCAACGAGCCGGGCGCCACCTATGACGGCGACGCGACCACCGGCACCTTGACCCTCACCCCGAACAGCCAGCGAATGGTTCAGCAGACGTGCCCCACCTGCGGCACCGTGGCGGCCGACGGCAAGAGCGTCAAAGGCTCCGCGGTCAGCTTTCGCGAAGTGTCGTTGAACGGCGATGCGCACGTGCTGATCACCGACAACGCCAACCACCAGCTCGGCTTCGTCGCAGGCGCCTTCGTGAACACCATTCCCCAGGCGACGACCAGCCCGATCAAGCGCTCGCCCTTGACCTACAACAGCGTCGCCGACCCGACCTACCGGTTGCCGTTGAACGTGCCGTTGACGATCACGCTCGACGGCACGGCCCTGACCACCGCCGGTACTTCGAGCGTGACGCTCACCGCTCCGGGGTATGCCTTCTCAGTCGAAGACGTGCTGGTGCACCCGCTTCAGAAAGACACCATTTCGTTCTCGGCAGGCACCGAGTCGGTTTCATACAAGACCACCGCCAGCGAGACGCCTCGGGTTGACCTCGGTGTGTCGTTTGACGGCGCCGACTATCTGTTCGAGGTGAAGTCGGCGGCCGAGACCGGAGGCGTCGAAGTGAAGCTCGAGCTCGACGCGGCGCACGGCAAGCTCAAGGTGTCGGTCAAAGCGAACGACGGCACGGCGAGCTACGACGTTCGCGTCGAGCGCCGCGACACCGCGGCCACCAGCGTGTTCACCCACGCCGGCAACTCGATCGCGGCCACCGCGGTCGTCTCGTTCGACTACGCCCAGTGGAGCGGCAACGGCATGCCGATGAGCGTCGGCGTCGATGCCGATGGCGACGGCACGGTCGACAGCACCGTCATGGTCAGCGACGACCAGTAAGCCTCAGGTCGGGCCCGGGGAGCGGCGCCTTTGCGTTTGAGCCGCTCACCCGCGCCTTCACGTCACTCGTGTGCGTGTTTGGCTGCGCCTCATGATGGTGCACACTCACTGCTGGTGCGCGAAGCCACAGCTCACGGTCGGCCCATCTCCCGATTTTGAATTTTCTGATTTCAGTCGACCATTTGAAAACCTGTGCGAAGGTTGCCCCACGGTTTGGTGGCCTTCGAACCCGAGCCCCGACCCGAACACTCAACCCGTCGTTCAGACTGAAACAAAATACCCATGGCTTTTCGATTCTCTGCGCTCCGCGTGAGCTTGGCTGCGATTGCTGTCTGTACTCTTGGTGCATGCGGTGGCGGTGATACCAACGCCGACGCAGGCGCTGCCACCGACAGTGGCATGACTGGAGGGCAGACCGACTCAGGCTCGACCATCACCGACGCAGGTGACCTGCACCACGTCGACGGTGGCGCCCTCACCGTCACGTGCGCCGACGGCAAGATGGCCAACACGGTCGGCGCTGACGACCCGCTCGCGGTCAACTCGTGGCAGATCAAGAACACCGGCTCGGCGCAAGTCGTCTCGGCCGTCGGCAACGCGGGCGCACAAGCTGGCATCGATGCCCGGGTCGACGCAGCGCACCAGGCAGGCAAGGGGTGCACTGGTCTCGGCGTCACCATCGCCATCGTCGACAGCGCCTTGGAGATTGGCCACGAAGATTTGAAAGACAATGTCGTCGCCGGCAAATCGTTCAACTTCGCGAACAACTCTGATGACCCGAGCCCTGCAGCCGCGCAAGCGAGCGGCGACCACGGCACCAACGTTGGCGGCGTCGCAGCCAGCCGCGGGTGGAACGGGAAGGGCTCGCGCGGCACGGGGCCCTTGGCTTCAGTGGTCGGCTACCCCACCGTCGGCGTGACCAAGATGGCGGGCACCTCTGATGCGGCGATGACGTACCTTTCGTTCGGCGCAAAGACGCTCGCTGGCACCGAAGCCGTCGTGGCGACGTTCGGCGCGCGCGCAGATGGCGTTGGCGTCTTCAACTACAGCGCAGGTGCAGACTACGGCGCACCGACTGCCGTGAGCGACACCGATGAGCAAACCTTGGCTGCGAAAGAGGGCACGAAGACGTTGCGCGGCGGCAAGGGCGCCATCTACTTTCAAGCGACGGGTAACGAGTTTCAAGCGCAGAAAGGCGCGCTGCCCAACAACACCACCAACCAGGTGACCTGCGCTGAAGTGCTCGCGGCTGATGCTGCGTTGCTCGGCGGCACGATCGCGAACGCGGCCTCGATCACTTGCGGTAGCGCGAATCAAGACCCAAATAACAAGCCGTACTTCTACCAAGTGGCCTCGATTCACAACACCGGCAAGGCGTCGTCTTACTCGAGCGCCTCATCGGCTTCGTGGGTCACCGGTTTCGGCGGCGAATACGGTACGACTGAGGCGGCCATCGTCACCATCGACAACACCGGCTGCGACAGCGGCACCAACAACCTTGCGAACAAAGCGGCGCTCATGACCGAGCTTGGAGCAGGCATCAGCGCGTTGGTTGCCGACACGTTCGGCGCGGGCACCATCGACCCGAACTGCAACTACACCGGGCGCTTCAACGGCACCTCGGCGGCGACTCCGTCAGTGTCAGGCATCGCTGCATTGATGCTCGAAGCGAACCCTGCACTGACCTGGCAAGACGTTGGGTTCATCTTGGCCAAGACCGCGCGCAAAGTTGACGCCGACTATTCGAATACGACCGCCAACGCGCCCACGTTCACCGCAACTGGCGCAGCCGTCGCCTGGGCGTTGGACCTGCCGTGGATCACCAACGGCGCTGGCTTCAACTTTCAAAACCGGTACGGCTTTGGGCTCATCGATGCCGATGCGGCGGTGAAGATGTCGGTTGGGTTTGCGACTCCTGCTGGCCGTCGTACGACCGGCCTCACGGCAGCGGGGGCCGCTTCTGCGACCAGCAAACTCAATGGCGCCGGCGTGAACACCGCGACCGCTACGTTTGCTGACCCGGCGGCGACCTCGGGCCCGATTCGCGTCGACCTCACGGTGGTGAACAACACCGGAGTCGCGGTGAACCCCGGTCAGTTGCAGTTCGAAATTCGCAACGTGATGACCGGTACTCGGTCGATTCTCTTGCCGGCCTTCACCTCGTTCTACGCGGGTGGCAAGACGAACCAGATTCCTGCCGCGGGCATGCAGCAGTTTCGCATGCACACCAACGCGTTCTACGGCGAGAAGCTCGCTGGCGCGTATGAAGTGCGCATCATCGACTTGTCGAACAGCTCGGGCGACACGGGCAAGGGTCTCGACTTCACCCCGACATTGACCTCGTTCAGCCTGTAATGAGAACGGCACTCGTCGCGGTTGCAGTCATTGCCATCGGTGCGGGTCTGGGTTTCTGGCTGATGAAGCCGAGCGAGCCGTCAACACAGGCCGCGACTGAAGTTCGGGCCGAACCTGTGGTGGCGGCTGCACCGGCGGCAGCTCAACCAGTGGCCGCGGCCCGAGTGCCTGTTGTTGAAGATGAGGGTATTCGAGCGGCTGCACCTGCGGCGGTTGTCGCTGCAGGTGCGCCGGCTTCAAGCCCCATCAACATCAAACCCATGTCGTCAACCGAGCTGGCTGACCTGAAGCTGACTCGCGTGCTGACTGGCGACCACCGCTACACCCACGATGGCCGGCCGCATGTCGTACTCGGCACCAAAGACACCGTGGGCGTCAACGGAGGCACGCAGGCGATGCTGGTGACGCGTGATCAAGTCAGCGGTCAAGTCACCTACTCGCTCCCGGCGCTTCAGTTCACATTGAACGGCGGCATCGATGCCGACGAGTTCATCGCCGGGCACTCGCGCATGACGAAGCGCTTCGCGAACCCGATGTATCTGCAGGTCGACCTCGACGCTGCCGACATCGCAGGCGCACTCGACGCAGCGACCAAAGACCCACGCGTCGCGAAGGTGGGGTTCGTGCCGCTCCCCACGAAGAAATCGACCAGGTAGCTCGAGCCGAGCCCAAAAGACCATGCGTTCACGATGGCCGCGGCGGCAGGCATGGGCGTCATTCGTGTGCGTGTTGGGCGCTCCACAGGGCCGCGTAGGCGCCGCGCCGCGCGAGCAGCTCACCGTGGGTGCCCTGCTCGACCACTTTGCCGGCCGCCATCACCACGATCAGGTTCGCACGGGTCACCGTCGACAAGCGATGGGCGATCATCAGCGCGGTGCGCTCACGCAGCACGTCGTCGAGCGCCGATTGCACCTCTGCCTCGCTCTCGGTATCGAGGTTGCTCGTCGCCTCATCGAGAATCAGCACCGGCGCCTGGGCCAACACCGCGCGGGCCAGACACAACCGCTGCTTCTGCCCACCCGACAGCGTCACCCCGCGCTCGCCAATCGGAGTGTCCCACCCCTGGGGCAGCGCCGCGATGAACTGACTCGCATGGGCGACCGCGGCCGCGGCCTCGAGCTCGGCTTGGGTCGCAGAAGGCTTGGCCACCAGCACGTTCTCTCGCACCGTCGCCGAGAACAGCAACGCGTCTTGCGTCACCAGCGCGAACTGACCTCGCACGCTGGCCACCGTCGCCCCCGCTACGTCTCTCCCGTCGATCTCGAGGGTGCCCTGCCGCGGCACCTCGAAGCGCAACAGCAGCGAGGCCAATGTGCTCTTGCCGCTGCCGCTCTCGCCCACCAGCGCGGTCACCTGCCCGGCCTTCAGCTCGAGGTTCACGCCATTCAACGCCGCGCGCTCACCCCATGAAAAGTGCACGTCTTTCAGTGAAATCGACGACGCCAAGGGTGCCATCGCGGTCGCCCCAGGCGAATCGACCACCGCTGGAGCCAACGTCAGCATCTCATTGAGCCGCTCGAGCGCCGACGCGGCCTGCACCGCGAACTGGCTCACCCGGCCGAGGTCTTTCGCGGGCTGGTAGAGCAAGATCAGCGCGCCCAAAAACGAGACCAACGCGTCAGGCTCGACCGCCCGGCTGGCCGACGCCCAGCCCATCGCGCCCGCGATCGCCGCCGAGGCGAGAATCTCCATGATGCCGGGCACCGCCGCGCGAGACCACCCAGCCTTGGTCAACGCATGCTCGACCGACTGCGCCTTGGTCGAGAACCGCATCAGCTCCGCGTGCTCGGCATTGAAGGCCTGAATCGTCTTGAGCGCACCCAGCCCCTCTTGCACCTGGCCCGCGAGGAGCCCCAGCGATGATTGGCTCGAACGGGCCCGGCGAAACAGCGCCTGCGTCAGCCGCGAGGTCGGCCACACGGCGATCGGCACCACGATCAGCGCCACCAATGACAACTTCCAGCTCAGCACGAAGGCCACCACCACCAGAATCGCCACCTGCAACGTGTCGCGCAGCCACGAGGCCACCGTGTAGGTCGCGGCGAGCTCGACCGCGGCCACGTCGGCAGTGAACCGGCTCAGCAGGTCTCCACTGAGCCGGGTCGAACGCTGCATCGGAGAGAGCCCCAGCAGCCGCACGAACACCTGCCGGCGCAGATCAACCACCACCAGCTGCCCGAACAACCCGACGAAGTAAAATTGGCCGAGATACCCGACCGCCTTCACCGCGCCGATCACGATGATCACCACCGGCAACGCCACCAGCCCCTGCTCCCGAGACCAGGTCGCGATGTCGGGCCACACTCTTGCGACCAGGCCCAAGCCCTCGGTACCACCGGTCAGCAAAAAGCGCAGCGCCGGCCCCATCAGCCACGCGTACGCGCCCGTGCTCACCCCAACCATCACCATGCAGATGAATGAGAGCCCCAGCACCGGCCAGTGCGGTCGCCCCATCAGCAGCAGGCGACGCATGGCCTGCCAGAGTGTCGATGGTGCATTCACGGGCCCGGGCGACTGTAGTACGAGCGCGCGGTGCCTGAGCGTTCGGTTCTCGTCGTCGCCGGTGAAGCCTCGGGTGACGCGCACGCCGCCGACCTGCTCGCCGAGCTCAAGCGCCTGCAACCCACGCTCACCTTCTTCGGCATGGGAGGCCCCAAGCTTCAAGCCCAGGGCGTCGAGCTCGTGCACGGTGCGCACGAAATCTCAGTGATGGGCATCGGCGAGGTGCTGCCGAAAATACCCCGTATTCTCAAGGTGCTGCGCGACATCGTGGCCGAGGTCGAACGACGAAAACCATCGCTTGCGATTCTCGTCGACGTGCCTGACTTCAACTTGCGCCTGGCCAAGCGGCTCAAGAAGCTCGGGGTCACCGTCGTCTGGTACGTCGCTCCGATGGTCTGGGCCTGGCGCGCGGGCCGCACCAAGATCATCGCCGAGCGCACCGACGAGCTGCTCTGCATCTTGCCCTTCGAAGAGGCCTTTCTTCGCGAGCGCGGAGTCAACGCCACCTTCGTCGGCAGCCCGGTGCTCGATCAGGTGCCTCCGCCAGCGCCTCCGGAGCACTTTCGAACCGCGCTGGGCCTCGACCCGTCACGGCCCGTGCTCGCCGTGCTCCCGGGGAGCCGCCGCTCGGAGATCGCCAGGCTCCTGCCACTGATGGCCAAGGTCTCTCGCGAGCAGTGTCGCCTGCACCCGGGGCTCCAGGTCGTCGTGCCGGTCGCCCCCGGGCTCGACGCCGACGCGATTCGCGCAACGTTTCCACCCGACGTGCCGGTCACCCTCGTCGCTGGCCGAGCCCCCGAGGTCGTCGGAGCCAGCACCGTCGCGCTGGTCGCCTCTGGTACCGCCACCCTCGAGGCCGGGCTCATGCGCCGCCCGCTCGTCGTCATCTACCGCGTCTCATGGCTGACCTACTTCGTCGGCCGCGCGATGGTGCGGTTGCCCTTCTTTTCATTGGTGAATCTGCTCGCCAAGCGCGCGGTGGTGCCTGAGCTGCTGCAGCGCGAAGTGACCGTCGAGCGGGTGGTCAAAGAGCTCGAGGCCCTGTGGGCAGGCCCAGCCCGCGAAGCCTGTCTGACCGGTCTCGACGAGGTGCGCGTAGCGCTCGGGTCGCCCGGCGCCTCGAAGCGGGCCGCCGAGATCGTCGCGAAGCTCACTGCTTCATCAAGTTGAGCGTGACCTTCTGCACCTCGTCGCGCTTCAGGTCGACGAACTGCTTCTCTTTCTTCGGGCGCCCTGACCCGTCATCGATCGATGCTTCGAAGACGTGCCGGCCGTCCCACAAAGAGAGCTCTTTGTACGAGGTGCCCGACGCCACGACCGCCCCGTCGACCTTCAGCTCACCGAACGGCACGATGGTCACCTCAACCGTGCCCTTGCCGGCACGAAGCTTGAGCGGCTTTCGATCGCCCGGCTTCAAGTCGACCATCATGGTGCGCGTGAAGCCGAGCGCCTTGTTCGACATCACGATGGTGTGGCTGCCCGGCATCAGCTCGAGCTCAGGCAGCCGCCCATACGATTGCCCATCGACCGCGATGTCGCATGGGGGGTCGATGTCAGTAAAGAGCACCGACGCCTTCATCGGCACCTCAGGCATGGCCTCACCCGCATCAGCGTCGGCGATCAACACCGGCACGTCGGGCACCACCACCGCCCTCATCGCCTCACCCGCATCGACGGTCTCGACCACCGCCTCATGCCCGCGAAGCTGCGTCAGCGAGAACCCACCGGCGCCCAGCACCACGAGCACCAGCACGATCACCCACTTGGCGTTCGATTTGGGCGTGGCGATCTGCTGCGTGAGCGAGATCGCACCGACGTCAGGCGGCACGTGAACCGGCCTGGGAGGGTTCGTCGCCCGCTGGCTCGGCGCAGTCGGCGACAGGCCGCCTGCCACGTCGTCGAGCGACTCCGGGCCCGAGAGCACCAGCGGGGCCTCTTGGTCGGTGAGCCGATTCGGTATCTCTGAGCTCGGGTCGGTCGGCGAGAGGTGCCCACTCTCGGCCGCCACCACCCGAAACAACCGCAGCAGGTCTTCTTGACCGACCACATGCCGCTCGTATGAGAGGTACTTCTCGAGATCTTCTTTGACCGCCAGCGCCGTGGCGTAGCGCCCGCCTGGCTCGGGGTGAAGACACCCGCCGATGATCTGCCGCAGCGGCATCGTCAGGTTCGGGCGCAGCTGCTCGACCGGCCGAATGCGCCCTACCCGCGCCGCGTCGATCTGCTCGATCTCGGTCGTGCCCGCAATCGCTCGCGAATTGGTCAGCAGCTCGTACAGCACCAGCCCCAGCGCATACACATCGACCCGCCGGTCGATCTCGCCGCCGGTGATCTGCTCCGGGCTCATGTAGGCGTACTTGCCTTTGACCAGCCCGGCTTGGGTTCGGTGCACGCCGCCTGCTGAGCGGGCCACGCCGAAGTCGATCAGCTTCACGACCCCCTGGGTCGACAGCAAGATGTTGTGCGGGCTCACGTCGCGGTGAATGATGCCCAGCGCGTTGCCCGCCCGATCTTTCGCTTCGTGCGCGTAGTGCAGCGCGCCCGCGACGTCAGCCACGATGCGCGCACACAGCTCGGCCGCCATGATCTCGCCCTGGCGCTCGTGCTCGAGGCTGATGGTCATCAGGTCGAAGCCGGGCACGTACTCCATCGCCAGGTAGTAGGCGCCTTGGGCGGCACCCAGGTCGAAGATCTGCGCGATGTTCGGGTGGTGCAGCTGCGCCAAGATCGCCGCTTCATCGAGAAACATGCGCACGAACTCGGCGTTCGCACACAGGTGGGCGTGCGGCCGCTTGATGACGCAGACCCCTTGAGGGCCCGTGGCCAAGAACACATCGGCCATGCCACCCGCACCAATGCGCTTCTGCAGCTCGTAAGGGCCCAGCGAGTCAGACATGAGCTGCGCTCTATACCCCACTTACACCGTCATTTGGCCATGCTAAGGCCCAGCGCCCAATGAACCCCGCGCTGGTCATCATCCCCACCTACAACGAACGCGACAACCTGGGCCCGATCAGCACCGCGGCCCTCGCCGCCGACCCCCGGGTCGATGTGCTCGTTGTCGACGACAACAGCCCCGATGGCACAGGCCAGTTGGCCGACGAGCTCGCCGCCAAAGAGCCCCGAATTCGCGTGCTGCACCGAGAGAAGAAGGAGGGCCTCGGCCGCGCGTATCTGGCCGCCTTCAAGTGGGCCCTCGAGAAGAAGTACCAGTACATCATCGAGATGGACGCCGACTTCAGCCACGACCCGCGCTACCTGCCGACCCTGATCGACGAGGCCGCCAGCGGCACCGACCTGGTGCTCGGCAGCCGCTATGTCACCGGAGGAGGCACCGTGAACTGGGGCGTTGCCCGCCAGCTCATCTCGCAGGGGGGCTCGCTCTACGCGCGCACCATCTTGGGCGTCGGCATTCGCGATTTGACCGGCGGCTTCAAGTGCTTCAACCGCCGGGTGCTCGAGGGCATCGACCTCGACCACGTGCAGAGCGCAGGGTACGGCTTTCAGATTGAGCTGACCTACCGCACGCTTCAGAAGGGCTTCACCGTCAAAGAGGTACCGATCGTGTTCGAAGATCGACGGGTCGGTCAGTCGAAGATGAGCCGCAAAATCTTTCTCGAGGCCTTCACCGTGGTGTGGAAGCTGCGGCTGGGCAAGTAATGCTCTCGACGTTCATCTTGGCGCTGCCGGCGGTGCTCTTCATCGTCGACCCGATCGGCGTGGTGCCGGTGTTCGTCGCGATGACCGGCCGCGATTCGCCCGAGAAGTGCCGTGGCATGGCCTTGCGCGCGTGCTTCACCGCCGCCGCAGTGCTCTCGTTCTTCGCGCTCTTCGGCGGCATCATCTTCAAGGTCTTCGGCGTCACCCTGCCCGCGTTTCGCGTCGCCGGTGGGTTGTTGTTGATGCTCACCGCGCTCGACATGTTGCGCGCGCAGCGGCCCACCACCAAGACCAGCGCGGCCGAGACGCAAGAAGGGCTCGAGCAAGAAGACATCGCGATCGTGCCCCTCGCGCTGCCGTTGCTCGCGGGCCCCGGAGCCATCGCCACGGTGATGGTCTTGATGGCTGAACATGGCGCCGGGCTCGAGGCAGCCGTGCCAGTCATTGGGGCGATCGTGCTGACGCTGAGCCTGACGTACGTCGTTCTGCGGAGTGCAGGTCAGGTGAAGCGCGTGCTGCGACTGACGGGCATCGCGATTCTCGAGCGCATTTTCGGGCTGATTCTCGCTGCGATCGCGGTGCAATTCGTGTTCGAAGGCAGCAAGGCGCTGCTCCAGAGCTAACGCTCGCTGACACATTCATGACGTTACGCGCCGTGAGGCACCTGCCTCTTCGAGCGTGTGCGGGGCTTGTGAAAAAACACCGTCCGCGAGCAGCGAAAATTCCGTCTCGTCCGGCCTCCCACCTGAGCGCTCTGTAAAAATCGTGCGAGAGCGATCGTGGCACCCACATCTCGGCACTGTTGCGCGTGCGGCGGTCCATTTGTCTTCAGGCTCGTTCGGGGAGAGGTGGTCGACAGAGCACATCGAAACGTGAGCGTTGTAGCTCCGAAGTTTTTCCCCAAACAACGGAGCAGTGATGCAGAGACCCTCTTTGAATTGGTGTGCGTTGATCGTTTCGAGTGTCGTCGCAGCAAGCGCTTGCGGTACCGGCGTCGCAGGTGATGTCGCAGTTGATGAATCGTCGAGCGTCGAGTCGGCGCTGGCGGTGGGCACGGTGACCGCTCCGGTCTATGCCGATGGCCTCGCGTCTGGTTGGGCCGACTGGTCATGGGCCACGCGAAACCTCTCGAACACGAGCCCGATTGCGACTGGCACGAAGTCGATCGCCGTACGGTATTCACCGTGGACTGGCATTTACCTTCACAACGCCGCCTTCAATACGAGCGGCTTCACGCACCTGGTGATGATGGTGCACGGCGGTACGCAGTACGACGGCGCGAGCCTCGCGGTTCAAGCCGAGAGCGGCGGCAAGTTCGGCGTCGCGGTCTCGCTCGGCGCCTCGTGCGATGGCGGCAAGGTTCGCGCGAACACGTGGGTCAGCTGCCGAGTGCCGCTCGCCTC
>JANLPS010000030.1:0-2482 GCA_031367385.1 Archangium sp. | reverse complement strand
GGTCATCGAAGAGCGCGCCGGTGGGAGCAAACGGGCGAACTTCTTCGAGCAGGGGTGACTCGGCCATGTGCAGGTGCGGCCCGTCGACCCGGTCGAACAGGCTCACCGATTCAGCCGCGCCCTGGGCGAGCAACGCGCGATCGAGCGACGACTCCAACGCGGCCCGAAAGGCCTGGCCCGCCAACACCAGCGCCACCAGCATCACGGCGACGGGCAGCAGCGCGCCCAGCAGCCAGAGCCGGGTGGCGAGCTTCACGCGGTCACCACGAGGCGGTACCCCACCCCGCGAACGGCCTCGATCTTCACGCGGGTGCACCCCACCCGCTCGAGCTTCGCGCGCAGGTAACCGACATAGACATCGACCACATTGCCGGTGCCTTCGAAGTCGCCGCCCCACACCTTGAGCAACAGGCGGGAGCGGGTCGCCGAATCACCGCCCAGCGCGCGCAGCTCCATCAACAGTGAAACTTCACGGCTGGTGAGGGTCACCTCGACGTCACCCCGTCGCATCACCCGACGCCGCAGATCGAGCTGCAGGTCTCCCAGGCTCTGTTGCACCCGGTCGGCGGGCACGCTCCTTCGGTCGAGGGCCTCCAACCGGGCCAGCAGCTCTTCAAACGCAAAGGGCTTCACCAAGTAATCGTCAGCGCCTGCCCGCAGCCCGGTGACCTTCTCGCCGGTCGTGCCCCGCGCGGTGAGCAGCAGCACCGACACCTGAACCCCCCGCGCCCGTAAGGTGCGAACCACCGACACCCCGTCACCGTCGGGCAGACCCCAATCGAGCAGCACCACGTCATACGGCACATCGATGGCCTGCTGCGTGCCCGCGGCCGCGGTGTCGCACACGTCGACTTGATGACCCTCTTCCGTCAGGCCTCGTTGGAGCATGCGCGCCATCTTCGGATCATCTTCGACCACGAGGAGTCGCATCGCGCCCACCGTACCTCAGCGCCTCGCGGCGAAGTAGCGGTAGAGCGTGGGGAGCACGAGCAGGGTCAGCACGGTCGACGAGATCAGCCCGCCGACCACGACGGTGGCCAAGGGGCGCTGCACCTCGGCGCCAACTCCACTGGCGAGCATCATCGGCACGAAGCCGAAGGTGGCCACCAGCGCCGTCATCAGCACCGGGCGAACGCGGGCCACCGCCGCTGCGAGCGCCGCCTCTGACGCAGAGAGCCCTTCGGCCTCGAGCTCGAGCACCCGGGCCAGCAGCACGACGCCGTTGAGCACCGCGATGCCCGCCAGCGCGATGAAGCCGATCGCGGCCGGCAGCGAGACCGGCAGGCCCCGAATCGCCAACGCGACCACGCCTCCAACCGCCGCGAAGGGTACGTGGCTGAAGATGACCGCCACCGCGCGAGGGCTGCGAAAGGCCGACAGCAGCACCGCGACGATGAGCAGCAGCACGATGGGTATTACGATGGAGAGCCGCCGCGAGGCCGCCTGAAGCGACTCGTATTGCCCGCCCCACTCGAGGTGAACGCCCGGCGGCAAGGCCACCTTCAGCGCCAGCGCTGCCTGGGCCGACCCCACCACCGAGCCCAGGTCGGCGCCACGCACGTTGAACCCGACCATCAGGCGGCGAGCGCCGTTGCGGCGATTGACCTGCCCTGGCGCTTCGTCATGCGACACGTCAGCGACTCCAGAGAGCGGCACCAAGCCTCCGCCCGGCTTGGGCAGGGGCGTGCTCTCGAGGCCACCTGCGCTGAAGTCACCGTCGAGCTTGAGCTTGATCGGCACGCGCACCACGCCGCGGTACGAGAAGCCCACGTCGTTGCCCTGCCTCAGCGCCGAGACGGCGTACAGCACGTCGGCCGGCCCCAGACCGCTGTTGGCGGCGTCGAGCGCTCGGGGCTTCACCGTGGCCAGAGGCACGGCCGGAGGCGCGAGGATGCGCACGTCTTGGGCGCCCGGTTGCTGGCCCACAATCTCGCGAACTTGGGCGGCCACTTGGGCGAGCTGGGCCAGGTCTTCGCCGTACACGCTGACGGCGACGTCGGTGACCGAGCCTCCGAGCAGCTCGTTGAAGCGCATCTGAATCGGCTGGGTGAAGGCGCGCTCGAGGCCCGGTTGGTCTCGTTCAATGACGGCATTGAGCTGGGCGATCAAGGCCTCGAGGGTCAACCCGGCCCTCCAGCTGTCTCGGGGGGCCAGTTGAATGAAGACATCGGCCTGCTCGAGCCCCATCAGGTCGGTCGCGACGGCGGGGCTGCCGATGCGCGAGACGACGTGTTTGACCTCGGGGGCGCCGGTGCCCACGGTCTTCTCCAACGCCAGGCCGTCGGCCACGCTGCGCTCCAGCGAAATGTCGGGGCGGCGCGCGGTCTGCAGCACGAGGTCACCTTCGTTGAGCTGGGGCGTGAACTCGGTGCCGACCCGCGAGATCAGCACGCCGCCCACCACCAACCCGAGCACCGCGAAGCCGACCACCAACGGCGGTCTCGCGGCCCACCAGCGCAAGACCGGAGGGTAGACGTGCTCG
>JANLPS010000347.1:0-16542 GCA_031367385.1 Archangium sp. | reverse complement strand
CTCGATCTGCTGCGGCGTGAACTCGCGCACCCAATCGTCGGCGATGTAGTTCATCGGGTTGTGCACCGGGTCGTTGCCTGGCTTGCGGCGGCAGCTGTCGGTGGTCTCTGGCGGGCGGGGCACGCGAGCAGGCGCTGCCATCGCCGGAGTATCTGAGACGTGATCAGAGTCTTTGCAACCGCCTTGAAAGGTGTGCCACAGGCCGAGCCAATGCCCAATCTCGTGGGTCGCCGTGCGGCCGCCGTTCGAATACGTGTCGGTTGAGCCGCCCGGCATCGTGGTGGCGAGCACGCTGACACCGTCAGCCTTGGGGTGCTTCGCGAGCTTCCAGGGAAAAGACGAGATGCCGAGCAAGTCGGTCTTATCGAGCTTGAGCTCGGGCATCAGATAGAGATTCAGCGTCGCCGCGTTGCCCCTATGCAGCTTCGACTTGAGCGCATCGAGCTCGTCGGCCGTCTTCGGCAGCGTGCTCAGCTGGGTTCGCTCGACCGCCTTCAAGTCGAACCCGAAGCCCGCGGCGGCGAAGTCTTTGTCGAGCACCGAGAGCTGTTTGCCGATGAGCGAATCGCTGACCGTGAAGTGGGGGGCGCCGGGTGCGCTCACCACATGCACGACCACTTGAACGTGCTGCACCCCGTTGCGTGGAGCAGGCGCCGCTCTCGCGTTGATCTCATCGTCGAGAGCCCGGCGTGCGCTCGAGGTGATGTGCGTCTCGGGGCAGCGTTTTCGCAAACTGGGTGACGGCGGGCTTGCGAGGGCGCTGACCATGAAAAGTCATCGGCTCTGCTGGGCGCGAGGTTGCGCTTGGGGCGCCGCCCGAGGTGTGGCCCCAGCAGAATGCAATCGATTGAGCCATTTGGAGTCGAGGCGAGCTGACGGAGCGTGCGGCTGCCCGCGGAATTTCTCATGACTTGAGGAGAAAATGGCGGCCTTGCCGACGCCAATCTTTTCGTGCGACCTTGCGGTTCATGGGTTCAACAATTGACGAAGCGGGCGGCGCGCGACAGGTCAGACCAATCAGTGGCGACGACACTCAAAAAGCAAAAACAGACCTGCTGTTTCGCAGCGCAACGACCGGCACCGGTTGGCAAAAAAACCGAATCGACAAGCCGATGCTCGCGTTTACGGTCGATAAGAGCTGGGCAACGCCTGAAGGGTCACGGCTCTTGAACAACAGCGAACTGATGGCCCGCATCGCTCCTGACAAGACCTACGACTGCCTTCTGGTGCGCGACCCGTCAAGCGGCGCAATCACAGCCGTGTATGGCAAGAGCATTGGCGACCACGTCAAGGCTGGGGCCGAGTTCAACGCAGAGGGTGCCAAGGGCACGGTTGATTACGTCTTCAACGCTCCTCGACGGAGCGCCAGCGCGTCGTTTTCAGACGGGCTGCAGCGGCTCAAGAGCTTGCCCGGAGAGTTCATTCTCAGCGCCAATGGATTTGGCGAAAAACCGCTGACTGAAGAGCAGATGGTCGAGAGGTCGAGCTACCTCAAGCCCTTTAGCTTCTTGAGAGAGTCAACGGACCAGGCCACGTTGGCCGAGAGACCCTCAGCCGCAAAGAACCGCCCCGAGTCGCGCTGAGCGACCGACGGGCCGCGATCACCCGTTCTGCACCGAAACGCGCAACCGCTTCAATTCGCGCAGTGAAAGACTTCGAAGTTCGCCACCAGCGAGTTGTCGTCGTCGATCTTCACCGCCAGCTCATAGCGCGCCTCGATCAAATCTTTGGTGTCGAGCACGAACCCCGACCCGGTGGTGCCGGTCTTCACTGACTGGCCGCTCTCGTTGTTCAGCGACCAGGTGAGCGCCGAGTCAGGCGTGAAGGTCACTTGAATCGGGTCGTTCTCACCCGCGCAGACCCGGTTGTGCGAGAGCGAAATCGTCTGCCCGCTCGTTACCGAACGCGTCACCGGCACCCGGGGAAAGTGGTGACAGCCAGCCAGCACCAACATCGAGGCAACCAGCACGAGCAATCGCGTCATGTCAGGGCAACTTCCAGTTCACGGCGGTGCGACCACCCGCGGTCAGAATCTCGTTGGTCTTGGTGAAGGCGTGGTCTTTGGCCACCGCGTCGACGAACTTGGTGCCGTTCATCGGTGACGGGTGCGGCTCAGAGAGAATCGTGTGCTTCGAGGGGTCGATGAGCCGCTTGGCCATGTCGGTGGCCTGCTTGCCGAAGCACAAGAAGACGACCGGGCCGTCTTGCTCGTTGACCTTCTTCAAGATCGCCTCGGTGAGCGGCTCCCAGCCTTTGCCGTGGTGCGAGTTGGGCCTGCCTTCGGTCACGGTGAGCACGGTGTTGAGCAGCAGCACACCCTGGTCTGCCCAGGCGCCGAGGTCGCCGCTCTTCGCAACAGGCAGCCCCGTGTCAGCGCTCAGCCCGGCGAAGATGTTCTTGAGCGACCCCGGTATTTTCTGGCCCTTGTTCACCGAGAACGACAAACCATTCGCGTCGCCCTTCGTTGGGTAAGGGTCTTGGCCGATGATCACGACCTTCACGTTCTTGATTGGCGTGCGCTTGAGCGCGGCGAAGATCTGCGCTCGCGGAGGAAATACGTTCACCCGCTGCGACTCGGCGTCGACGAAGGTCGCGAGCTTTTGAAACGAGCTCGTCTTCAGATCAACTGAGAGCGCGCGGCGCCAATCGGCGGGCACCAGCGAGGCCAACGGCGCCAGGGCACGCGCTCCGACGAGCGGCGAAAATCGAACCGGGTCGACACCGACAGGAGGCACACGGCGCTCGTAGCAGAACGCCGGGCTCAGATCACATGCCCCAAAGTGGTATGCGACGTCTCACCTCGATGACTCTCACTTTTCGATAAATGCGCGCGCTCTGGCTGGTGCTGGTGGCGCTCAGTGCTGGCTCCTCCGAGCCGGCTGTGAAGCATTTTCGCGGCCGCCTGACCGCGCACGGCAAACCGGTCACCGGGGCGAGCTTTTTCATCGCCTCGATGAAGGGCGTCACCCTCGACCAACGCACCGGAGCCTTCGACCTCACCGCCACCGCGCCCGGGCTCATCACCATTCGCGCCGAAGGCTTCGCGCCCACGCATGTCGCCAGCGCTGAAGACCTGGGTGAAGTGCAACTCCACCCACTGAAGACCGCGCAGCTCTCGGTGAAGGTCGGGGCCAACGCCACCGTGCCCCAAAGCGTCACCCTCACTGACGGAGCCTGCGCCAACCTTCGCGCTCAAGACGCGAGCCGATGCCGCTTCAATCTCTGCCTCGAGCAAGCGGGCCCCATGCTGATGATTCACCTGCGTGAATCGAGCGGGCCATTTCACCAAAAGGGCTCAACCGTGACGCTCGAGAGCCCCCCAGTGCTCGAGGCGAATCAAACCTGGCTCAGCGAAGCCGCGTGCCGCGCGGAGCTGCACGTCGACGCAATCTCCGCGCAGCGCTGACGCTTTCGGCCCGCAATGCCGCCCGGCCCTATTGGAGCTTGTACACCGACAGGTCGCGGTTCGACGCAGAGAGGCAAAGAACAGCCTTGAGCGGAGGCACGTAGAACGCGCGTCGCTTGCCGTAGAGCTGG
Organism: Archangium sp.; assembly: GCA_031367385.1. Classification (GTDB taxonomy): domain Bacteria; phylum Myxococcota; class Myxococcia; order Myxococcales; family Myxococcaceae; genus JAEUJT01. The sequence continues at coordinate 13,005 of JANLPS010000347.1, read as the reverse complement.
GGGCTTGGCACCGCGCCTGTGAAGTCGAGTGGGCGCAACGTCCACTTCGGAGACGTCGTCGGGTCTACCTCAACCCACTTGATCTGGTCATCGTTCATCAGCGTCTGCAACCAGTACCGATTGAGCGGAGGCACGTAGAGCGCGCCCGTGCCGTCGTAGTACCGGCTGAGCTTGGCAAAACTGCCTTGCGAGAGCCCACCGGCGTACTCGAAGCCAACCCCGGCCTGGAGGTCATTGCCGCTCGAGGCGACGACCCCTGCATCGAGGCTGTACTGCATCCAAAAACCGTCGTGGGTCATCGCCACGGGCGGTTGAAAGAAGGCGATCGTCCTCCCGAAGCGCGCGTCGGCGCTGGCCAGCCGTTGCCACGGTGAGCCATCGCCGGTGCTGCTCCCGGAGACCCAGGTCTCGGTCTGACGGTTGAATCGAACGAAGCGGCCGTTGCCGCCGTAGGTCGACCCGTTCGAGGTCGCGGTGATCTCCTGCTTTGCTTCGTCGTAGAAAGCGATGATGCCCTCACCGTCGAGGTAGCCGCTGACGAGGTCATCGAAAAAGAGCCGGCGTTGCACCCACTGACCGGTGCGAAGGTCGAACCGCCACATGCGCCGCACCATCATCACCAGCTCTTGGTGATCGGGCAGATAGACCAACCCACTGTAGGTGTGGCGAGCCGTCGGTTTGTTGTCGCTCGGAGTCTGGTCGTAGAACCAATCATCGACAGCCCGCAGCGTGCCCGCGTCGAGCGCCGCCAAGTACGCTTCTTGCGAATCGGGGTTGCCCGTGGCGCCTCCCCCAGCCGACGCCCGGTACGCGGGCGACCACGTCGCGGGGTCGCTGGGCGTCGCGGCGATCGCCCATCGCATCGCGTAGCCATCGAATCGATAGAGGCCGTTGTTGGTGCCGTTGCTGTGACCGCCCCCAAAGAGCCAGAGGCGGGCGCCGTCGACGTCTGCAGCCAAGCCGTTCCAGGAGTTGGTCCAGTTGTCCCAGTTGAGGTTGGGCGTGTAAGCGCTCCAACCCGGCACCAGCGCGTCAATGGCCGGCGTCAGATCTTCGATGCGCGTGCCTGCGACGGTCACCCATCGCCCGGCCGGCACGAGGTCCCACGAGCTTTGGTTGACCCGCCCCGCGTCGTCTCGGCCTGGCTCCCACACATCACTCGACGCATCGAAGCTGCCCCGCTGCGCACCCGAGCCGAACCCCGCGATGGGTTCAATGCCGCGGCCACCATCGTCACCCCCGTCTCGACGCCCCGCTGCGACCGCGGCATCACCCGCACCGCCGTCACCGACACCTGCATCGGGCAGCCCAGACACATCGCCAACGCACCCACTGAGCAGCACGAGAACGAAGCACACGACGACAGCGGGCCTGCCTGTGGAGAACATTGCCGTGACGGTAGCACGCCGAGCAGGCCCGCTTGGCGAACGTACGCCCAAGCGATTCACCGAGGAGGGCTGACCCAGACCGTGCCATTCGCGTGGTCACCCTCGAGCGCGACCGAGACCTTTTGGCCAAGCAGCCAGCTCTCAGAGTCACCTGGCGCGTAGGCCAACGGGTACAAGCGGCGGCTCTTCGAATCACCCAGCCGCAGCACCGGGCCCTCTTCAGGCAGCGTCGAGAGCGATTCAAGGGTGCCATTCTCACGCTCGAGGTGCATGTCGAGCGCGGGCTCGTCGAGGGTCAGCCCACGCACCATCGCGTCTTGCTTCTTCAGGGGCAGCGCATCGGCCAGCTGCTTGATGGTCGCCCCGTGCGTCAGGTATTTGCGCGGAGTACGGGTCAGCTCGCCCTCGAACATCTTGCGCTCGGCCGAGAACGCTTCAGTCAGCTCACGCCGCAACACCGGAGCCTTCGACGGCTCGAGGTGCCCGTGGAGGTACGAATATTCGCGGCCGACGAACACCGCCTTGGCGGAAGAGATCTCCCACTCCGTGAGCAGCAGCGACGTGCCGGAGATGGAGTCGGGGCCCCAGTCTTGAGAAACGAAGTGGGTGGTGGCATCGCGCGCGCCGTCGACGATGGCGATTTGCCAGCTGCGCACCGAGACGGCGTCTGACTCGTTCGAGCGGCTGGCGACGATCAGCTCGGCGCGGTCGTCACCGTCGAGGTCTTGGCGAAGCACGATGAAGTCATTGACGGTGCTGACCCAGGTGCCGACCGGCCACTCGACGCGGTGGCCATCGGGGCGCTCGACGACGATCATGTCATTGGCCGCCTCATCGAGCGTGGCGAACTTGCAGACCTGAACACCCTCGAGCCCGGTGCATGCGACCGCGCGCCAGGCGGGTACCTCTTCGAGCACGGGAGCGGGGAATACAATCGGGCCGGTGGCCAACAGCAGTGCGAGCAGCATGAACGCATGGTGTGACGATCGTGGCCCTCGAGGCAACTGCTCGTAAAACTTCGACCGCGAGCCCCGGCCCGCGAGAAATGGCTCACGTCATCGAGCCCGCAGACGCATAGTGCAGCGGCGATGCGACGACTCCTTCTCTTGGCAGTGACCTTGATGCTCGGCGCGGCTTGCGGGCCCACCATTGGCGATGCCTGTACCTCGGCGGCTGATTGCGGTGGCGCTGTCTGTCTGACGCGCGACTTCACGCCTGGCGGCTCATGCTCGACCAGCTGCATGCTCGAGACGCCCACCAACAGCTGCCCGACGGGCTCGACCTGCGTCAAAGACGCGCTGGGCCAGGGCACTGCCGGGTGCATGCGTACGTGCAACCCACACATGACCTGCCGCACGGGCTACCAGTGCAAGAGCGCCAACGGCAGCGAGACCGTGTGCATCGGGCCGAAGGGCATCTGAGCGGGCACCCGCCGCGTACGCCACCTCGCCGCGCATTTCGCGTCAGCCCGGCGAATTAGCGCTTCGCTAGGGCTTGAGGCCGTACACGCTCACCTCGGTTTGGGTCGGCACGTAGACTTTGCCGTTCGCGATCGTCGGCATCATGAATTTCGAGGCCAGGCCCGCGGCGTTGATGCCCGAGGAGGGGCTCGTATAGAGCTCTTTGGTCACTTCGCTCGCGTCCCACGCGTGCTGCTCCGCTGGCGCTGCTTGTGACGCCGTCTCGGCGACCCACACCACGCCGCCTTCGGTGCCATTGGCCGAGATCGCCGGAGAGCCACCCCGCAGCGTATTGGGCGAGACCGTCGGCGTCTGGTTGATCACCCCGCCGCTCAAGCGAAACGCGCGCAGCGGGCCGTTGCTGGCGACCACGTAGATGGCCCCATTGAAATACGCGGGCGTCGTGGCAATGCCCGACACGGGCCCCGGTGTCACCGCGACCTTGGCGACGATCTGCGAGTTACCTGCGGCGTTGAAGTGCCCCAGGTTGTCGCGATCGAGCACGTACATCACGCCCTCTTTGCCGCCCCCGACCATCAGGTGCGGGTGCGCACCCGGCATGTCTGGCAGCAACATCGGGCCGCCAGCCCCCAGGTCCAAGTCGTACATCGACAGGTACGCCTGGTTCGAGGGCGTGAACCAATCGAGCACCGCGCCCGCCGGGCTGAGCTTCACGAAGGCCGAGCCGTAATCACGCCCTCCGGAGCCGACATCGAAGTCTCCGTTGGCGGTCATCACGTAGAGCGCGCCGTCGCGATCTGCGGCGACTCCGCCTCCGGCCTGCCAGATCGAGGCTTCGCTGCCATCGGGCGTGGTGTTGAACGCGCTGACCAACGCGAAGGTCGACGCCGAATACCCCAGCAACCACCCATGGTACGGCTCGGCGTCGCCGTGTGACCCGAAGGCGACCCACACCACGCCGTTCGAAAGCAACAACGCGGGCCTTTGCAAGTGCTGCGCGGCCGAAAACGGCACCACGCCGTCGACCGAGTCGATGCCTGTACCGGGCACGCTCGCGGCGATCTCGACCGGAGACCCGGGCCGTTCATTGCCAGTCACGATATCGAGCGCGTGCAGCCGCTGCACGATGGTGCCCTCAGCGCGCTTCGAGGCGGCGACGAGAAACATCGTGGCGGCTGGCCCATCAATGACCGGCGTACCGGTGATGCCGATCTCCGGCACGATGTCTGGCACGTCGTGCACCCGGTGCGCCCCGAGTCGTTGCGGCTGGTGAAGACATTCAAGCGGGGCACGCTGGCGATCGACGCAGTGGCGATGGCGCCCGAGTCGTCACTCGAGAGCGCGCGCACCACGTGCACGCCGGCGATGGTACCCGCCGTGTAGAGCCCCTCGCTTGAGATGCTGCCCATTTCGGGCGAGCCCCCCTCGACGCCATCGACCTGCCAACTGCCGACGCGCTGAGAGAAAGGGGCTTTGAATTGTACGGTTTGCTCGCGGGTCACGCTCGCCAGTCGCGGGGTCAGGGTCAGCGGCCCGGCAACGATCAACTCGCTCGCGGCAGGGGCCGAAGCCGTGGGCGTGCAGCCGTACGCCAACACCACCAAGGCAAAAAGGGCCCGCCACCCAAGCGACGCCAGCGCTTCATCTTGAATTCGAATCATGAGAACGACCTTTGGGAGTTGTTCGAGCCAGGCCCAAGACGCCCGACAGCGCGCAGTTGTTAGCGAAAATCGAAAAGGTCAGGCGGCGCGGCCCGCCTCGTCATCGAATGCGCCATGAGAACCGCGACCACCCTCACGTTTCGCGTAAGCCCGCCTGGGGTGATGCTCGAGAGCGTCGCTCCGGTCGAGGTGCGTCGGCTCGCGGTGACGCCGGCGTGCCCGGTGTATTTCTGGTCGGTCGAGACGCTCGTCACCCGCACCTTTGATGACACCCACCAGGTGTTCTTGAAAGACGGCGTGTACCTCTCGACCGTGCACACCGTGCACCGGTGGAAGAGCGCGCTCCAAGCGAGCCGAAACCCCGAGTACCTCGTGGTGGCTGGCAAGACGGCCACGCCGGTGACCGAGTCGGCGGCCCTGCTCGAGCTCGGAGCCTTCGAGTTGCTCGCGAAGCTCGAGCTCGAAGACGCGGCGGTCTCATTGATGGCAGGCGAGCTGCTCTACGCGCGCAACCAGTGGGTGCGTTGGCGATACCCGTAACGCCGGCGGTGCCACCCTGGGCCGCCGGCCCTCTCGAGTTGATTGCGGTTGGGCCCGTGCTGAGTGAACATTCACCCCATGCCGCACCACCTGCGCGTCGATGTGGCCCGAAATCGGGTGTATTTGAAGCTCGAAGGCCTGTTCAGCGATGACGAGGCCCGCGTGGCCGCTGATGAAACCATCGACTCCTTCGGTAAGATGAAGCCCGGGTTCACGTGCGTTACCGACATCTCGTCGTTTCGGCCGCTCACGCAAGAAGGCGTCAGAGAAGTACGCCGGGCAGGTGAAGCCGGCCTTCGGTTGGGCATGCGAGCCACCGCCCGCGTGGTCGGAGCCTCGGCAGTCGCGGCACAGCAGTTTCAGCGGGCGAGCAAAGAAGGCGGCTACCAGTCGTTCACCGTCGCCACCGTCGAAGAAGCCGACGCATTGTTGTCTGGGCTCGACGGAAAGACGTAAGCCCAAGCGACCTCCTCGGGTGGATGTGCGCACGCGCAGCAGGTGTGAGGGCAGCGCATGCACGCGGACGTTCTCAGCGGCTTCCGCGACCGCTCCAGAGGGCATAGGGTCGCCGAGAGGAGACGTGTCGTCTCCTGTCCAGGAGCACCATGTCTCGCATCACTCGCTTTCTCGTCGTCGCTGTGCTCGTCGCTGCCCTCCCCGCGCTCGCGCAGAGCGTGACGGTTCGTCTTCCCGCTCCGCCGATGCCGAGCGTGCAGGTGGTGGTGCCTGCTCCCGTCGTCGTCCAGCCCGCTCCCGCCCGAGTCGTCGTGGAGCAACGCACCGTCTACGTCGAGTCGAAGGGCAACCGCGGCAAGCACAAGGGCCAGAACAAGTAGCGCAGGCGGCAGTCAGTGGCCGCCATCGACGACGCGCTCTCGAGGCCTGGGGTACACGAAGCACGTCGTCGTGAAATAGGCCTTGGTCGGCTCAGTGAAGTTCGCCGCCATCGCGCGCGCGGTGTCATTGAGCGCCATGCCGAACGACGGCACGAAGCACACATCGGGAGCCGCCTTGAAGCGCCCCGAGATCTTCTCGAAGCCCCGCTGCAGGGTCGTCAGGTCCATCTTCCCCCCTCGCACTGGCACGGTCGGCCCGTTGATGTCGGGCCCTGGCAACTTGCCCAAATTGGTCTGCAATTCGAACCCATCGGCGCGGTGAATGACCCGCAATTTCCCCGCGACGGGCTCATCGATCCACGCCTGAAAGGCCGGCTCATCGCGAAGCTGCAAGCCAAACGCGATGTTCGCATCGGGGTGCTTGAGCCATACATCGGCCCCGGCGTCATCGAGCCTGGCCAACAACGCTGAAGCCTGCGCGAGGTAGGTGTCCTCCACCGGTACGAGCAGCACGCGCTTGGCGAGGCCGTCCCAGTCGTTTTTCTCGCCATCGATGGTCACCTTCACCACGTCGTCGAGCACCGCCGGCCCCAGCGGCACCAGGGGCTTGATCTTGAAGTACTGTTCAACCCCACCATCGTCTTGCGCCAACCCGACCGGAGCCAGCGGCTCGAGCTTCGCGACCATCGCCTTCGCGCCCGCATCGACGACGGCAGACTTCGACGCAGGGCACGCCGACAACAGCACCAACACACACATTCGTCTCATGGGTGAAGCCACGCTTTCAGGCACTCTGGAGCAGCGAGGCCGCGACCGACCGAGTCAGCCCCGGCCTCGAAGGCCGACTTGAACAGCATCATGTTTCGAAACCGCTTCGGGTCTTGAGAGCGCCCGACGTCGTGAATGTACGTCGCGAGCACCCGGTCGGGAAATTCGGCCTGAATCTGCGCGTACACCTCGGGGTCGCGCTCGCCCGAATCTCCGACCAGCACCACTTCCCAGGTGTCGCCCGCCAGCAACCGCATGTTCTTCGACATGGTCGAGCTGCCGCGGGTCGGTGCCTCTCGCAAGACCCGGCCCCGAACCGTCACCTGCGTGGTGGTGCCAATGGAGGGAAAGAGCAGAATCGCAGGGTTCGCGGAGGCCGCGGCCGCGCACACAACGCTGAACCCCACCAGCCACTCGAGACCCGAACGTCGCACCAGGGCTTCGTACCACCTCGAAGCCGTCGAGCTGATCTGTCGCGCTCGGTGCAGCGACCTGTCGCACGCGTGCCCAGCTGCACTGCGCGAGCAGGTGGCGTGTTCAGAGACTCGCACCATGGGCCAAGAACAGAATCGCGGGGTTGGCGACCTTCTGGGTGCCGAGCAAAAAGCGTTGTCGCCGCACGGGGCGTGGTACCGTGCCGCCGCCTTCTTCTCTGCGGCCAAACCGTTGTCACCCGCGTCTTCAAACTCGATGCCTTTCGGTAAATACGAGCTCATCGATCGCATCGCTGCGGGCGGCATGGCCGAGATCTTCAAGGCCCGTTACGCACCGGCCCCCGGCGTCACCAAGCAGGTGGTGATCAAGAAGATCCTCCCGCATTACGCGGCGAACAAGGCTTTCATCGCCATGTTCATCAACGAGGCGCGCATCGCCATCGGCCTCTCGCACGGCAACATCGCGCAGGTCTTCGACTTCGGTGACATCGACGGCGACTACTTTCTCGCGATGGAGCTGGTCGACGGGCCCCCGCTCTCGAAGGTACTCAAGCGCGCGAAAGCGCTCGGCATTCACCGCTTGCCCATCGAGTTCGCCTCGTTCATCGCCACCGAAGTGCTCAAGGGCCTGCACTACGCGCACACCCGGCTCGATGAACAGGGCCGCCCGCTCAAGATCGTGCACCGCGATGTCAGCCCGCAGAACGTTCTGATCAGCTTCGAGGGGCAGATCAAACTGGTCGACTTCGGCATCTCGCGCGCGCGCAACGCCGGGCGTGATCAGGCCGAGTCGAAGGGCGTCAAGGGCAAGTACGCCTACTTCGCGCCCGAGCAGGCCCGAAACAAAGAGATCGACGCCCGCACCGACGTCTCATCAGCCGGCATCGTGCTCTACGAAATGCTCACCGGCGAGCTGCCCTACCAAGGCTCGATGTACGACGTGATGACCCGCATCGCGAAGGGCGATTTTCCCCGGCCGCGCGAGCGCAACCCCGAGCTGCCCGTCGAGCTCGAGCGCATCGTGCTCAAGGCGATGGCCCTCGAGAAGACCGACCGCTACCAGACCGCCGAGGCGTTTCAGCACGACCTGTCGACCTTCTTGTCGGCGCAGTACCCCAGCTTCAACTCGAGCCAGCTGAGCAACCTCTTGCAGCTACTCTTCGAAGAAGAGCTCGTTCGTGAAGGCCGGCCAGTCAAGCTCCCCCGCGAATTCGTCGAGCGCGTCGCACGCTGGAAGAAGACGCCCAACCCGGTCGACCATGACGACGCCGGGTGGGTCGATGAGTCTGACCCCGAGCCTGATGGCGAAGCGCCCACCGAGATGGCGCACATGGGTCAGCCCAGCGACGAAGATGATCACGTCGAGACCCGGCCGTTGCAGCTGCCGCCCACCGTCTCGCTGGGCGACGTGCCCGCGGTTCGCGCTCCACGCCCTGCCCGGTCGCCCGCGGCGATTCGCAAGACCATCGCCTTCGGAGTCGCCGCCGCGCTGTTCGGTTTCTTGGGCGTGTTTTTGGTGATCAAGCTGACCCACGGCACCATCGACATTCACTCGACGCCGTTGGGCGCGATGGTGGTGATCGACGGTCAACGCTTGGCGCAGGCCACTCCGGTGCAGATACCCAACCTGCGCAGCGGCAGAGCGTACCGCGTCGAGGTGTCATCGCCCGGCTTCCTGACCTGGGTCAACGACGTGCCGCTCAAAGGCGGCCAGCACCTCGAGATCGACGCGCAGCTCCAGAGCCTCTCGCGAGCGGCCCAGCCCCCGCGGCCCCCTCCCGCGCCGGTCGTCGTCGCGCCGACGCTCAAACTCAAAGAGCCTCCGCCTGACGTGGTGACCTGGCCGACCTCACGCTTCGAGCTCGACCCCATTCGCCACCACATCGAGCTCGATTCAGCCGGAGCCGGCAGCCTGCCCCTCGACCCGCGCCGCACCTACTCGGTCTCGCTCAACAAGGGGCCGACCCTCGGGTGGGGCTTCTACGTGCTCAACACCGCAGGCTCGCAGGCCGGAGCATTGGGCCAGATGCCTGTGGTGATCAGCGGCAGCTCGAAGCTGTTCGCCTACCGAATACCCTCCGTGCTGCTGGGAGGCGCAGGCCCCGAAGAGACCAAGCCGCGCACCCTGCTGGTGCAAATGGCCAAAAGCCGCACCAAGAATTACACCGTCGGCCCTGCCTTGAAGCTCAACGACCCCTCGGGCGTGCTCGCGCAAGGCCTCGACCCCAAGGCGACCTACGAAATCGTGCTGCACCAGAGCTCGCCTGCCAAGCGGGTCTCGCACGTGGTCATCGGCCACCCGACGCTGGGGTTGCTCAACACCCAATTCGAGACGCCGCTCAAAATCACCGGGGCCTCCCGCCTCTGGTTCACCAGCATCGTCACCCAGGCTGAGCTCGACTCCGAGGTCCCGGTGGTCGAGATCAAGCTGAAGCGCTGATCACAGGCTGGTGCAGCGCTGTAGCCAAAAAATTGATCAGCGCCGCAATGGGTCTACATCGGAGTACATGAAAACCCTCATCGCTCTGGTCGTGCTCACCGCAGTTGCCGTTGCCAGCGCCGCGTTGGCGACTCCGCCCAAGAAGGTTTCAGATGCCGAAGTGCAACGCGCGATCGATGCGCGCTTGCATGAGATGCTCGTTCGCTTGAACTCGACGCACTGAGCCCGTCAAAGCCGCGGAGGGTTTCAATTCCCTCCGTGAAAGACTGTGCTACGTCTGCCCCCGCCCGTTTCTCGAGGGGGACATGACCGAACCTGCCATCGTACCAGTGCCTCACCAGCAGATTTCGTTGTCGGTTGGCGATCGCGTCGTGTACCCCAACCAGGGGTTGTGCACCGTCACTGACATCAAGACTGAAGAAATCGCCGGCCAGAAGCTGGTCTTCGTCAGCCTCCAGGTGGTCGAGACCGGAGCCAGGGTCAAAGCACCGCAAGAGAAGCTCGCGCGCATCGGCATTCGCCGGCTCTCGAACGCCGACGACGTGAAGCGGGTCTTCGAGTTTTTGAAGAGCGACTCCGAGAAGGCCTCGCTCGACTGGAAGAAGCGCGCTCGCGACAACACCTTGCGCTTGTCTGAAGGCGGTCTGCGCGGCCTGGCCGAGGTGGTCAAAGGCCTGCAGGTGCTCTCAGAGCTGCGGCCGCTGCCGCCCAAAGAGCGCGAGCTCTACAACGACGCCCGTCACCTGGTGGTGACCGAGATCGCCGCTGCCCTGGGTGGCGCCGAGTGCGACGCTGAAGACGCGCTCGACATCGTGCTCTTCCCCGTCGGCAAAGAGCGCCCCAAGCGCAGCATCGAAGAGTTCAAAGAGCTCGGTGGAGACGACGACGGCCTCGGCCTCGGCGATGACCTGCTCGGGCTCGATGGAGAAACCGTCGAAGAGCCTGAAGAACCGGTCGAGCCAGGTGAGGGCGACGAAGAGGCCGCTCCGGCTGCCGCGGCGCCCAAGAAGGCCGCCAAGCCCGCCAAAGAGAAGGCGGCGCCGAAGAAGAAGAAAGCGGTCGTCAAAGACGACGATGACGAAGAGGGCGACGACGAGTCTGACTCCGATGACGGCGACGACGATGAGGGTGATGATGACGCCGACGCCCCCGAGAAAGACGACGACGACGAGGCTCCGGTAGCGGCTCCGAAGAAGAAGGCCGCCGCCGCCAAGGCTGGCCCGGCCGTCAAGGCCGCTGCGCCTGCCGCCAAGGCCGTCAAAGCGCCCGCCCCCGCCGCTGCTGCCGAAGCCAAGAAACGCGGTCGCCCGGCCAAGGCCAAGCCCGCCGCCGCGGCTCCGCCCGCTGCCGCTGCCGCTGCGAAAAAACGCGGCCGTCCCCCGAAGGCGAAGTAGGTCAGGAGCTCCCTGTGATTCGCGTTGTCACCCTCGATGAGTACGAGCCGCCGATTCTCAAGCAGCTCACCAAGGTGCTCTACACGGCCTTCGGCGTAGGGGCCGAGCACTCGGGCTCAGCCACCGTGCCCAACGGGTTTTCAGACCCGCTCGATGCGCTCAAGCTGCTCGACGCGTTGCCGAAGGTGCAGGCGTTCACCGACGACAAGGTCGTGTTCTTGACCTCGCGAAAGCTGGCCGCGCGCAAGTTGGTCTCGGGTGAGGCACCGACCTACGGGCTCTCGAAGTACAACGGGCAACGGGCCATCGTCACCTCGTCGCACATCAAGAACCTCGAAGAGAACGTGCCGGTGTTGGCGCGCTACGCGATGCAGGAGATTGGTCACGCCTTCGGCCTGCACCACTGCCTCGACCCGCGCTGCTCGATGTACCCGCAGTGGACGCCATCGTACCCCGGCGGAGATTCGATCTTCTGCGTGTTCTGCCGCGAGCAGAGCGAACAGAAAATTCGCCAGACCAAGTCGTGAGCCCGGTGTCGAAAACAGCCCTCGCCGAGGGTCTGGTGATCGCGGTCGTGGCCGTGGCCTGCCTGGTCTTTCAGCTCTGGCTGCCCACCACCCACGTCGCCGAGTCTGATTACCAAGCCGTGGCGCAAGTGCTGAGCCTCGAGGCGCAGCCCGGTGACGTGGTGCTCCTCTACCCTTGGTGGACGGAGCGGGCCCGCATCTACCTGCCGGAGTCGGTGCAAGTGACCGGCTACCTGGGGTCAGATCGCGACTCGCTCGAATTGTACCCGCGCATCTGGTTGCTGGCCGAGCCGAACCTGCCTCGCTCGAACGTGGGCGAGTTGATGACTGTTTTCGGGCCTCAACGCACCGAGGTGGGCAGCGAACGGCGCTTCGGCAACCTCTCGCTGCGGCTGTTCACCAATGGGCGGGCCCGGCCGGTGCGGTTCTCGGCGAACGGGTCGCTCGGAAGCGCGAAGGTGTACCTCGAGCAACGCGATGGCGCTCGCGTACCCTGCCAGTGGAATGGGCGGTCGCACCGGTGCCCGAATGGCGGCGAGGTGCTGCCCGAGTGGCGCGAATTGAAGTACCAGCCGCGAAAGTGTCTTCGATTCTTTCCCCCCGGGGGTGGGGCGCGGTTGGTGGCCGAGTTCGAGAACGTGCCGGCGGCCGATTCACTCGTCTTGATGGGCGGCTACATCTGGGAGCACGCCGTGCACCTCGAAGGCGTTTCGCAGACTGACCTCGGGCTCGAAGTGAATGGGCAGACCTCGGTGCTGCCCCTGCCGCCGGGCACCGATGGCGTGCAGCGGGTCGAGCGCCAGGCGACTCCCGATGGAGCGACCGTGCGTGTGTGGGTGGCCGCGGCGAACCCGAATGACCGTGAAGTCTGCTTCGAGCTCTACGGGTTCTCAGGGCGGGCGCCATGAGCGGCTCTGACCCGGCACCTCCAGCTCAACAACCCGGGACTCTCATGGTGAGGCAAGAAACTCTCATGGTGAGCCAAGAAACTCTCATGGTGAGCCCGTCGAACCACGACAAGCTCATCACCTACGCCCTCTTCTTCGGCGCCTTCATCATTCTCTTCATCACCGAGCAGGCCGCCGGGTTCGTTCGCGACGAGAGCTTCTACTTCTACGCCGCTGAGAACCACGCGCACTGGTTTCAGCTGCTCTTTCAATCTCCGTCGCAGGCCTTCAAAGACGGCACGATCACCCAGTACTTCGACTACAATCACGAGCACCCGGCGGGCATGAAGAACCTGTACGGGCTCTCGTTCTTGCTCTTCAACCAGGCGTTGCACCTGCTGCGGCCGGCGGCGGCGTTTCGAGTGCCAGCCTTCGCGTTGGCGGCGCTGATTCTGCCGTTGACCTACCTGCTGACCAAGCCGCTCTTCGGGCGCAACGCTGGCATCTTCGCCGCGCTGATGTGGCTGTTGATACCGCGGCAGTTCTTCGAGTCGCACCTCGCCTGCTTCGACGTGCCGGTCGCCTCGCTGTGGCTGCTCGTCGTGTACTGTTTCTGGCAAGCGCTGACCCGGCCGCGCTGGTGGCTCTACACCGGCCTCGCCTTCGGAGCCGCCCTCGCCGCGAAGCACAACGCCTACTTCATCCCGGC
>JANLPS010000042.1:0-24638 GCA_031367385.1 Archangium sp. | reverse complement strand
CAGCACTTCAGTGAATGGTTTCGGGCCCAAACCGGAGTCACCGCCGAGACGCTGCGTCGGCCCCGCTCCCTCGAGGCCTCGGTGTCCAGCCCGCGCTAACCCCGCGTACACAGGGCCTTTCCCGGTGCCCTCTTTCACTGCGGCAGTCTCCGAAACCCTCGAAAGCGGGTTTGCGAGACTGCCGAGGTCTCCGAAACCCTCGAAACCCGGGTTGCGAGACTGCCGCGGTCTCCGAGACCCTCGAAACCGCGTCAGAGTGACTGCCGCGGTCTGCTGGGGCTGAGAAATCAGCCGGTTGGGAGCACGCCGAATCTCTTTACGGCTTGGCCTTCAGCGCACCCTCGAGGCGTGTCATCAGGGCGTCGACCTGCGTGCGCTGCTTGCGAACGAGGCTCCCGTACAAGGCGCGCGCTCCGCTGAAGATCGTACCGAGGTACGCCGCGACGACGGTTGCCACCCCGACTGCCACTGGAAAACCCGCCGTATCAGCAAGCGCAGACCCGACGAGAAAGCCGATTGGTGTCACGCCCCCACCCGCCAACCCCATCGCACCCCCAACGATGCCACCCGCCAACCTCGACGAGCTCTCGATGATGCGAATCATCGTGCCTTCGCCTTCGGGCATCAGCTGCACTTCGACGCTCTGCGAGCGGCCGTCAGCGCCATTGAAGTAGGTCAGCGAACGCCCGACCGACGAGATCGCGGGTGGTGTTGCGCTCAGTTGCGCAAGCTCACCTCGCAGAAAGGCCACGAGTCGCTCGTGGTCAGCCGCCTCGACCTTGACGGGGATTACGCGTTCCAGGACCCTCCTCGTCGGCTCGCCCAAGAGCGTCGTGGCCAAAGTGGTGGTCGGCTCTCGACGAAGATCATTGACCGCTCGCGAGACCAGCGCCGGGTCGATGCCGGCGTCACGCGCGATGGCCTCGATCTCAGCCAAGGTCAGCTTGGTGCTTTCGTTCGTCTTGAGCCGCTCGAGCTCGGTGGCCCGTTGCAAAATGCGCGCGACCGCCTTCTCGTCGAAGGTGCCCTCCTCGGTGCTCTCGGGGCGGTTCGGGTCGCGGGTTCTCTCGGCCATCAAACGGTTTTGCCTCCTTCAGTTCGCCATGTCACAGTGAATTCGTGAATCGGCACGTGGCGGTATGGTCAATCGCCTCGCTGCCGACCAGCCTGTGGGTTCTCTCGTGGGCTGGCGAGCAAGCCCAGCTCTCGTGGCTCAATCGCCTTCTCGACGCGCCGCTCGTGGTCTTCTTCGTCGGCCCGGCTCTGGCTTTCGATGCGCTCGGGCTCATTGACTGGAACGTGCTCGAACCGACCGGCCCGAAAGTTCTCGGCAGCCAGGCGCTGGCTGAAGCCATCTACTGCGTGACCGACTCGGTGGTACTGCTGCTGCTCGGGTACCTGGTGATTGCGGTCATTCGGCTGATCCAACGCCCCTCTACGCGTGAAGTCTGAAGGGTCCGCCGGGCAAGACGGGTCCTTCGAGGCCTCAGGACAAGCGGAGCAGGAGCCGCTCTGACCTCGGGCCCGAGGCGGTGAACGTGAACCGGCGCTCCGTGGCCGTGAGAACGTCGATGGTGATGCGCAAGGCGTCGTCAGGGGCCGCGCCGGGCACTTGATCGACCCACTCGACCAACATCGCCGCCTCTTGCTCGAGCAGGTCGAAGTAACCCACCGAGTAGAGGTCATCTTGCGTCGAGAGCCGGTACAGGTCGGCGTGGTGCAGCGTGATTCGACCCGAATACGTCTGAATGATCGCGTAGGTGGGGCTCGACACGTCTTCGAGGGGCACTCCGGCGCCCTGCGCGATGCCGCGGCTGAGCTGCGTCTTGCCCGCGCCGAGCTGACCTGTGAGCCCCACGAAGTCGAGTGGCTCGAGCACCCTGCCCAACCGCTCACCGAGCGAGAACGTCTCTTGGGCCGACGACGTGCTGAACGTTACAGGTGCCATTTCGACCAGAGCTCGCCGAGGGCTTCGATCACGTCAGTCGCGATGAGCCCCCGCTGGCCGACGCGAGCCGCCGCGAGGTCTCCGGCCAGGCCGTGCACGTACACGCCCACAATCGCTGCTTCTTCACTCGAATACCCCTGCGCCAACAGGGCCCCGCAGATGCCGCTGAGCACATCGCCGGTGCCGCCCGTGGCCATGCCGGGGTTGCCGGTGGGGTTCACGAACACCGCGCCGTCTTCACGAGCGACCACCGTGCGCGCGCCCTTGAGCGCCAGCACCACCTGGTGCTCGACCGAAAATTTTCGCGCCGTCTCGATGCGGGCGGCGTTGATCTGCGCGGTGTTCGAGCCCAACAACCGCGCCATCTCACCCGGGTGCGGAGTCAACAGCAGCTCACCCTTCGCGCGCTTGAGAATCTCGGCTTGCGTACCCAGCGCGTTGAGCCCATCGGCGTCGAGCACGCACGGCACGGTCAGCTCTTCGAGAAAGGCCGCCAGCAACTTGCTCGTCGACTCATCGCGCGCAATGCCCGGGCCGAAGACCACTGCGTCTTTGCCATCGGCAGCATCGAGCAACGCATTCAAATCACCGGGCCCCATCGGGCCTTCGTGCGGCAGCTCGATGCCCATCACTTCGGGCGCGTGCGCCATCACCGCTTCGAGCGCATTCGAGCGCGTCGCGACCGTGACCAGACCGACACCCGTACGCAGGGCGGCCTTGGCGACCAACGCGGCCGCTCCGGTCTTGCCCCGGCTGCCGGCGACGACCAATAAATGCCCGTACGTGCCCTTGTGCGAGTCAGCGGCGCGGGGGTGAAAGCGGGCTCGTACGTCGGCCTCCTCGGTCAAACTCACCGAAGAATCACTGAGCACCGACTCCGTGCCTCTGGGGATGCCGATGTCGGCGACCGTGGTGACGCCGCAGATCGACACGCCTGGCTCGACGATGTGCGCCCGCTTCAAGAACCCGAACGCCACCGTGGCGTCAGCGGTGACATGCGGAGTCAGGGGTTGGCCCGAATCACTCTGCAGCCCCGAGGGCAAGTCGGCCGACACGACCTTCGCGCCCAGCTCGCGCCACTTGCCGATTCGCCCTATCGCCTCGGCCATCGCCCCTTCAGGAGGCCGCGACAGCCCGGTGCCCAAGAGCGCATCGATGACGACGTCTCCGGGCTCGACCCTCAGCGACTGCGGTATCGGCGCGAGTGCCACGCCCAAGTCACGCAAGGCCCGGGCGTGCCGCAGCGGCTCTTCTTTGAGCACCTCGGTCGGCACCAGTGATTCGACGAAGACGGTGCGCTTGGCCTGCGCCAGGGTCTTCGCCGCGACCAACCCATCACCACCGTTGTTGCCCGGGCCGCACAGCACCAAGACCCGGCCCTCTTTGCTCGCGTGCCGAATCGCTTCTTTGGCGAGGGCGTCGCCGGCGTTCTCCATCAGCGACGCGATGGAGGTGCCGTGCACGGCGGCCGAGGCCTCGACCTCGCGCATCTCTTCGGCGGTGAGCACCCGCTTCACGGAGCCCTCAGCAGCTCGATCATTTCTCGCACCGCGCGCTCGAACCCAACCAACACCGCACGCGCGACGATGGCGTGGCCGATGTTGAGCTCGTCGATCTCCGCGATTTGCGTGATGGGGCGAACGTTGTCGTAATTGAGCCCGTGACCCGCGGCGCAGCCCATGCCCAGCTTCACCGAGGTCTTGGCGGCGTCGACGATGCGCGAAAGCTCGCGGGCGCGGTCTTTCTCGCCCCTCGCCTCGCAGTAGCGACCGGTGTGCAGCTCGATGCGGTCGGCGTCGACTTTGTGCGAGGCCTTCACCTGATCCAAATCGGGGTCGATGAAGAGCGAGACGACGATGTCGCCGTCTTTGAGGGTCTTGACGACCCGGCCGATCGCGTCTTTCTGCGAGCCGACGTCGAGGCCGCCCTCGGTGGTGAGCTCTTCGCGGCGCTCGGGCACCAGCGTCACCATGTTCGGCTTGTACTCGTAGGCCAGCTTGACCATGTCTGAGGTCGCGGCCATCTCGAGGTTGAGCATCGTCTGGGTGGTCTCGCGGAGCACCTTCAGGTCGCGCTCTTGAATGTGACGGCGGTCTTCACGCAGGTGAATGGTGATTTGACCCGCGCCTGCGAGCTCGGCCATCGCGGCGGCGGTGACCGGGTCGGGGTACATCGCTTTGCGAGCCTGGCGAAGGGTGGCGACGTGGTCGACGTTGACTCCGAGGCGTTGGCTCATGGGGCAGGCCTTATACCGCCCAGTGCTGGTTCACACGGCCAAATCATCGTCAACCCCGCGTAACTCTTGCCATGGGCTTGACGTGTAGGTGTACGGCCCGTTAGAGGACCTGTGAATCAGGACCGGATTGGTCCACATTCACTTTCGAGGCGTTCGATGCTGAAGCTCCCCATCTACATGGACAACCACGCGACGACGCCGACTGACCCGCGTGTCGTCGAGGCCATGAAGCCGTATTTCGAAGCGAGCTTCGGCAATGCCGCATCGCGCAATCACAGCTTCGGGTGGACGGCGGAGGCCGCCGTCGAGCTCGCGCGCAAGCAGGTCGCCGCGCTCATCGGCGCTTCAGACAAAGAGATCGTCTTCACCTCGGGTGCGACCGAGTCGAACAACCTGGCGCTCAAGGGCGTGGTCGAGTTCTACAAAGACAAGGGCGATCACCTCATCACCCTGACCACCGAGCACAAGGCCGTGCTCGACACCTGCAAGCGCCTCGAGCGCATGCGCGCCGAGCGAATCGACGAGCTGAAGATTCAACGCCTGATGGAGCTGACCGGCCAAGACGTCAACGCCGACGACCTCGCCACGCTCGAGATCAAGCACGACCTCGAGCACGACGCGTTGCTCAAGCGCTGGGTCGACAAGGTTCGGGTGGGCGCGCGGGTGACATACCTGTCGCCGAAGAAAGACGGCCTGGTCGACTTGAACGAGCTGCGCGCGGCGATCACCGACCGCACGATTCTGGTGTCGATCATGCTCGCCAACAACGAGATCGGCGTCGTGCAGCCGGTCAATGAGATTGGCGCCATCTGCCGTGAGAAGGGCGTGCTCTTTCACACCGACGCGGTGCAAGGGGTCGGCAAAGTACCGTTCTCGGTCGAAGAGGCGAAGGCCGATTTGGTGAGCCTCACCGCGCACAAACTCTACGGGCCCAAGGGCATCGGAGCCCTCTACGTGCGCCGAAAGCCCCGCGTTCGCATCGCGGCCGGCATCGATGGCGGTGGTCACGAGCGTGGCATGCGCTCGGGCACCCTGAACGTGTCGGGCATCGTCGGCTTCGGCAAGGCCTGTGAATTGGCCCGCACCGAGATGGCGGCTGAAGCGGCTCGGCTGATCGCGCTGCGTCAACGGCTGTTGGCCGGCCTCGAGAAGAACCTCGACCTGCTGATCATCAACGGCTCGCTCGAGCACCGCCTGCCGGGCAACTTGAACGTTTCGTTCGCATACGTCGAAGGCGAAGGCCTGATGATGGCGATCAAAGACGTCGCGGTCAGCTCAGGTTCGGCGTGTACCTCGGCGTCGCTCGAGCCGTCGTACGTGCTCCGCGCGCTGGGCGTCGAAGAAGACATGGCCCACAGCTCGATTCGGTTCGGCCTGGGGCGCTTCAACACCGAAGAAGAGGTCGACTACGTCATCGAGCTGATGACCAAGTCGGTCAAGCGGCTTCGCGAGATGAGCCCGCTCTACGAAATGGCCAAAGAAGGCATCGACTTGAAGTCGATCGCTTGGACCGCACACTGATTTTTTGAAACACGGAGATTCACCATGGCCTACAGCGACAAAGTCATCGAGCACTACGAGAACCCCCACAACGTGGGGACGATGGACAAAGAAGATCCGAACGTGGGCACCGGTTTGGTCGGGGCTCCGGCGTGCGGCGACGTGATGCGGTTGCAGCTGAAGATCAACGACGACGGCATCATTCAAGACGCCAAGTTCAAGACCTTCGGCTGCGGCTCGGCGATCGCCTCGTCGTCGCTGGTGACAGAGTGGGTCAAGGGCAAGTCGATCGCCGACGCCCAGCAGATCACCAACAAGGAGATCGCCAAAGAGCTCTCGTTGCCTCCGGTCAAGATTCACTGCTCGGTGCTCGCCGAAGACGCGATCAAAGCGGCGATCAAAGACTTTCAAGACAAGCGGGCGAAGAAGCTCGCTGCCGCGGTGCCTGCCGCCGAAGCCCTCGCGGAGCACCGGTAACCCACCATGAGCGAGGCTCAGGCCACCGCGTCTGTGACGGTCATGCCCGGCAACGCCGCCCTCCCCGGCGGTAAGCCCGCGGGCAAGGGCATTGGGCTGGGCGACTCGGCCGTCGAGCGGCTCAAGAAATTGCTGGTCGAACGCAACACGCCGAACGCGGGCCTGCGCATCATGGTCAAGGGCGGCGGCTGCTCGGGGTTGAGCTACCACATGGAGTGGGCCGAGGCCGCCAAGGAGCGAGACAAGATCTTCGAGCGCGAGGGCGTTCGCATCTTCGTCGACTCGAAGAGTTACCTGTACCTGATGGGCACTGAGCTCGTCTTCGAAGACGGCTTGATGGCCTCGGGGTTCAAGCTGCAGAACCCGAACGTGAAGAGCGCGTGCGGCTGCGGCGACAGCTTCACGGTGTGACGTCATGACCCACTTCGACGTCTTCGGCCTGCCCCCTTCGGTCGACCTCGATGTTCGCGCGCTCGAGCAGCAGGTGCGTGACTTGTCGATGCAGTTTCACCCTGATCGCGCGGCCCACGGTGATGCCCGCGAGCGGCGAATCGCGCTCGAGAAGACGACCGCGGTCAACGATGCCTTCAAGGTGCTCAAAGACCCGGTTCGACGCGCATTTTACCTGCTCAAGCTCAAGGGCATCGACCTCGAGAACGACGCGTCAGCGGCTGCGGCGAAGATGCCGATGGCCTTTCTCGAAGAGGTCATGGAGCGCCGTGAGAAGCTCGAAGGCGCCCTGCGAAAGAAAGACCTCGAGGCCGCGCGCGCGATGGCGGCGGAGGTCGTTGAGCTCAAAGACGCGGCGTTCGCGACCGCGGTGAACGCGCTCAAGGCCGATGACACCGCCCTCGCCGCGCATCAGCTGGGCCGGGTGAAGTACTTCACGCGGTTTCTCGAAGAAGTCGAAGCCTTCGAAGAGGAGACCCTGTCGTGAAAGGCTTTTTGCAGATTCATGACCCCTTGAAGCCCAAGGGGCAGGTGGTCGGCATCGACTTGGGCACCACGAACTCCCTCGTGGCCGCGGTGGTGAACGGCAAGCCCATCTGCGTCGAGGTCGATGAGGGTGACGCGGTGCTGTTGCCCTCGGTCGTGAATTACGCGGCTGACGGCAGCGTGCTGGTCGGTCAGCGGGCGGTGGCGAAGTTGGCCGAGGCTCCGACCGATACGATCAAATCGGTCAAGCGCTTCATGGGCAAGTCGCTGGGCGATGTCGAGACCAAGAAGCTCGGCGCGTATCAGTTCGTGCCTGGCACCCAAGGCGTGGTGCGCTTTCAAGTCGCGGGCGGGCAGCCGGTCTCGGCGATCGAGGTCTCGGGAGAGATCTTGCGGCAGCTCAAGCGACGGGCTGAATCGCGCTTCGCGACCAAGGTCGAGCAGGCGGTGATCACCGTGCCCGCGTATTTCGATGATGCGCAGCGGCAGGCCACCAAAGATGCTGGGCGGCTCGCTGGCCTCGAGGTGCTGCGGTTGCTCAATGAGCCGACGGCGGCGGCGCTGGCGTACGGGCTCGACAAGAACGCGCAGGGGCTGTTCGCCGTGTACGACCTGGGCGGCGGCACCTTCGACATCTCGATTCTCGAGCTGGTGGAGGGTGTGTTTCAGGTCAAGTCGGTCGGCGGTGACTCCGCGCTGGGCGGAGACGACTTCGATCGCGCGATCGTCGAGAAGGTGCTCGCGGCGAGGGGCATTTCGGCGCCGACGCCGACCCAGATCGCGACGCTGTTGCAGGCGGCGAAGGTGGCGAAGGAGCGCCTCACCGATTCAGCGCAGACCACCTTGCCGTTCGAAGGGGCCGACTTCGCGGTGTCACGCGCTGACTTCGACTCGTGGATTCAGCCGTTGCTGGCGAAGACCGGGGCCTCGGTACGTCGCGCGCTGAAAGACGCTGGGCTCACCGCGGCTGACATCAAGGGCGTGGTGCTCGTGGGTGGCTCGACGCGGGTGCCCGCCGTGCGAACCTTCGTGGCCCAGACCTTCGGCAAAGAGCCATTGGCCGACATCGACCCCGATCAAGTGGTGGCCCTCGGAGCGGCGATTCAGGCTGACCTGCTGACCAACGCCGACCGGCAAGACGAAGTGTTGTTGCTCGACGTGATTCCTCTCTCGCTGGGGCTCGAGACGATGGGCGGTGTGGTCGAGAAGCTCATCTCGCGCAATTCGCCGATACCGATCGCCCAGGCGCAGGTGTTCACCACGTTTCAAGATGGCCAGAACGCGGTCGACATTCACGTGGTGCAGGGCGAGCGTGAAATGGTCAGTGATTGCCGCTCATTGGCGCGGTTCAAGCTGACCGGGCTCCCCGCGGCACCGGCTGGCATGGCGCGCATCGAGGTGCGCTTCGCCATCGATGCTGACGGCATTCTGACGGTCGGTGCGAAAGATCAGGCGACTGGAGCCGAGCAGAAAGTCACCGTCAAGCCGACCCACGGGCTCACCGATGAGGAGATCGAGCAGATGCTCCTCGACTCGATCGAGAACGCCGAGGCCGACGTGCAGAACCGGCTGCTGGTCGAGCAACAGGTCGAGGCGCGCCGGGTGCTCAGTGACGCGCGAAAGCAATTGGCCACCAATGGAGACCTGCTGAGCGACGCCGAGCGCAGCGCGTTCACCAACAAAGTCGACGAACTGCAGGCGCTGGCGGCCGAGGTCAAAGACCACCAAACCTTAAAAGACGCGATCACCGCGCTCGATGACCACGCCAAGCCGTTCGTCGAGCGAATCATGAATCGCGCGATCTCTACCGCCGCCGTCGGGCACCGCGTAGAAGACTTCTGACATGCCTCGCGTTCGCTTCATGAGCCCGCTGAACGACCTCACCGTCGAGGTCGCCGAGGGCACTTCGATTCTCGACGCGGCCGAGGCGGGCCATGCGCAAGTCGGGCACTCCTGTGGTGGCGTGTGCGCGTGCTCGACCTGCCACGTGTGGGTGAAGAAGGGGCTCGACACGCTCTCCGAGCAAGACGACATGGAGATGGATCGCCTCGACCTCGCCTTCGACGTGCGCCAGGCCTCGCGGTTGGCGTGTCAGGCGAAGCTGGGCAGCTCCGACATCGAGGTGCAGATCACCGAGGAGTCACTCAAGGCCTTCATGGACGAGAACCCTGAGGTGCGAAAGTCGCTCGAAGCCGCCGGCAAGTGGCCACCCGCGAAGTTTACTTAAGGCGCGGGCCGTGTCGCGAGCAGCTCTTTGACCTGCGTCCACTTGATGCCGGCGTAGCGATCGTTGTCGATGGGTGAGAGCAAGCAGCGGCCCTCGAACATGTTCTTCGAGTACTGCATGCCCTGCCAGGGAGGAAACGGGTCGTTCGGCGCAGGCATGACCGTCTTCATGCCGGAGATCATCGCTCCGAGCATGCCGGTGGTGCCTGCCCACTGGGTCTTGAAGGTCTGACCGGTCACTTCGCTCGCGATGGTCGCCAGGTCTTTTGCGGTGACGCGCTGGCCGACGCAGTTGAGAAACTTCGGCGTCTTCGCCTCGAGCGCCGCGCAGGCGGTGAACTCGGCGGTGTTGGTCATGGTGGTGAAGTCGAGCGCCTGGGTGTCGCTGCCCCAGTAGATCACCCGTCGAAGCTTGAAGAGAATGAACGGAGCCTGGCCGAGCAGCAGCTCCATGAAGGCGCCGTTGAGAATCGAGGTCGGCGCGATGGGCGCTTTGTACACGCGCTCGAGAAACTCGGTGTGCCAGTCGAGGTTGCGGTTCTGGCCCTTGGCCAGCTTGGTGTAGTCGAGCGCGTAATCGCTGGGTATGAACCTCGGCACTCCCGCCTTCACCGCGCCGTCGAGCAGCACCGACTGGCCGTCGATCATCGTCTCTCGCATGCCGAGCACAGCGGAGACGACGCACGAGGCGCCCTCGCAAGCCCCGGCGACGCTGTCGACACTCTTGAAATCGACCGCGGCGATCTCAGCGCCCTCGAGCTTCAGCGCCGCGACCTTCTCGGGGTTGCTGTTGGCGCGGGTCAACGCGACGACCTTCGCGTTCTTCGCCCGCAGGGCCTTGACGATGCGCTCACCGAGACGGCCGGTGGCGCCCGCGACGACGATGGTTGGTTCGGTCATGGTCAGCTCGTGGCACGCTTCGGCCTCCGCGACCACGCTCTCGTCGCCCCTCTTAGAAGTTCAGGTAGGCTGCAGGCCGCATGGAGAAAATCGGAGATCACCTCGGCGAGCACCTGGAGATGGAACGTGGCGAGGCCAACGCCTGGCCGCACGTCATCATTGGCGCCACGGTGCTTGGCTTGATCAGCGGCTTCGTCTTCGTCGGGCTGTTCGAGGCGATCATCAGCAGCCTCTTCTCGAAGCACAACTTCGGGTTCTGCACGTCGGTGCTCTCGCTCGCGCTCACCGGAGTGTGGATCTACTGGATCTACCTGGACCGCTGGAGAGTGAACGAGGCCTACAGCAGCCGGTTCGTCACCCACCCCGCCACCCTGGCGTACGTGTGGATGATCTCGATCGGCTACGCCTTGAGCCGGGTGGTCGAGCGCATGCAGACCAAGTTCGCCAAGCCGCCGCCTCCTCCTCCTCCGCCTGCTCCATGAAACGCAGGCTGCGGCTCGATGAGAGCCCCCATGCGCGGGTGTGGGAGATCTCGGTCGAAGGGGCGGTGATCACCCTTCGCGCAGGCCTCGAGAACACCCCCGGCGAGCTGAGGAGAATCGAGCGGCCATCACCCGAGGCCGCGACCAAGACCGCGGAGCAGCTGGTTGCCCAGCGGGTCGCTGACGGGTTTCGCGACGCTCCATTCGAGGCGTGGTCGTCGGCGCTGACCCCCACGAGTGATGACGCCCCGTGGCTGGTCTACGCCGATTCGCTGCTCGCCCAGGGCGACCCGCGTGGAGAGCTGATTTCGACCCAGGCCCGCGGCGACCAGAAGACGGCGAAGGCGTTGCTGCGCACCCATGCCGAGGCGTTGTTGGGCGACCTGGGTGGGGCGATGAATCAAGTAGAGCTCGAGTGGCAGCACGGCTTCATCTCGACTGCGCGACTGACCTGTGAGCCCCGCCGCCGGCACGCGCTGACCCTGCCGCAGCTGATACCGGTGCTGTTCAACAGCCCCTCGATTCGCATGCTGCGACGCCTCGAGCTGGCGTGGCCCGGAGGCACGTCACAGCTGCCCAGCTACGATGACGCACTGTCGGTGTTGTGCCACTCACAGTGGCCGATGCACCTCGAGACGCTCGAGGTGGGCGCGCTCGACGCAGACAAGGTGACGCGCTGGCCGACGTTGAGCTCGTTGGCTCCGGTGCAGCACCGAAAACAGCTGAAGTACCTGGTGGCACGCGCCGCGATGACCGAGCTGCACCGTTTGAAGCACCCGGGCCTTCGCCACTTCGAGCTCGACCTGCCTGCGCTCACGCACCGGGTGCTCGCTGATCTGCTCGAGAGCGATTTACCGTCGCTCAAGGGGTTGGTACTGACGGTCGGGCGAGAGAGCGTGATGACCGGGCGGCATTTGACGCCGTTGGCGTCGACCCGCTTCTTTCCCGAGTTGGCTGCGATTGGTGTGCGGGGGTGCAACGAAATCACCACCTTCGTCGAGCGGATGATCGCGAGCGGGCGGGTCGCGAAGTTGGCCTTGCTCGATCTGTCAGAGAACGGGCTCAACGAGCCCGACGGCACGTGGCTGCTCGAAAATGCCAAGCACTTTGTGCACCTGGCGAGGCTGGTGCTGAGGGGCAACAGGTTCAAACCGCGCATGGAGGCGAAGCTGCGCGCGGCGTTCGCCAACGCTGACCTCTAGCCCGCGTCTTCGTCGATGACCCAAGGAGGATCTGTGGGCTCGAGCGACGCGCGGTGGGCTTCGGCCGTGGCGTGAATGGCGCGCTGCACCTCGGGCCCGAAGCGGTCGAGCGTGCCGAGCATGGTTCGCATTCGCGGGTTCGCCGCCAGCCGCTCCCGGTGCGTGGCCATGAAGTCCCAGTACAGGGCGTTGAAGGGGCACGCCTTCGGGCCGACCTTTTGCTCGCTGTCGTATCGGCAGCTGGCGCACGGGGCTTCACGCTGATGCGTGGCCGACCCGCGACCCTTCGAGGGCATGCCGCTCTGCCTTCGAATGTATGCCCCGCTCGCAATGTAGGGCTTGGTCGTGAAGGCGTCGGTGCCGTACATCGCCATGCCGACGACGTTGGGCAGCTCGACCCACTCGTACGCGTCGACGAAGGCCGCCCAGAACCAGTGCGAGACGGCGCGCGGGTCGAGGCCCGAGAGGGTGGCGTAGTTGCACAGCACCATCAGGCGCTCGATGTGGTGGGTGTACCCGGTGTCGTGCACCGAGCCGATCGCGTCGGCCATGCAGCGCATCGTCGCGCGCTCGGGGTGCCAGAAGAACGAAGGCAATGGCCGGTGGGCGCCGAGCTGATTCGCTTCACGCAGCTTCGGCATCAGGTGCCAGTACATGCCGCGCATGAACTCCCGCCACCCGAGCACTTGGCGCACGAAGCCTTCGGTGCTGGCCAGCGAGGCCAGGCCGCGCTCGTAGCGTTCGAGCACCGCGGCGATGACCTCGTCAGGTCGAAGCAGCCCGAGGTTGAGTGGCGCTGACAACAACGAGTGGTGCAGAAAGCGCTCGTCGCTGCGAATGGCGTCTTCGTAATCGCCGAAGGCGCTCAGCCGGTTCTTCACGAAAGCAGAGAGCCACGAGAGCGCCTGCGCCCGCGTCACCGGCCAACCGAAGGGTTCGAGCTTGCCCCACTGCCCGACGCCCTCGCGCGCGACCCATGACATCACGCGCCGGGTCAGGTCATCGGGAGTGAACCACGGTATTTGGGGCATCTCGACGCCCCGAGCGTGCCCGCGGTTCTCGGCATCGAAGCTCCACTGGCCACCTTCGGGTTTCCCCTTGTCGTCGACCAGCACGTTCAAGCGCTTTCGAAGCCACGAGTAGAAGTGATCCATTCTGAACTGCTGACGCCCCTCGGCCCACTCGCCGAAGGCCTCTCGGCTGATCAAGAAGTGGCCGCCCGGGCCGCCGTCGTCGTGCAGGTGGAGCCCAAGGGCTCGAAAGCGCTGCTGAATCGCCCACTCCCTGGGTTTCATGGCGTGCACCTGGTCGGCCTGGAGGCCGCTCCACGACATGAACTGGGTGATGCCGGTGGCGTAGTCGTCGGCGACGCGGTGCTCGACGTGAAACCCCGCGGCCCGGCGTTCGACCACGAAGTGCCGCAACGCGCTGACCAGCATCGTCAGTTTCTGGCGGTGAAAGGGCAGTGCCGTCAGCTTCGCTCGGGTCTCGAGCACCAACAGCTGGCCCTCCCGTGGCGTACGCGGAAACGCGGCCAAGCTCGCATCAAGGTCCCACGGGAGGACCACGGTCAGCCGCTTCGCGCCTTGGGCTGGACGCGGGGTCTGGTGATCGGCAGGTAACGGAGCGACTCGCAGTGGCATGGGGAGAGTACGGGGGCGTCGGCCAAATGTTCCAGTCATGCCGCGTATTTGCTGTGAGCGCTGAGGGTTCTGTGACCTGGTTGTGACACAGTGCTTCGGTGCAACAGCGCCGGGCGGTCAGCATCTGGGTCTGGGCCTTCGGGTATTTCGCCGCCTACGCGCCGTACTCGATGCTGACCAAGGCCCTGAGCGATGGCCGGCTGGGCCCGAAGGTACCCGGCAACATGATTTTGCCGATCTCCACCTTCAGCTCGTTCATCGCGGCGATCGTCTTCTTGTTCGCGACGGGGTGGTGGCGCAGCGCGACGCCGTTCGTCATCGGAGGGCTCACCCTGCCCCGGCCGACCCTGTTCACGACGCTCTCAGGCCTGTGCGGCGCGACGATTCTGACCACGACCACCCTCGCCTACACCTTCGACGGCGTGAGCATCGTGTTCATGATGCTGCTGATGCGAGGGGGCGTCTTGATCATGGCGCCGATCGTCGATGCCATCTCGAAGCGGCGCGTTCGTGCGGCGTCGTGGGTGGCGCTGGGGTTGACGTTGATGTCGCTGCTGGTCGCGGTCGTGGGCCGAGACACGGGGCCGCGCATTTCACTCATCGCGGGGCTCAACGTCGCCGCCTATCTGGGCGCGTACTTCGTGCGATTGCAGTTCATGAGCAAGCTCGCCAAGAGCGACTCGGCCGATGCGACGCAGCGGTACTTCGTCGAAGAGCAGTTGGTCTCGACGCCTGCAGCCTTCGGAGCGCTGGTGCTGCTGGCGGTGATCGGTGCCGGTCACGCACTCAACGAAATTCGCGAAGGGTTCACCTCGCTGCCTTTCACGTCAATGTGGCCGTGGGCGGTGCTGATTGGCGTCTTGTCTCAGGGCACCGGCATCTTCGGAGCGCTGGTCTTGCTCGACAAGAGCGAGAACTCCTTCTCGGTGCCAGTCAATCGCGCCTCGAGCGTCATCGCCGGAGTGGTCGCGACGCTCACCCTTCACTTCGCCTGGGGTGGCCCGCCGCTCGACATTTCAGAAGGCATCGGTGCCGGCCTGGTGATGCTGGCGATCGTGATTCTCAGCATCAACACGGGCAAGCCGAAGAAGCCCTGAGGCCTCACTTCACTTCGGGAAGACGCTCTCGAACGCAGCCAAGGCATCGCCCTCGAGCGTCTCGCGAAAGTCTCTGAGAATCTCGTCGCCGCCAGTCACCGAGTCGGGGTACCCGCATTCGACGGCCGACTCGAAGTGCTGCACGGCGAGCTTCAAGTCTTTCGGCAACCCCTCGCTCCCCGACGCGTACGCCATGCCGAGCTCGAGGTGCGCATTGCCGGCCAGCGTCTGATCATCATCGTCGTGCAGTGACGAATCGCTCATCAGGCCATCGATCTTCTCGGTGGCTTCGTCGTGGCCGAAGTCGACAGCGACCTGCAGCCACTTGTACGCCTCGATGTCGCCGTCTTCGCCGTCGGCGAGATCCATCAAAGCGTCGATGTCGCCAGCTTGCGCCAACTTCGCATGGGCCCTCGCTTCGCCGCTCAAACCTTCAGACCCTTGCGCTTCATCGCCTCGACCAGCGTGCTGCCGAGCTCAGAAGGTGACTGGGCCATCACGTAGCCCGCGGCGGTCATCGCAGCGATCTTGTCGCTCGCAGCGCCCTTGCCGCCCGAGATGATCGCGCCGGCGTGGCCCATGCGCTTGCCGGGAGGCGCGCTGGCGCCCGCGATGAACCCAGCGATCGGCTTCTTGAAGTTCGCCTTGACCCACTCGGCCGCTTCTTCTTCGGCGCTGCCACCGATTTCGCCGATCATGATCACCGCGTCGGTCTCGGGGTCGTCGTTGAACAGCTTGAGCATGTCGACGAAGTTGGTGCCGTTGACCGGGTCTCCGCCGATGCCAACGGCGGTCGACTGGCCCAGGCCCAGCCCGGTGACCTGAAAGACGGCTTCGTAGGTCAACGTGCCTGAGCGCGAGACGACGCCGATGCGGCCGGGGCGGTGAATGTGGCCCGGCATGATGCCGATTTTGCACTTCGCGCCGGGGGTGATCACGCCGGGGCAGTTGGGCCCGATCAAGCGGGTGGCCGTGCCTTGCAGGTAGCGCTTGGCCTTGACCATGTCATTGACGGGGATGCCTTCGGTGATCGCGATCACCAGCGGCACGCGGGCCTCGCAAGCCTCCATGATCGAATCAGCGGCGTACGGTGGAGGCACGAAGACCACCGACGCGTTGGCGCCCGTCGCCTTTACGGCCTGTTCGACGGTGTCGAAGATCGGAATCTTGTTCTCGAACTTCTGGCCACCCTTGCCCGGAGTCACCCCGGCCACGATGTTGGTGCCGTAGTCCAAGCACTGCTTGGCGTGAAAAGAGCCGGCCGAGCCGGTGATGCCCTGAACCATCAAACGCGTATCTGCGTTAACCAGAATGCTCATTGCTGTATCTCCAAAGAATTAGTGCTTGAGGGCAGCAACGGCTTTTTCAGCAGCCTGTCGCAAGTCGTCGGCGGGGGTGATTTTCAGGCCCGAGTTCTTCAAGATCTCTTTGCCCTTCTCGACATTGGTGCCCTCGAGGCGCACCACCAGGGGAATCTTGAGCTCGACTTCTTTCGCCGCGGCGACGATGCCTTCGGCGATCACGTCGCACTTCATGATGCCGCCGAAGATATTGACCAGAACGGCTTTGACCGCCGGGTCAGCGAGAATGATCTTGAACGCCGCGGTGACTTTCTCGCGATTGGCTCCGCCGCCAACGTCGAGGAAGTTGGCCGGCTGGCCACCGACCAGCTTGATGGTGTCCATCGTGGCCATGGCGAGGCCGGCGCCGTTCACCATGCAGCCGATGTTGCCCTCGAGCGCGATGTAGGCGAGGTCGAACTCTTTCGCTTTGGCCTCGCGCGCGTCTTCTTCTTTGATGTCGCGCAGCTCAGCGAGGGCGCTCTGGCGATACATCGCGTTGTCGTCGAAGTTCACCTTCGCGTCGAGAGCGATGATCGACCCGTCTTTGAGCTTCACCAGCGGGTTGATCTCGATCAGCGATGAGTCGGTCTCGACGTAGGCGGTGTAGAGCGCGCGGCAGAACTTGGTGAACTTGGCGACCGAGTCACCGGTCAAGCCGAGGCCGTAGGCCATCTTGCGGCCCTGAAAATCTTGAAAGCCGACCGCGGGGTCGACGGCCTCACGCAGAATCTTCTCGGGCGCGTCGTGGGCGACCTGCTCGATCTCGACGCCGCCTTCGGTCGAAGCCATGAAGGTGTTGCGGCCGGTGGCGCGGTCGAGGGTCAAGCCGAGGTAGTACTCCTTCTCGATGTCTTGGCCTTCTTCGATGTAGAGGGTGTGCACCTCTTGGCCTTCGGGCCCGGTCTGAATGGTCTTGAGCATCATGCCGAGCATCGCCTTGGCGAGGGTCTTGGCCTCAGCGGGGCTCTTGGCGAGCTTGACGCCGCCGCCCTTGCCGCGACCGCCGGCGTGAATCTGGGCTTTGACGACGACGATCTTGGTGCCCAGCTCTTTGGCGGCCTTTTCAGCCTCGTCTGGGCTGCGCGCCACGATGCCACGGGGCACTGGAACGCCGTACTTGCGGAAGATTTCTTTGCCCTGATACTCGTGAATTTTCATGAGGGTCTGTGCTCCGACTCTTTTGGTCGAAAATGGAACGCGACGGGTGTACCGAGTTCTGCCGCGCTTGTCTCCAACAACGAGCGAACCGACATGGCAGCACGAAAATTTGGTCCAGTCGTCGCGTGGCTCCGGGAGGCGCGGGGCCAGCTCGAAGCCGGGCGCGGCGATGAGGCGCTGACGCTGCTCCTGCGGGCGTGGGAGAAGGCGCGGCTGCCCGAGCTGACGTCGCTGATCGAGCGGGTCGACGCCAAGCTGCCGGTGACGTTGCTGCCTCCGCAGACCGAGCAGCAGCGCCGCTACCTCGCCTGGTGCCACCGCGCCCGTCTCAAGCGAGCGGCCGATGTAGGCCCGTTGCTCACCGAACTGGGAGAGATCGTCGAGCAAGAAAAGACCCGGTACCACTTCGTTCGCGGCCGCCTTCGGGTGCTGCGCGCGTTTCCTCCCGACCCGCGCATCGGTCAGTTCGCATCGGAGCTGATGGGGTTCACGTACCCCGAGCATGATCTGATGCAGCTGGCGAAGAAGCATGTCGACCCGGCGCGTGAGCTGGCCGAGCATGAGTTGCGCGAAGCGCAGGTGCGGGTCGCGGTGACGGCGGCCGTACCGCCCGAGCTTCTGAACCTGATCGACGGGCTCGAGCAAGTGGTCGACGAGGTCGAGCTGCTGCCGGTGATTGATCAGCCCGACGAGGCACCGGGGTTCGAGTCGGAGTCAGCGCTCCTGGCAGCGGTGTACGCCAAGCCGGCAGACGATGCGTTGCGGCAGATCTACGCCGACAGGCTCAACGAGCGCGCAGACCCCCACGGAGAGTTCATCACGCTGCAGTTTCAACGCGCGAATGGCACGATCTCGGCTGAAGGCGTCAGACGCGAGGCGAGTCTACTCAAGAAGCACCGCAATGCCTGGCTCGGCCCGCTGGCGCCCTTCGTGGTCAAGTCGATGGTGGAGTTCGAGAAGGGTTTCCCCTCGGTGGTGAGCTGCAATGTGAAGCGCATCTACCAGGCCAGACAGGCCTTCGAGTTCGCGGAGTGGGCGACGGTGAAGGAGCTTCGGTTCGACAAGATCGCGTTCATCACGCCGGCGATGAGGTCGCTCGAGCTGGCGATCAATGTGGGTGCTTTCGGTATTGATACGTTGCTCACGCTCGAGGAGATGCCGCCGCTCAAGGGGGTGACGCTGCACCCGTCGTCGGTGCAGTCGCCCGGCGAGCCGAAGAGCTGGCCGTGGGTGAAGCTGCTCTCTCGGTTCATCGGGCTCAAGACGCTGATGGTGATCTTGCCGTGGTCCAAGCGGGCGTCACCGGCGAGCGTGGTCGAGGCGATCAAGGCGACGTTGCCGCCGAGCGTGACGGACCTGTC
The DNA here is from genome assembly GCA_031367385.1 of Archangium sp. Lineage (GTDB taxonomy): Bacteria > Myxococcota > Myxococcia > Myxococcales > Myxococcaceae > JAEUJT01. Next base: position 6,129 of record JANLPS010000042.1, on the reverse strand, counting down.
GTTGACCCGGCTGGCGAGCCCGATGGCCGATACCTTCGAGCGAAATCAGGCGATCGAAGAGGGGTTGGCGCTGGCGCCGTCGCAGGTGAAGAGATTCGAGCTCGAGGGCTTCGTGTTCGAGAAGGTCGACGGGGCGTGGCAGCGCGCTCATCGGCGACGGAGGGCCTGATGGTGGCTTTGGGGTGAGGGCCGGTTGATGGTGGGTGCGGCCGGTCGGGCGTCGAAGACCAGCTCCATGGCGCATCGACCTCGTGACTTGGGCGATGAGTGAGTGCCCTGGGGGTGTCCTCCCGGCGCGATGTTTTTGAATCGACAACTGCGTTTCGTATTTCAGAAAAAGTGAGACAACAGCTCTGTCGATCGCGAACACCTGCGCCCGCTCCCGACCCCCAAATAGGCAACGCAGTTGTCGTTCTGAAAACCCTGCGCGGGCTCGCCTCATCGAGCAGCCGAGTGACGACAGAGCATCCCTCGAACCACGATCAAGGCGCCGCCGCCCGAGTCACGGAGCCGAAGCCCAGCGCCTGCAACCTGCACCGCTCTCACCTCGCCAGCGCTGAGCAAACGAGTGACGCCGGCTTCGCGCCAAGGCGCTCGGGTTCTTCGCCCCGCCCTTCGCCAAACACCTCACCCCGCCCTCACCCAAGGCCACCCAGGCGCAACGCTGAACAGAACGAGTGATGCAGGTTCGCGAGAGGCGCCTCCGCATTGGCTGCACGTCTGGACCCGCCACATCAAAGCCCCACCGCCGCTATCTCACCGCCGCCCGAATCGCCGGTGACGGATCACGCGCCTGCAGCGTCTCGAACAGCAGCTGATTCTCGCGCGCCGGCTTGCTCTTCAAATCAGCAATCACCGCCAGCCGCTCTTTGACGCCATCATCGAACCGCGCCCGCACCGCATCTTCACCGCACCGCCGCGCCGAAGGGTTCTCGGTCAGCATCGCCAGCTCTGCATCTCGCAGCTTCGCGCTCGAGAGCCGCTCAGCATCGAGCGCCCGCAGCCAGAACACCTCGAGATCTTCGGGGAACTCGGTCTTCTGTTTCTTCGCCTCTGCGATGATGCCCTTCGAAAAAATCGCCGCTTCGAACACCGCGCAAAGCTCACGCGCCGAGCTCAACGCGGTCGCGGGCACGACCGGGTTCGCGTTCTGAACCTGGGCGATCGCCCACAGCGCCAGCTGCCGGGCCGCGACCGCCGCCGAGAAAAACTGCCTGCGCTCCTGCCGCAGCAGCGCCCAGCGCCGCAGCACGACCGGGTCGGGCGCATTCGCGTCCCACGCGCGTTGGTACTCGGTCGAAGCGAGCTGCAGTTGCCCTGTGACATCGAGCAAGACCGCAGCCGACAAGTAGAGCTGCGCATCAGAGGCCTGGGCCCGCAGCCCCTCGACCCGGGTGGCCACCTCATACTCCGCCACCTCATGGGGCAGCGCCTGCAGCACGGCCGACAGCGACTCGAAGGCCTTCTGCCGCAACAACGGCGACCGCGCGGTGCGAAACACCTCGAGGAGCGGATCAATCGCGCGCACGGTCACCTGAAACCCGAGCTCTTCAGCCGCGTCCCATCGATCCATCGGGTCGGGGCTGCCGAGCATGCCCTTGGTCAGGTCATCGACTTCTCGCAGGTGGTAGCCCGCCAGCGCGCGGCGAATTCGCTCGTCTTTCGCCTGGTTCAACGCGCGAACGGTCTTGGCCTTCGTCACTCGCGCTCCGAGGTCTTTGAGCTTCGCGCCCAGCGGGTTCTTCTTCGCCAACGCCTCGGCCTCTTCGACCAGCCCAGAGACCAGCAACCCCTCGAGCTGCAATGAGAGCAGGCGCAGCTTCGCATCATCGCGGTGCGCGCCAGCCGGGTGCTCACGCAGGTACGCGTACGCCTTCGCCGCGGTGACCGCGTTCGACCAATCGACCTCATCGAGCTTGGTGGTGGCCTCGAGGCCGCGCGGGTCATCGGGGTTCTCGGCCGAGAGCTGCGCCAACCTCGCCGGGTCGGTCATGCGAGAGACCTCGGCGAGCTCGAGCGCCGCGAGCTGTTGTTCAGCCTCGAGATGGTGCGCACCCTCGGGGTGGTCGCGCAAAAAACTCCGCCACGCTGGCGCGCTGGGCTTCTCGACCACCGCGTTGAATCGCAGCGTCTCGAGCAACACCCTCACCGTACCCACCTGATCAGCCTGGGGAAATTGCTCAATGAAGCGCTTGTACGCGAGCACGGTGTGCGACTTCTTGGCCTGCTCGAGCTCGAGCTCGATGAGGCGCTCCGTCGCGGCGTCGACGTTCTGATCTTTCGGGTGGCCGTCGAGAAAGTGCCGCCACCCCTCGATGGTGTCGGTCTTCGACGCGGCGCTGTACGCGCTGTCGCGACAGGCACACAAAGCGAGCGCGGCGACGACGGCCAGGGTGCGAACCATCAGTGCCCCTTACCTCGACTGGAGAATTGACGGCAGTCTCCAATGCGTCAGTCTGTAGCAGCATGACGCCGGCTCGCGCCCTGTTGCTCGCCTTTCTCGCCACCGGGTGCGCGACCGGTGTGCCTCTGGGCGCCCGGTCGACGACGACCGAGGGGTACGAGCCTTTCGGTCGCGCCGCGGCGCCGCGCCAGATCCCCGACGCGCACCCCGCACAGCCCGAGCCCCAGACCGCCGAGGTGCCAGACGAGCAGCGAGTAGTCACCGTGCCTCCGGGCTCACGAGAGGCGACAGTCAGCGCGGCGGCGCGGCTGGTAGGCAAACAACACGTCGTGCTCGGCGGTAAGCGCTACGGCGACGACTGCACTGGGCTGGTGCGCGGCGTGTACGCGCAGGTAGGCATCGACTTGATGTCAGCCGCCGGCCCCGGCGACAACGGGGTGACCGCGATCTACCGCTTCGCCACGACGCACGGCCGGGTTTACGAGGGCGGCCGGCCCGTCGGCGGAGACCTGGTCTTCTTTCGCGACACCTACGACTTGAACCGCGATGGGCGAAACAATGACGGGCTGACCCACGTCGGGTTGGTCGAGAAGATCGAAGAAGACGGCACCGTCATCGTGATTCACCGAGTCGCACGCGGGGTCGTTCGATACCGCATGAACCTCGCCTTCAAAGACAAAGCGACGAACCCCGACGGGCGGCCGGTGAATGACTGGCTCCGCGCGGCGAACGCCGGAGCGCCGCAGCTCACCGCGCAGCTCTTCGCGGGCTACGCCACGGTGCTGCCGAACGAATCAAAGGCCGTCGGTACACGCACCGCCGAGTAAGACCCAAAAGCCCGTTCACTCCTTGGCGGGCTTCTCGGTCTTCTCGACTTTCTCAGCCTTCTCAGGCTTCTCGCCCTTCGGCACCATGACCTTGGTCGGCGTCTCTCCACCGAGCATCGGGCGAAGATAGAACTGCCACGCCACGGCGCTCCCGGCGGCGAGCACGGCTACCAGCAGCACGATCACCGCGATCGTATTTCTTCGGCGGGTCGACGACTCGATCGCCGCGAAGGCCTGCTCATTGCCCTCGAGCGAGTCTTCGGCGTGCGGCGCGAGATCTTGCGAGCTGTCACTCGAGCGAATCGGCGAGTCGGTATCGGTCGTCTCGAACGAGCGCTCGAGCGGCGAGCTGCGAAGGTCTTTGACGATCAGCGGCACGAGGTTCGGGCCGGTCGTGGCACCGTCAGACGAGATCGGCTGCCGCAGCAGCTCAGGCGTCACCCCTGGCAACCCCGGCGCGGTGTCTGCATTGTTCGTCGCGCCGAACATCATCGTGGTGCGCATCGCGCCGTCGGGCGGCAGGGTCACGTCATTCGAGAATTCGCGAGACGCCGGCACATTGCCCGCGGGCTTGCTGCCCGGAGTCATCGAGAACAGCTGCGTACGCTCATGTCGAACACCCGGAGCCTGCCCGACCGAGCCTGTATTCAGATTCGCTTCACCGGCCAGCGGCGACGCGAAGGCCTCGGGGGGCGTCTTCTCACCCCCGCGCGCTTCATTCATCGCGAACAACTGTGTGCGGTTGTGGCGGTCTGGGCTGGCCTCGGCCTCACCGGCCTGGCCACGCTCACGCATCATGGCGTCGAGGTCGACCCGCACCGTGCTCTCGGTGATCTGCGCGACCGGCGCGCCACCCGGAGTCACCTTGGGCATCGGCGGTTTGCTCGCATCGGCAGCCCCGAAGATCATCGTCGAGCGGCCCACCGACGACGGCGGCGGCGGCAACGCCGGCATGCCGAACGCCATCGTCTTGTTCAGGTTCGCTTCAGGAGGCGCGGCGGCCTCGGGGGGTGGCTTGCCGAACATCATCGTGCTGTTGGGGGCTTTGGTCGACGCCTGCGGTATCGGCCCGGTGGCCTGAACCGCTCCGAACATCGCCGTGGTCGCCACTGGCTTCGCAGCTGGCGCTGCGGGCGGCGGGGCGGAGGGCTCACCTGCAACCGGAGCCTTGAGCCCGAACATCATGGTCTGGTTGTGGCTGGGGGGTGCGCCGGCGCCGGTCGATGGAGCCCCGAAGACGACCTCTTTGCCAGCCGTCTGCGGTGGGCCGAAGGTCGGTGGCGGAGGTTTGGGTGCCGCCGCAGGAGCGCCCGAACCGAAGACCATCGTCTGGTTCGGCTTGGGAGAATTCGGAGGCGCCGCCGCAGCCGCCGCGGCCGCCGCGTTGGCAGCCGGCGTACCGAACATCATGGTGGTGTTGACCGCCGGAGCCGGAGCCGAAGCCGAAGCGCCCGCAGCGGCAACGGCCGGGCTGCCGAAGACCATCGTCTGACTCGCCGCGCGCGACGGAGCAGCGGCGGGAGGGGGGGGCGCGCTCGTGACGGGTGCCGCTCCGAACATCATCGTCTGGCTGGCTGCATCACTGCGAGGCGCTGCGGGGGCCGGTGCGACCGGAGCCGGCGGGGGCGTGGCCTCAGAGCCTCCACCGGGCCTGGCCGTGAACACGTTGCCGCAGCGAGTGCACTGAACCGGAGCACCACCGGGTGGTATCAACCCGTCGTCGAGCACGTACGTGGTCGAGCACTTCTCGCAGGAGATGAGCACGACGCTTTTCTATCACAGCCCTGCGTCGACATCGCCTAACTGAACGCTTTGGTGCAGCGTTTCGAGGCGCGCCAGACCCACACCCGAGACGCGATCGACCTCGTCCCAGCTCGAAAACTGGCCGAGCTTCGCCCGTTCTTCGACAATGCGTGCGGCGAGCTGGCGCCCGACGCCGGGCACCAATGCGAGCTCCGCCGCCGTGCAGCGGTTCAGATCGAGCTTCTTGCCAATCGTGAGCGCCTGCGCGGCTGGCAACGCGCCCGGGGCGCCGCAACGCGCAGTGCCCGCATCGTCGACGCCGACCAGCAGTGGGTCACAATCGAGCGCCGGCCTTGAAGAAGGCCATCGGAGCCAGGTGCCCACGCCGAGTGCGAGGGCTCCCACCACCACCACCACCGACCAGCGAACCCGGTTCATCGTCAGGCGGCCGGGTCGTCGAGGCCGAACTCAGTGTGAAGGGCCCGCACAGCGAGCTCTCCGTACTTCGCGCTGATCACGCACGAGACCCGAATCTCGGAGGTCGAGATCGCCATGATGTTGATGCCTTCGTTAAAGAGCACGCGAAACATTCTCGCCGCGACGCCGGAGTGGTTGCGCATGCCCACGCCGACGATCGAGATCTTCGCGATCTCGACGTCTGACTCGACGCTGCCGGCTTTGATCTCCTTGGCGACCTCGGTGACCACGTCGCGGGCCTTGGCCAGGTCGGCCTTGCCAACGGTGAAGGTGAGGTCGGTCTTGCCGGTGACCGCGGTGTTCTGCACGATCAAATCGACCACGATCGCCTTGGCGTCGAGGGCCCCGAAGATGTGCGCAGCGATGCCGGGCTTGTCGGGCACTTCGCGAATCGAGATCTTCGCCTCGTTGCGATCGAGGGCCACTCCGCTGACGACCACGTCTTCCATCGAGGCATCCTCCTGGCAGACCAGCGTACCGGGGTCGTCGGTGAACGACGATTTGACCCACAGCGGCACCCGGTACTTCATCGCGAATTCGACCGAGCGAATCTGCAGCACCTTCGCGCCCAGGCTGGCCAATTCGAGCATCTCTTCGTAGCTGATTCGGTCGAGCTTCTTGGCCTTGGGGCAGATGTTCGGGTCGGTGGTGTAGACCCCGTCGACGTCGGTGTAGATC
>JANLPS010000021.1:0-2471 GCA_031367385.1 Archangium sp. | reverse complement strand
GTTTTCCATTCGAGCCAGGTTTGTTCGTCGCCGTCGGTGGCGTGTTCGATGGCGTCGAGGAGTGCGACCCATTCGGTGGGGCGGCCTGGCAGTTTGGTGATGTCAACGTTGAGCACTCCGCAGGGCCCAGCAAGCAGCCCGCGACCGCTGCGTACGTGGTGAATGGGCGTACCGCAGCTCCACCTACAGCGGCATACCCAGTTGGGCCCGCTGCCCACACCAACGCCGAGCGCTTCACGGTTGCTTTCGGCACCGAGCTCGAGCTCGCGGGGCAACGTCTCACCGTGCTTGGTGAGGTTTCTGCGGCCGCGCAGTCAGGTGAGGCGCAGGTCTTTCGCGCCCGAGCGGGAGATCACGAGGTGGCGTTAAAAGTATACCTGCCATCGGTCGAGCGAGAACCGAGCGCCGACGTATTGGCAACGGTCGCCAGCGTGCAGCAGGCCAACGTCTTGCGGTTGCACTCGTACGGTGCGGGTGCCCAAAAACTGCACGGTCGATACTGCTACGAAATATGCGACCTGGCCGCAGGAGGTGACCTGACGCAGCTCATAGGCTCACGCCCCGCCCTGACGTTGCCGTACTTGAAAGACGTTCTCGTGCCGCAGGTATTCAACGCGATGCTGGCACTGCACGCACGAATGGTGGTGCATGGCGACATCAAGCCCCACAACCTGCTGTTTCTCGACGCCGACCGAAAACACATTGTGTTGGGCGACTTCGGTGCTTCGAAGATGCTCAACCAGGGCTCACGCACCGGTTGGAACAACACGTCGGTGGCCAGAGGCACGGCCCCATATGAATCAATTGATCAGTCGCGCGGCATGGTTTCAACCCGCAACGACTACTTCTCGCTCGGCATGACCCTGTTGCACCTGATGTACCCCAAACAATTTCCCGTCGATCACCGGGCTCGCAACGTTCTCGATGATCGAATTCAAAATGGCCAACCTCCGATTGAGTACGCCGATGGTTGGGGTCGGGCCAATCGGTTGATCAGTGGGCTGACGCTGCCTCCTGCGAACAGATGGGGTGAGAAGCAGGTTCGAGCGTGGCTCGAGGGTGCAACACCAGAAGTTCGATTCGGTGCCGGCGGCTTGGCCATCAAAGTGGGTCGGGTGGCGCTTCGAACCGCCGATGAGCTGGCGAAATATGTCGAAGAAGACCCGAAGTGGCACGAGCGGCTCATTCAAGATCGGCAAGGCCGCGACAAGTTGATGAGTCTGCTGGTCGACCTGCTCGACATTGGCCGCAAGGTGCAGTTCGAAAAGGTAATCGAGGGCTCGCGCGACCCGGCGATTTGGGCCGAGGGCCTGCTGCGTCTGCTTGATTCAGAGCGCACAATCACCATTGGTGCTATCGCCCTGCCACTGCGGTCAGTCCATTTGACTGACGATTTACGACTCATCGCCGAAGAGCTCGTTCGATTTCGCGAAGTCGCCGGAATCGACCGGCAGCGCGGCGTCGTGTTTCAAGTCGAGTTTCGATTGCGTCAGCTCGCCGCTGAAATGCCAGAGGTTGAGAGCAGACTCAGACTCATGCAGAGCGCGCTCGGCCTGCGCCCAACGCGCGGCGACGACGACTGGGAGTGCCAGTGGCAGACCATGATTTCAGGGCCAGCAGAAGAGCGGGTGCGGCTGCTGCGAACACTCTCGGGTCGCACGTCGATGCGGGGCCCCGGCAATGAAAAGATAGCGACACTCGAACAGGCTGCTCAGTGCTTCGTTCGTTTTCCACAAGCGCTCGACACTGAAGAACAACGCGCAGAGCTCAATGTATTCGTTCGAAGCATCGGCCGTGAAGATTTGGTTCAAGCAACGTGGAGAGAACTGGCCGAGGCGGGTTTGGCCTCATCAATTGTCACCGCACCGCGGTTCATCGGGCTCGACACGAGTGGCTCTCAGGCAGAACTGGGCTTCGTCAACACGCGGTGGCTGCGCTTCGAAGCAGAGGGAGAATCGGTCGTTCGCGAGCTGCAAACGACGCCGCTCCAGCGAGTCTTGCTGGCGAGCGTCGATTGGCACGAGGCGCATCGCCAGCTCGCCGAAGGTGAGGCTCAGCTCGATGAGGCCTTGCTGGCGATATTCAAAGAAGAATTTGACGACGCTCGCCTGCGTTCACGTGGGCGCATCGTGGCGAAGGTCGTCAAAACGATATTCGTGCTCGCCGCTCTGGTGGTGCTCGTCGGCGCATACCCAACGTATGCGTTTCTGAATCGGCGAATGCTGATGCGAACGCTGGAAGAAGGCAGTGCCGCCGCAGCCAACGGCAACTGGGATCGAGCGTTCTCCCGCATACAGCAGGTTGCTGCCGACGTACCGCCCGACGAGGCGGCCACGTGGTCTGCGACGTTTGACGAGCACTGCGGCATCATCGTGCAATCTCGCATGAGGGCGTGGGTCGCCCAGGCCGACTGGGCATCTGCCATTCGCTCATTAGGTCAGGAATTGCCGGCACCCTGCGACCGAACTTCG
>JANLPS010000336.1:0-13630 GCA_031367385.1 Archangium sp. | reverse complement strand
CGTTGCCGCCGTAGTCGTTGTGCCCACCGCCCCAGACCACCATTCGCTGACGCTCGGGGTCGTAGAGGCCGCTGCTCCAGGAGTTGATCAAGCCGGCACACCCTTGAACCAAGTACACGCCGTCACCGAACGTCGAGGCGTTTTTGCAGGTCTCGTAGAGGTGCGAGCTCGGTACTTCGAACCATGAGTCTTCGGGCAGGTTCAGGAGCAGCCGCTCGTCAGCGGTGAGGGTCGGGTCGCCGGCGTCTGCGCAGCCGGGCGAGGGCATGCCGACGGGTATGGTGCGGCCGGCGTCGGTGCCGGTGACGGCGGGCCCCGCGTCTTGCCCGGCGTCGGTGGCGGTGCTCGCGTCGGCGGTGGTGACGGTGCCTCCGGCGTCCACCTGCACTGCAGCGCCGGAGTCGGGATCGCCGCCCACGACTCCCTGGCAGACGCAGGCGATGCGCAGACAGGCCACTGCGAGGAGCCAACGGTTTCTGGGCATGGGTGAGGTTCTCCCAGGCATCACTCGGTGAAGCAACGGCGGCAAACGAGTGGCAGCAGTGAGCGCGGTGAGGCGAGCGCGGTGAGCGCGCTGAAGCGAGCGCTGTGAGGTGACCGTCGACTCCGTTGTTCGTGGTTCGACAAGCTCACCATGAGATTCTCACCGCGCTCACCGCGCTCACCATGAGAGGATAGCGGCTCATGCCGTTGAGGGAATGTGGCACATTGGCGCCGTGCCTTCGTTCGACCCCAAAACGCTGCGTCAGTGGGTCGCCGCGCGCAGCCGGGCCCAGGCACAGAGCCTGTTCGTCTGTAGCCCGAAGGAATCGATTCGACTCTCGCTCTCGCTCATCGAGGCTCAATGGCCGCTCGCCGCAAGCCCGCAGCAAAGAAAGCTCCACGACGAGGCCGCCAGACCCGTCGCCGAGCTGTGGAAGCGCCTCGCCGCTCACCTGTCGACCGCTCGCCGTTTCTCGAAGCGCTCGCGGCCGTTGCGCAATTTCTCGCGGCCACCGGCCGCCCAGCGGCCATCATCGGCGGAGTCGCCGTCATCGCGCGCGGTTTCGCCCGTTCGACCATCGACATCGACGCGACTGTCGCGGCGGGCATCGAAGAGGTCGAAGAGCTCGTCAAAGTCGCCGCGAAGCAAGGGCTGACGCCTCGAATCAGCAACGCCGCTCGCTTCGCGCGAGAGAACCTTGTGCTCCTGCTCCACCATCGAGCGACTGGCGTGCCAGTCGACGTCAGCCTCGCCCAGCAGGCATTCGAGCAACAGGCGGCGGCTCAGGCCGAAGTCATTTCGTTCGACGGAGTGATGATACCGGTGCCGTCATTGACGGCCTTGCTGATCTACAAGCTCGTCGCAGGACGACCCCAAGACATGCGTGACGTCGAGGCGCTGCTGAAGACCGGTGGCCGCTTCGACTCCGATGCCGTCGAGAAGACGTTGTGGGAGTTCGACGAGATTCTTGAGACTTCGAGGCGAGCTGAGTTTCGGGCGCTGGTGAAGACGTCACTTTCAAAGTGACCGAAACGTCACTTTCAACATTACGTTTTCGTCACTTTGAAAGTTCGCTTCGACAAACGGGCGCCGCGTACGACCGGCACCGCGGGCCATTGCACGTGCTCGTGAAAATCTTCTTTTCGAAAAGCGCACCAACCATAAATCGAAAAACCGAGCCCCGCGTGTAAGCCGCGTCCCAAATATTTTGGGAGGCCGGCAGCACCCAAGGAGCACGCAATGACGCAGGAGTTGACGAACCCTGATGCCGTGGTGGTGAAGATCGATGCCGCGCTGAAGCGCCTGTACGCCCAGGCCATCTCTCAGCTCCACGAGGCCAAGACCGAAGGTACCTCCGCGTGGCACAAGAAGTACACGACGGTCACTGCCATCGTTGAGCACGTTCCTCCGCTCTACTTGGCAGGCGGCTTTGCGACCGATGTGGCCTTTTACGAAGCCGAGCTCGATGAGAGCCGCCAGTCGGTCGCCCGAAACGTGCGTGTCGCCAAGCTGTCGACGGCCGGTGAGCTCGCCCGTTACGGCCCGACGAGGTTGTTTCTCGCGATTGCGTACGTCGAGGCGAAGACCAAACAGCCGATCGTGAGTCGTGGCGCGATCGACTTCGACAAGCTCAAGGTGCAGTTCAAGCGCGATGGGAAGGTGTTCAGCAAGCCCTTGCGCGGCCTCGCGACCGTCGATCTTCAGGCGGCGGTTTCACAAGCCAGCGGCAAAGAGCCGAAGCCCCGAAAGGAGACACCGGCGGCGAAGGCGATTTTGGCGGCGGTGAAAGAGTCGGGCGTCAAAGGCGCGAGCGCCACGGTGACCAAGACCAAGGTGATCTTGCGCGCTCCGGTCGATGGTCTGCCTGCGTTGATCAAGGCGCTCGGTGGTTTCAAGGTGCCGACCGAGTAGCAGCCGCCTGAAGGCGGGCGGGCAACCGTCAGCGGAGGCCGTGCTCGTTGTGACCAGCTCCTTTCAATCGAGCGGCACGACGCGCACGGCCTTCAGTGACGGAAGCTGTAGACATCGCCGTCATTTTTCGACGAAAATTGACGCCATGGTCATCACCCAGCAATTGCCACGCGCGCTCAAGCCACCAAGCCAGAGCTTTTTCCTCTTCGGGCCTCGGGGGAGTGGAAAGAGCACCTGGCTCCGGCAGCACTTTTCGAAAGGCGTTCGATTCGACCTGCTCGACGAAGCCCTGTTTTACGAGCTGCTCACGCCCGGCCGGCTCGCCGACCGCTTACGTGGCTTGCGCCCACGCTCGTGGGTCTGCATTGACGAGGTTCAACGACTGCCGTCATTGCTCAATGAAGTGCATCGCAGCATTGAGACCGCTGGGCTGCGCTTCGTCTTGTCGGGTTCAAGCGCCCGAAAGCTCAAACGCGAGGGCGTGAATCTGCTCGCGGGCCGCGCGTTGCGAAAGACGATGCACCCCTTCTTGCCGAGCGAAATGGAGGGCCGTTTCAACATCGATGAAGCGATGAGATTCGGCACCTTGCCAATCGTTCTTGCCTCGCCAAGCCCCGAGCAAACGCTGAGCTCGTACGTGCTCAGCTATCTCCGCGACGAAATTCAAGCTGAAGCGTTGGCTCGAAGCTTGGCCGGGTTCAGCCGCTTTCTGCCGATCGCGGCCTTGATGCATGGTCAGACCGTGAATGTCTCGTCGCTCGCTCGAGACAGCGGGGTCGCTCGTACCACGGTGAACGACTACCTCGATGTTCTCGAAGACACCTTGCTCGCGTTTCGATTGCCAGCGTTCGAGGCAAAGCTTCGGGTCAGAGAGCGAAAGCACCCAAAGCTCTTTTGGGTTGACGCGGGCGTGGTTCGCGCCGCCAAGCAACACCGAGGCCCGGTTGCCCCAGAGGAGCGAGGCCCGCTCTTCGAGGGCGTCGTGGCGACCATCTTGCGTGGATGGAACGACTACCGAGGCGTCTATGACGACTGGGCGTACTGGGCACCCACTGAAGGCGCACAGGTCGAAGTCGATTTTCTGCTTCGGCGCGGCAAGAAGTTCGTCGCCATCGAGGTGAAGTCATCGCCTCGGCCGCGCGAAGGCGATCGCGCTGGCCTTGACGCCGTGGCGGGGTTGGCCGGGCTCGAGCGACGCATACTGGTGTACCCGAAGAGCTCGACGTTGAGGCTGCAGGGCGGCATTGAAGTGTTCGGCCTCGAGGCCTTCGAAAGGCTCATCGCCACTGGGCAGTTGTAGTCACGGCTGACGCAGCCAGCGATGTCACTTTCAAAGTGACCGAAACGTCACTTTCAACATTACGTTTTCGTCACTTTGAAAGTTCGCGTGGGAAAACGGGCGCTCCGTACGGTGCCCACGCACGAACGCTGCCTAAAAGAGGGCGGGTCCTCGGTCATCAGAGGCCGTGCTCGTCGCAACCAGCTCCTTTCAATCGAGCGCCACGGTGCGCAGGGTCTCTCCTCCCGGCGCGACGATTTCGAATCGACACTGCGTTTCACACATTCGATTCGCCACTGGGCACTCTGCCCCTAGTATCGTGGGCGCGTGTTGCGAGACGATTCGAGCGAGAGTGAGCTTCGAATTCGTCTTGAGGGGCGGGTCGAGCAGGTCGAACTGCTGCTCGCGCGGTGGGATGACGTGCACGATGCGTTACGCGGGTCAGGCTGGTCGATAGACGAATCTCGACTCGAGATTGAGACGTCTGCCGGCGATCAACAGGCGCTCGTGAGAGTTTCTGAATCCCCGGCGGGGCGACGGCTCGTTCGACAACTCGAAACCTCGTTGAAAAGGACGAATGCCCTCGCCGCGAAAATGCTTCGTGAGCTTGCTCTGCCTGTGCTCCCCGGCGCCAACGCGCTCGCAGACCTCCGCAGCCATCTCCCCCTTCGATACAAAACGGAGTCTGCATCTGCGCCGATGGCGGTCGCGGTGGCCGCAGGCGGCGCGGCAATCGTTGTTGGGCTGGCCGTCGCGAGCTGGTCTGGCGACGCTGGCGGCCTGGGGTGCCTGGCCCTCTTTGGGTTGGTTTTCGCGGTCGCGTTCTCGGCAGCATGGGCCAAGAGGGAAAGCTTCGTCGTCATTACGCAGCGAATGCTCGCGGTGCGGTCCATCGCGATTCCCCTGAGCGAAATCGTCAGCGTTCAGGTCGAGGAGTACGTCAATGGCGACGGGAAAGGCAACGGCACCTCCAACATGCGATTCGTTGGGTTGGATGGTCGCTCCACCGAGATTCACTATCGCGGTGACCCCAAAAGGGTCACTGCGGTTCTCGAGACTCTGGGCATCGCGACTGCGGCCGCGACCCTGTTGGAGCCCGCCTCGTCGTCTGAGGGCTGAAGCGCTTTATGGCGCGCGCGAGAGAAACTCGATCAAGTCGATCTTCGTCACGATGCCCGTGACCTTCTGCCCGTCGCGCACCACCGCCACGTTGTCTTGCGCGAAGACCTGCCGCAGCTGCGCGATGGTCGTCTCGTTGGTCACCGTGCCCTGCAGCGGCGCAATCAACGCATCGATCGCGTCACCAAGCTTCGAGTGCCCGGCCACCAACCCATTGAGCAAGTCGTACTCGTGCAGCATGCCCATCGCCGACCCGTCGGCCGCCAGCACTGGCATCTGCGAGATGCCATCGCGCTTCATCACCTCGATGACCTGACCTACCTTCTGCCCCTTCACCGCGGTGATTAGCTTCTGCGGCCGGGTCTTCAAGATGTCTCCCACCGTGCCGGGGCCTTTGTCTTCGATGAAGCCGTTGTCGCGCATCCACTCATCAGAGAAGAACTTCGAGACGTAGCTGCTGCCCGAGTCGGTCAGCACCACCACCACGGTCTTGCCCGCGCCGAGCTCCTTGGCGACCTCGACCGCTACGTGCACCGCCGCGCCCGACGAGCCACCGGCGAACAAGCCCTCTTCACGCGCCAGCCGACGCGCCGCGATGAAGCTCTGGCGATCATCGACCTGCCGAATCTGGTCGACCACTTTGAAGTTCATCGCCCCGCACAGCATGTCTTCGCCGATGCCCTCGACCTTGTAGGTGTGCGACTCACCGACCTTGCCGGTCTTGAAGTACCCCGCGTACACCGAGCCAATCGGGTCGACGCCGACGGTCTGAATCGCCGGGTTTTTCTCTTTGAGGTATTTGCCGACGCCGCTCATCGTGCCGCCGGTGCCCAGCCCCGCCACGAAGAAATCGAGCTTGCCGTCGAGCTGCTCGTAGAGCTCGGGGCCCGTGGTCAGGTAGTGCGCCTCGATGTTGTCGGGCGAGTGGTACTGGTTCGGGTAGAAGGCGCCCGGCGTCTCTTTGACGATGCGCTTGGCGGTCTCGTAGTAGCTGCGCGGGTCATCGGCGGCCACGTTCGTCGGAGTCACCACCACCTGCGCGCCCATCGCCTTGAGCCGGTTGATCTTCTCGAGCGACATCTTGTCGGGCATCGTGAAGATGCACTTGTACCCACGCACCGCCGCGACCATCGCCAGGCCGAAGCCGGTGTTGCCCGACGTATTCTCGACGATGGTGCCGCCGGGCTTGAGCGCGCCTGACTTCTCGGCCTTGTTGATCATGTGCAACGCCATGCGGTCTTTGACGGCGCCGCCCGGGTTCATGAACTCGAGCTTGGCGTAGACGGTCGCGTCTTTCGGGCCGACCAGCGCGTTGAGCTTGACCAGCGGGGTGTGGCCGATGGCCAAGAGCACAGAATCATGAACGTTCGAAGGCATGCAGAACGCCGTAGCAGGGCTTCGAACCCGCTGTCACCTGACGCGCTTCAGCCGATGTCTTTGCGAACCTTGGTGCCCTTCATCAGGCTCTCGATGCGCTCGAGCACCTCGGCTTTGTAGACGCGAGAACCGCAGTTCGGGCAGGCCCCTTGCGGCACGTCGGTCAACACCACGACTTTGGAGTTGACCGTCAGACGCACCTCGACCGAACGGTTGTCGTACACGCCTCCGCAAGGGCAGCGCCCATATTCGCGCTTTGCATAAAGAGACATCGGGTGCGGTAGCATAACCGACCTGTGAATCGCGTCCCTCCTTCATCGCGCCCGCCCGGCAATGGCAATGGGCAACCAGTCGCCGCGAATGGGGCCAAAGGGGCAGGCAAGCCCACACCCACAGGGCTGGGGGCCAGTGGCCAGAGCGCCGTTCGCGCTCCGAGAAAGACCAAGACGCTCTCGCAGATGAAGAAGGTCGAGGTGCAAGAGGCGTCGGCTGAGCCCGTCAGCCTCGAGGCCGCGCTCTGGGGTGGCCTCGACAGCGCCAAGTCGCTCGAGCTCAGCTCAGCCGCGGTCGAGGCCCGGCTGGCTGAAATCGAAGCCGAAGAGAAGAAGAACGAGCCGGTCACCGACTCGGGCGAAAACTCGGGTGAAAAGAAAGACGCCGGCAAGAAGCCCCGGCCCGCCGACGCAGGCCCCCCCAAAGGAGCACAGTGGAAACGCAGCCTGCCCAACGCGGGAAATCAGGGCGTCAAGCGCGCGGGCTCGAGCGTGACGGTTTCGGGTGAAAAACCAGCCACCAGCGCCAGCCACGCCAACCTGACCGGGGTCAGCACGCGCCTGGGCACCGGCGCCCTGCGGCCCGAGCGGCCCCCCGACGCCTGGTCGCTGCTGCGCGAAGCGAAAGAAGCGGGGGTCTTTTTCAACGAAGACGCGATGCGCGAGGGCCACACCGAAGAGGGCGAAGACCCGGAGCTCGCCGCCGCCGTCGAAGAGGCGATTCGGCTGCTCTTTGGGGTGCGAGGCATTCTGCGGGTCGGAGCGGGGAAGAATGATCGCGCCGAGCCGATTGTGGTGGTGGTGGCGTCACACGGTTTTTCTGACGCTTCTCTGGCCAGCGTGCCCGAGAAAGTGCATCGTTTCAGCACCGTGATTGCCATACCCTTCGAGCTGTTGCCTCTTCGTCGAGACCGATAATTTTTCATGGACCTTGATTCAGCCCTTCGAGCCCAGGTGGAGCAGGCGACGCAGCGCTCCTCGAGCAGTGCACCGGTCGAGAAGCTCAAGGGAGAAGCCAGCAGCCGCTCGTATTACCGCGTCGGCACGCCGCCGCTCTCGCAGGTGGTGATGGTGATGCCACCCGACTCGCTCAAGAAGAGCGACGAGGTCGTCAAAGGTGAGGCGCCCACCGAGCTGCCCTTCGTCAACGTGCACCGGTACCTGACCCGGCTGGGTATTCGGGTGCCCGAGATTCTTCGCTTCGATGAGCCGGCCGGCATGATGGTGCTCGAAGACCTGACCGACTTGACCTTCGAGGCGGCGCTGGCGACCCAGAGCCGCGAGTCGCTCTACCTGAAGGCGGTCGAGCTGCTGGCGCTGCTACGCAGCAAAGCCGAGCGTGAAATCGACCGCAGCTGTCTGGCCTTCACCCGCGCCTTCGACGAAGACCTCTACGACTGGGAGCTGCACCACTTTCGCGAGTGGGGCCTCGAGGCGTGGAGCAACCAGAAGCCCAGCGACGCTGAGCGCAGTGAGCTCGACTCGATTTTCAAGCGAATGGCAAGGCAGCTGGCTGCCGCGCCCCGAGGCTTCACTCACCGCGATTATCAGTCGCGCAACTTGATGGTGAAGGGTGCCGAGCTGGTGGTGATCGACTTTCAAGACGCGCTGCAGGGGCCGCGGCAGTACGACCTGGTGGCGCTGCTGCGTGACAGCTACGTCGAGCTCGACCGGCCCTTCGTGCAGGAGATGCTCGATGCGTACATCGTGGCGTTCGAGAAGCAGACCAAAGAGAAGATCGACGTGAAGGCCTTCAAGCAGTTCTTTGATCTGCTGACCGTGCAGCGAAAGCTCAAAGACGCGGGCCGCTTCGAGTTCATCAACCGCGTCAAAGGCAACCCGGGGTTTCTGGTCTCGATACCCGCGTCGCTGCGGTACGTGAAGGGGGCGCTCGACGTGCTGCCCGAGCTTTCTGACCTGCGAAAAATCTGCGCCAAGTACGTGCCCGAGCTCGCATGAAGGCGATGATCTTGTGCGCCGGGCTGGGCACGCGGCTGCGGCCGGTGACCCACCTCTGGCCCAAGCCCGCCATTCCTCTGCTTGGGCAGCCGCTGCTACGGTACACGCTCGCCACGCTGCACCGCGCAGGTATTCAAGAGGTCGGCATCAACACCCACCACCTGCCCGAGGTGATGCGCCAGGTGGCGATGCGCGAGGCCGCGCGGCAGGGCATGGCGCTCACGGTGGTCGATGAGCCGGGCGAGATTCAGGGCACTGGCGGTGGCATTCGCGGGCTCAAGTCGTTTCTGGCTGACGACGACTTCGTGGTGATGAACGGCGATGTGCTGTTCGGGCTCGAGCTGCAGCCCGTGCTCGACGCCCATTGGGCGAGCAAAGCCGCGGCGACGATGGTGCTGCTGCCGATGCCGCCCGACGAGAAGTACAACCCGGTCGAGGTGACGGTCGATGGCACGGTGCGACGTATTGCGGGCCTGGGGCCTGGAGGCACTGGCACGGTGCCCTGGCACTTCTCGGGCGTGCACGTGATGACCCCGGCAGTGTTCGATTTCATGTCGCCCAGCGGCGCCGAAGACATCAACCGCGACGTCTACATTCGAATGATTCAAGCGGGCCTTCGCGTGGCAGGGCACTCGCTCGCGCAGCCCGGCGTCTCGTGGTCAGACTTGGGCACGCCCCACAGGTACGCGGCGACGCACCAGCAGCTGCTCTTCGGTCAGGTGTCGATGGCGCCCTTCGGTGAGGCCTCACCGTTCACACAGACCCCCGAGGGTGCTGGGCATTTTCACGCGCACGCCACGGCGGCGCTCGGTGATGCGCGGGTCTCGGGCCCGGCCTGGTTTGGAGCCCGCTGCGCCCTGGGAGCAGGGGTTCGCATCGGCGCGGCGGTCTCGGTTGGGCCTGACGCGCACGTGGGCGCTGGAGCGGGCCTCAATCGGGTCGCGGTGCTCGATGGCGCCGAGGTCGCAGCGGGAGCCCAGCTGGAAGATTGCCTGGTGCTGCCCGGCGGGCTCGTCGTGCCGTACGCCTGAGACAAGAATTCGTACCGTGCGTTCAAAAAACAAGGCATGTGCCGCCACTTACCCATGCACATGAAATCAATTGCCCTGTTGGCTTCCTTGTTGTCAGTCCTCTCCTTCTCGTCGTGCGGCGCCAGCGCCGGTGCGAACAACGTCGCGGCCTGTAAGACGTTTTACACCGCGCTCAAGTGCGGCACGACCGACCTCAGCGGCAGCACGTCGACCTGCGATTCGTACGCGAACACCACCTGCGACATCTCTGGCTACTTCGCGTGCCTGCAGACCCACTACGTGTGCAGCAACGGCATGTACGACTCGGCGAAGCAGAGCACCATCGGCGAGTGCGCCGCGAAGGCAGTCTGCAAGTAAGCGCGGTCTTTCAGGTGCCTCCTTGCGCTTCGAGCGGTCGCTCGGTGTTGCGGGGAGGCGCCGGCGTTGTCATTGCGTGACCCCCTGTAGTCGCGGCTCCGCGGAGTGCGCTAAGGGGCGCGCTGATGCCCACCCTGGTTCGTTCATTCTTCGTGCTCGCCGCGCTGGCGTTGGCTGGGTGCGCTCAGTGCGACGCGGTCACGTGTGCGAGCGGGTGCTGCTCGACCGACGGTGTTTGCTACGACGGCACGAGCGTGAAGGGCGGCAAGGCCTGCATCCCCTATGACCTGGGGTACGGCGGGTACGGTGGCGGTACGGGTGGTGGTGGCGGCGGTGGGAGCACCGCGTGTCTCGCGCCCGCGGCCAATTGCGCCTCGGGGGGCACCTGCTGCAGCCAGGGGGGTGCGAGCTACAAATGCATCAGCGACACCTGCCAGCGCGCCGACTGCGTGAGCTTCAACAAGCCGTGCAACGGGAGCCTGCTGTGCTGCGCCGATTACCCGACCTCGACCAGCGGCACCATGTGCGCCAGTGAGCACTGCACCTATTGCTACAAGGCGACGCACGAGTGCACGCCGAACATTTCGCCCTGCTGCCCGGGGCTGAGCTGCCAGCTGAAGTCTGGGTTTCAGACCGTCTATGAGTGCCGTTAGCGCCGCGCTGCTGCTGAGCGTGATGTCGCAAGGCGAGGTGCCGGAGCCGGTGGCGCCTCCGGCGGTATGGGGCCTGACGTGGAACAGCCCTCCCGACTGCATTCGCCCGGCAGACCTCGCGGAGCGAATCGAGCGTGCCCGGGGCGGTACGGCGCTCTTCGGAGCGCATGCCGTGCTGCGGCTCGAGGGTCGCATTGGGCCTGATCAGGGCGGTTGGCGGGCGCGGCTGACGCTGGTCGACAAGCAGGGCACGGTGATGGGCACTCGTGAGCTGCAGAGCGCCGACGCCGAGTGCCGGGCGATTGACGAGCGGCTGGTGCTGGTGGCGAGCGTGCTGATGGACACGGTGCTCAAGCCGGCGACGCCGCTGCCGCCGGTGGTCAAGCCGCTGGTGGTGAAGGCGCCCGTGGCGCTGCGGCCGCCGATCGTCGCGCCTCCCGATTTTCCGTTTCTCGAGGTGACCGCGGAGTCGCATTATTTTCAGGGCAATTCGATTGGCGTCGAGGGTTTTTACCGGCGCGCGGGGCGGGTCGATTTGATCGACGACCTGCACGCGAGGCAGATGGGCCGGGTCGTCGGCTTCACCGGTGGCGGCCTGGCGATGCTGACCGGAGGCATCTTGCTGGGCGGGTATGCGCTCGGGCTGGGGTGTTCGCATTACTCGGGCAACCAGACCCTGCACGGCACCTGTCTCGAGCCGTCGGTGCCGGTGCTGGTGACGAGCCTGGTGCTGCTGGGCGTGGGCGGGCTGTCGCTGCTCGTCGCGTCGCAGGTGGCGCCGACACCGACGACGTTCAAAGAAGACACCGAGATCGCGGCGCTGGCGAACAAGCAGGTGATGGAACGGGCGAAGGCGAGTCAGCCCAAGCCACCGGTGCCGGTGCCGGGGGCCCATGACGGCGACGTTCAAACTCGTCACCCCGACTGACGGGCTGTGCTCAGCGCCGTGTCTGGGAGTGAACCAGAAGCGACGGGGGAAGGGGCTGGTGATGGTGAGCAGGGCCGCGGAGCCTGGAGGCGCGTTCAGAATGGGCCTGTCTGGCGACGACCCCGTGTGCAGCTTCGGAGATCAACTCATGGGAGCGCGCGAGAAGTCGCTGCCGAAATGGACGCGATGTTCGTGATGCAGTGAGCCTTACGCACCGATGATCACTCGCCTGTGTGCACCAGCGCGTCGATCTTCGTGATGTGCGCGGAGGTCGGCCATTGCTGACGGAACGTCGTCGCCCGGGCCCGAGCCTCGGCGACCCGCCCGAGATTCATCAGGGCTTCGATGGCGATGACTTCGCGCTCCTGAACCATCATGCCTGAGGGGTACCGGGCGGCGAGTTGCTCGGCTTTCGTCAAGGCGGCTGCAGCGTTGCCACCCCGGGCGAGTGCCAGGGCCTCGGCCATCAGCTCATCTTCAGAAGGCTCGACCACCTTGGGAGCCGGGGGAGGGCGCTTCGGCGCCTCACGCACCGGCTCGGCCGCTTCGACGACGGGCGCCTCGGGCGATGCTTCCACGACGGGCTCGGGCGGCTTCACTGCGGGCGGGTCGATTCGTTGCACAACCGGTTCGACTGCGCGCTGAGTAACCGACCGCACCGCGGCGATGCCACCACCGCCCACCGCGACGCTGGCCGCGAGGACAATCGCCGCCGTCTTCAAGCTCGCCACCGTGAGGCCAGCCTTGGCCGCCGCCGCGCCCGCTCCGACCCCCGCAGCTCCAATGCTCGTCGCGCCCGTGCCGCCTCCCACCGCGCCGCTTGCTGCACCGCCACCAGCGACTGCACCGCCACCCGCGACTGCGCCGCCACCCGCGACTGCGCCGCCGCCCGCCACTGCGCCGCCACCAGCGACTGCACCGCCGCCGCCCAGTGCATGTCCGCCAGCGGCCGCGCCGCCACCAGCGACTGCGCCGCCACCAGCGACTGCGCCGCCACCGCCCAGTGCGTGTCCGCCAGCGGCCGCGCCGCCGCCCGGGACGTGACCGCCACCGATCGCGCCGCTACCGCCAGCTGCCCCGCCGCCTGGCGCATGTCCGCCACCCGGCACGTGCCCACCGGCAACACCACCGCCGCCGTCGCCGCCTCCCCCGTGGCCGCCGCCGCCGTGGCCGCCATCACCACCGCCGCCGTCGCCGCCGCCCCCGTGGCCGCCGTCGCCGTGGCCGCCACCACCGCCGCCGCCGCCGTCTCCACCGCCCCCGGGCAGAATCGGGAAGAGAAACGACACCTTCAGTGTCAACCGATCGAGCTGCGCCGTTGTCGGCTCATCGAGCTGCGCCGACTCGAGCAGCTCGCGCAAATCATCAGGCCCTTCGTCGATCAGTCGTCGCGGCTCGGTGCTCATGGCAGCGCCTCCTGGGTCTGGGCCAACCATGATTGTACGGCCGTTCGTGCGGCGTACAACCTGGCGTAGGCCGTCTGCACCGGGCAGCCCACCGCCTGCGCGACCTCCTGCATCGAGAGCTGCTCGAGCTCGAACAGCACGAACACGGCCCGCTTATCTTCATCGAGCCGCAGCAGCGCCTCGCCCAGCTTCTGCCGCGCCTGGCGCATGGCGATTTCTCGGGTCGCAGTCTCTCCGCTGTGGCTTCGGGCGGGAGCCTCGGTGATCGGTGCCTCGCGGCGAGCGGTGGTCTTCTTTCGCCAATCGCTCGCGACCCGCAGGCAGATGCCGAACACCCACGTCTTGAGCGTCGAGCGCCCCTCGAACTCCGCGAGCTTGCGATGGGCCACGATGAAGACGTCTTGTGCCGCGTCTTCGAGATCGGCCGGAGGCACTCCCAGCCGCCGCATGGAGCGCCAGACGAAGGGCGCCTGGGCGCGGTAAAACGCCTCGAAGCTCACGCCTGGGGCGACCGCGGTCTGGGCTCGGGGCTCCATGGCGCCGAGCGCTATATCAGGAGGTGAGAAATCATAGAAAACCGGGTGCTTCTGCCCGGCCGCCCGGGGCGATTCTCCCTCGGCGCGACGGGTGAACAGTATTGGCCTCCAAAACCGCCGATCAGCCGCAACTCGCCGTCTTCGAATCGGACAATCACTTCATCTACACGGCAATTCCATGCCGACCCACAAGGAGCTTCACCATGGTCGCTGTCAATGCTGCAGGCATCACCGGTCCCATCGATGGCGTCAAGAACACCACTGTTCCCCGCATGGTTGGCGGCGAAACCTTCGGCTCGATGGCCGCTTTCGAAAAGG
>JANLPS010000462.1:0-2395 GCA_031367385.1 Archangium sp. | reverse complement strand
CTGGCATCGCGCTCGCGTCGGAAGCGAGAGAGCGCAGGTTCGAATCCTGCCGCCCTGACTTTGAAGGAGCGTCGTCTAACGGCAAGGCCCGCGGCCGATTACCGCGCGATGGGGGTTCGATTCCCTCCGCTCCTATTTCATTCACTTCATGGCGGCCGATGACGAATGGCCAGTCCGCGGGTTGTGAACCCGCGAGCGAAAGCTCGAAGAGAGTTCGATTCTCTCCGGTCGCCCTGCAGCACATGTGTTGGCTCGTGACGCATCGGGTGAGGCGACTGCCCTGTCAAGGCAGCGAGACGGGTTCGACTCCCGTACAGGCCGCAACGCCGACTTGGCAGTGGTGGTCCATGCATCCGCCTGAAGAGCGGCACATCTCGGTTCGATTCCGAGGGTCGGCACATGGGGTCGTAGCTCAATTGGAAGAGCGTCTGGTTTGCACCCAGAAGGTCGTCGGTTCGACTCCGACCGGCTCCACATGTTCCCGTAGCTCAGTTGGAATCAGAGCGCTTCGCTACGGACGAAGAGGTCGGGGGTTCGATTCCCTCCGGGAACGCTGCTTTAGTTTTTCATCGCGGGGTAGATCAGCTGGCAGATTGCTGGGCTCATAACCCAGAGGCCGTCGGTTCGAATCCGACCCCCGCAAAAATCGTGTCGTCGCCAAGTGGAGAGGCAGCGGTCCCATACACCGCTAACGCAGGTTCGATTCCTGCCGACACGACACGCCCGCTTAGCTCAACTGGCAGAGCGCTCCGCTTACATCGGAGAGGTCGTCCGTTCGACTCGGACAGTGGGTACTCAAGCCCCGGTGGTGGAACCGGCAGACACGCCAGCCTCAAGAGCTGGTGCTCGAAAGAGCGTGCGAGTTCGACTCTCGCCTGGGGCACTGCTCGGGCGCGAAACGGGAAACGCGCTGGCCATTCGCGTGGGAGTACGATTCTGGTGATCGGCCATTACAAGCACGTGCTGCGGGTCAGGCACGCAAGGCGGTGACTGACAGGTCAATCGAGTCGTTGATGGTCTCCCAAGTTGCTTCAAGTTCACTGGGCAGACAGGCGCGGGCCCGCTCTGGTACGAGCGTCAGATGCGCCCTGTGCTCCTCGCGGTCGTCCTCACCTGCTGGGCGGCCCCGGCCCTGGCCGCTGACGCCTTCGAGGTCGAGGCCCGCACCCTCTTCGACGAGCTGCTGCGAGTGGACACGAGCCACGGCGCCGAGACGGTGCTGCTGCGCCCGGTCGCCGCGCGCCTCGAGGACGCGGGGGTCGAGGTCGAGGTGGTCGAGGCCGCTCCCGGTCGGGGGAACCTGATCGCGCGGCTGCGCGGCTCGGGCCAGGCGCGGCCGCTGCGGCTCGCGGCCCACGTCGACGTGGTGCCGGTCGAGGGCCAGCCGTGGACCAGCCCGCCCTTCGTGCCCACCGAGCGCGACGGCAACCTCGTGGCGCGCGGGGTGAACGACGACAAGGCGATGGCCGCCGGCTTCGTGGCCGTGGTGTTGGATTTGGCGCGCCGTCACGTGCGACTTCGGCGAGACCTGGTGCTGGTGCTGACCGCCGACGAGGAGACCGGCGGCGCCCTGGGCATGGGGTGGCTTTCGGAGCATCGGCCCGCGCTGGGCCAGGCCGAGTACCTGCTGGGCGAAGACGGCGACCTGCAGCTCTCTGCTGATGGGGGCACGTTCGAAGCGCTGACCGTCGACGTGGCCGAGAAGGTGAGCTGGAGCTTCCGGCTCTCGGTGAAGGGGCGGCCCGGACACTCCTCGCGCCCCTGGGCTGACGGCGACCCGGTGCTCGCACTGTCGCGGGCGCTCGTGAAGGTGGGCGAGCATCGCTTCCCACCTCGGGTGCTCCCGCTGGTGCGCGAGTCGCTGGCCTTCGAGGCGAACCGGAGCCCGCCCGCGCTCGCCGCGGCCCTTCGTCGCACCACCGACGCCGGCGTAGTCGCGCCCGACGACGAGCCGTTGCTGGCGGCAGAGCCGTACCTCAATGCGGTCACCCGCACGACGTGCGTCGTCACCCAGCTGCGCGCAGCGCCCGCTCCGAACATCCTGCCCGACACCGCCGAGGCCACAGTCAACTGCCGGCTGTTGCCCGACGAGCGGCTGGAGGGCTTCCACGCGCAATTGGCGGCGGTGGTGGGTGACGCGGCGGTCGAGGTGACGCCGCTGGGGACCGCGCCCCGCCAGGCCTCGGCGGTCGCGTTGGACTCCGCCTTCCTCGCCCTGATTCGCCGGGGTCACGGCCCAAGCCTGGCCGGGGGCGGTGGTGGTGCCTACGCTCGCCACCGGGGCGAGCGACAGCCGATTCATCAAGCCCCTGGGCGTGAAGGCGTTTGGCGTGGGCCGACTGCCCGGCACGCTGGCCGAGCGCGCGGGCCATGCAGGGCACGGCCCGGACGAGCG
>JANLPS010000449.1:0-28661 GCA_031367385.1 Archangium sp. | reverse complement strand
CGACTTCGTTTCTTCTGAGCACGTGCTGCTCGCCCTCACCCAAGACAAGGGCGGCGTCGGCGACCTGCTCAAGTCATCGGGCGTTTCGAAAGAGCGCGTGGTCACCGCCATCAAAGAGCTGCGCGGTGGAGCGAAGGTCACCAGCCAAGACGCCGAGGGCTCGTACAAAGCGCTCGAAAAATACGGCGTCGATCTCACCGAGCGCGCCCGCAGCGGCAAGCTCGACCCGGTGATCGGCCGCGACGAAGAGATTCGCCGCACGATTCAAGTGCTCTCGCGCCGCACCAAGAACAACCCGGTGCTGATCGGTGAGCCTGGCGTGGGCAAGACCGCCATCGCCGAAGGCCTCGCCCGCCGCATCGTCGACGGAGACGTGCCCGAGGGCCTCAAGAACAAGAAGCTGATCGCGCTCGACCTGGCGGCGATGGTCGCGGGCGCCAAGTTTCGCGGTGAGTTCGAAGAGCGCCTCAAGTCAGTGCTGAAGGAAATCGTCGCTTCAGAAGGCGAGATCATCGTCTTCATCGACGAGATGCATACCCTGGTCGGCGCCGGCAAAGGCGAAGGCTCGATGGACGCGGGCAACATGCTCAAGCCGGCGCTCGCGCGCGGTGAGCTGCATTGCATCGGCGCGACGACCCTCGACGAGTACCGCAAGCACATCGAAAAAGACGCCGCTCTCGAGCGACGCTTTCAGCCGGTGATGGTGCCCGAGCCGTCGGTTCACGACACCATCTCGATCTTGCGTGGCTTGAAAGAACGCTACGAGGTGCACCACGGCGTGCGCATTCAAGACTCGGCCCTGGTGGCCGCGGCGACGTTGAGCCACCGCTACATCGCCGACCGGTTCTTGCCCGACAAGGCGATTGACCTGGTCGACGAGGCTGCCTCGCGCCTGCGCATCGAGATCGACTCGATGCCGACCGAGGTCGACGACGTGCGACGCAAGATGATGCAGCTTGAGATCGAGCGCGAAGGCCTTCGCAAAGAGACCGACGTGCACTCGCGGGAGCGCCTCTCGAAGCTCGAGAAAGAAATCGCCGAGCTCAACGAGCAATTCACCGCCCTGAAAGCCCACTGGCAGGCCGAGAAGGCCGCGATCGCCTCGCTTCGAAGCATCAAGGAGCGTATCGAAGCGGCCAAGAACGACCAGGTCGCGGCCGAGCGCAAGGCCGACCTGAACAAGGCCGCCGAGATCAAGTTCGGCGTGCTGCCCTCGCTCGAGAAAGAGCTCGTGCAGCTCAACTCCCAGTTGGTCGAGCTGCAGCGCAAACAGAAGTTTCTCAAAGAAGAGGTCGACTCCGAAGACATCGCCGAGGTCGTCGGCAAGTGGACGGGCATACCCGTCTCGCGGTTGCTCGAGAGTGAAGTGCAGAAGCTGGTCAAGATGGAGTCGCGCCTCAAGCACCGGGTGATCGGCCAAAAAGACGCGATCGTCGCGGTGTCGAACGCGGTGCGACGGGCTCGCTCGGGCTTGCAAGACCCGAATCGGCCGATCGGCTCGTTCATTTTTCTCGGGCCCACCGGCGTGGGCAAGACCGAGACCGCGAAGGCGCTCGCCGAGTTCTTATTCGACTCAGACCAGGCGATCATTCGCGTCGACATGAGCGAGTACATGGAGAAACACTCCGTCTCGCGGTTGATCGGCGCGCCTCCCGGGTACGTCGGGTACGACGAGGGTGGCCAGCTCACCGAAGCCGTTCGACGCCGCCCGTACTCGGTGGTGCTCTTCGACGAGATTGAGAAGGCGCACACCGATGTATTCAACGTGCTGCTGCAGATTCTCGACGAGGGCCGGTTGACCGACGGTCAGGGCCGCACCATCGACTTCAAAAACGTGGTGTTGATCATGACTTCGAACCTCGGCTCGCAGGTGATTCAAGAGCGCCTGAGCAACGGGGGTACCCTCGACAAAGCCGCGCGCGGCGAGGTGCTCGACCAGGTGAAGCAGCACTTCAGGCCCGAGTTTCTCAACCGGGTCGATGAGATCGTGATCTTCGAGCCGCTCAAGCAGGCCGACATCGCACAGGTGGTCGACCTGCAGCTCACCCGGCTGCGGCAGCTGCTCACCGACAAGCGGTTGACCCTCACCTTGAGCGACGGGGCCCGAAGCTTTCTCGCGGCCGAGGGCTACGACCCGGTGTACGGCGCGCGCCCCTTGAAGCGGGCGATTCAGAAGTACCTGCAAGACCCGTTGGCGATGAAGATTCTCGCGGGCGAATTCGTGCCTGGCGATTCGATCACCGCAGACGTGGCTGGCGAAGGGTTGCGGCTTTCGTCTACCGTGCGCGCCTGAAATGCTCGCAGCGATTCTGGGGCTCCTGCTGACGGCAGAGCCCGACCCCACCCTGCTCGACCGCCCTCGAGCTGCGAGGTCGACTTCGAAGAGGCCACTGCGGCGGGGCGAGGGCTCTCGAAGCTCAAGCTGAAGGGCGAGGCGGGCATCGCGTTCTTGAAGAAGCGGTTCGACGCGGTCACCGGGTCACTCAGGGCTGATTGCGCTTGGCGAAGTCTTCGTACGCGGCCCGCTGCGAGTCGGCGGCGGCCTTGGCGCGCACCTGGGTCTCGACGAAGCGCGTCGCTCCCGCGCGAACCGCGAGCATCGTCAACGCGATGCCGATGAAAAACAGCACCCCTCGAAAGAGCGCGTCGACCCAGTCGACGTAGAGCGAGTCTGAGCCGAAGACCGCGACGCTGATCATCAGGTCGAAGAACAAGCCAGTGAACGCGGCGGGCACGGCGTAGCGCCAGGGCGGCACCTCGAGGTAGCGCCCGACCAGCCACCCCGACGCCGGCAGCACCACCAACACCCACAACGACTGCAAGACCCCGGAGATCAACATCACCGAGAGATCCGACTCCATCTCGGCGAGCGCCGGCGCGACCCGGCGAACCACGCCAGAAGTGCCGATCGAGCCCAGCACATAAGCCACCAGGCCCGAGCCGATGGTGAGCGTCATGCGCCGCGCGGCACGCTCGGCAGTCGCCAACGCGCTGGGCGGCTTGTCAGTCGTCATCGTCTTCTTCTCGCGGGCCCTCGCCATAGAAGACCTCGTCGAGGCACAAGCCGTGCGGAGGCGCGGTCGGCCCGGCCTTGGTTCGGTCTTTTCCTTCGAGCACCTCACGCAACCACGAGGCGGGGTGCTTGCCACGGCCGATGTCGACCAGGCTGCCCACGATGTTGCGCACCATGTGTTTCAAGAACGCCGTGCCCTCGAGGGTGACGACGATTTCACTGCCGACCGCCCCGCTCAGGTCGGCGCGGAGAATCTTTCGTTTGGCGTGGGCGGCCTGGCAATCGGCGGCGCGAAATGCCGAGAAGTCATGCTCGCCCAGCAAGCAGGTCGCGGCCTCTGCCATCGCCTGGTACTGCAGCGGCAGAAAGACCTCCCAGTGCGTCAAGCGCAGCAGGGGGGAGCGTGTGCGACGGTTGCTTACCCGGTACTGGTACCGTTTGCCCTTCGCCCAGCGGCGCGGGTCGAACGCCGGGTCGACCTCTTCGGCCCTGACCACGGCGATGTCATCGGGGAGCAGGCCGTTGAGGCCCATGCGGTACGCCTTGAGCGGCAGGTTGACCGGAGAGTCGAATGCGACGACCTGACCACGGGCGTGCACACCCGAGTCGGTACGCCCTGCGGCAACGACTGAGATTGATTGGCCGGTGAGGTCGAACAGCGCGCGTTGCAACCGGCCCTGCACCGAGGGGCCGTTCGGCTGAATCTGCCAGCCGACGTAATTCGTACCGTCGTACTCGAGCACCAACTTGAAGCGGGCCATCGCCACACGACATATCCCACCTGGAACTCGGGCTGGTGATCGGTTGTCATGGGCGCCTCCAATGCCCCCCGACGTCTTTCTCATGCTCGCTTCAAGTGGCCTGACGTTGGTTGCCTCGCTGCTGTTTTTCGTGAGCGAAGACACCCCTCCCAAGGTGACGCAGGCCGACCGCCGCCGGCCGCAGCTGACGTTCTGCTCACCTCCGCGCCGGGTGCGCTTGCAGCCCCCGCCCCTGCCCCGCCCGATGACGGCCTGGTGCGAGGTCAACTTCACCCAGTCGAGCGTGATGACCTTCAGGCCCAGCGGTGACGAGTGGGAGGTGACGCTCGACGTGACCCCCGTGGCCGATACCCCAGCGTTGCAGGTCGAGCACGGCGAGGTCGGTGGCGCGGTGCATGACCTTCGGTGGCATGGCAAAGCCGGCCTGCCGAAGCCGATACGCCGCACGTGGAAGCAGAAGCCCGGCCGCGCCTGAAGCTGGGCTTACCGCCAGGCCTTGGCGCGCGTCGGCTTGGGCTCAGCGACGAGGTCGCTCAACAGCACGACCAGCTGCGCAAGCGCACCCTTCGCGGCAGTGCCGAGGTGCGAAAAGGTGAGCGTCAGGGCGATGAGCTCGACGCGGCGCTCTTTGCGCTGGGGGGCACTGAGGGTTGCGTGCGACTTGCGCCACTTCGAGAAGGCTTCATCGGGCATCACCAAGCGGCCCTTGGCGACGGTGAACTCCCGGGCAAGCGCCATGGTCTGATCGCTCAAGACGGCGCTCATTCGCCACCCAGGCGCATGCGCGTGGCGATGCTGACGAGCTCGGCATCAAAGACGGCTTTGAGTCGGCTCGAATCGGCTGGTGAGAGCCCCGCCTTGTCGATGCCGGCGAGCAGGCCACGAACGATGTTCTTCACGTCGCTCATTTTCGTCATTTGGGTCGAGAAGTTGGTCGCCGCTGCCGAGAGATCTTCGCCACGGCCGTCAGCGATCAACAGTTTGTCGGGCGTCGGGTCGGCTTTCGCGTCGAACGAGGAGGCGCTGAACGCCTTGCGGGCCTTGGCCGTCTCGGCCTCCAGGGGGGCGAGGCCGTTGGTGAGCACGGTCTCGATCTTCGAAGCAGTCTCGAGCACGCCAAGGGTGTCTTTGCGCTCGAGCCCGGCGAGCAGCTCGTCGAACTGTTTCTGCGTGATCGCCTGGTCGTCTTTGGCGCGGGTGAGCATCTGCCCGACGTTTTCGTTCGAGATTTTCGGAGCCATTGGCGTGCTTCCTAGCCGCACCGGTCGATTGCGCCAAGGGCACTCCGCGACAGGTGGGTCGACACATCGCGACATCGGTCATTCGTCAGCGCTGAAGCCACGCCAACAAGCCGGTGGCCTTCACGCGGCCGAGCGGTTTGGTGATGGCCGTCTCGAAACTCCACTCGACGTTTTGCTTTTTCGCCACTTTCGCCAGTGATTTCGCCAGGCCCGGCAAGGTCGAAGTGACGTCGTTCCACCAGGCAGAGTGGCTGGTGGGCGTCTGCGTGACCTGACCGTGACGCAGCGTGAAGCCTGGCGACTCGTTGCTGTCGAAGAAGATCATCGCGACGTCGAAGGTGTTTCGCTTCACCGGTTTGGTCGCGCGGAGCTCGACGGTCAACTTGAAGCGATCGCCCTTGGCGAGCCCGAACTGCCGGCCCAGCTCGAGCACTGGCGAAGCGGCTCGAATCTGCTGAAGCTCACCTCGTGCTCGCGAGAAGAGTGCCGCGGTCGCGGGCGACTCATGGCGTTGAACTTCTTCGAGTGCTTCGAGCCGGTCTGGGTCTTTGAGCGCTCGCTCGAAGTGTGGCATCAGCGCATCGACCGAGGCGTCTGACGCGTCGATCATCAACAACGCCAGCACGTCACGCGAGATGCTCTCGCACGCGACGGCCGAGGCCTGAAACGCGTGCAGCACCCGGGCGTCTTTCGCGAGCTCACGCAGCTTCTTGGTCTTGTTCTTGTTGCCCCACGGGTACTGGTAGGCCTGAACCCCATCGAGGCCGACCATCGCCTCACGCCAGGTCTGCTCCAGACGCGCATCGCTCGAATCGTCAATCATCGCGCGCAGGTAGGTGACCGCGTCGAGCGGCGCGTTGCGCGGGTTCTTCGCCTTGCGCAGGTGGAGGTCGAGCTTCGCGAGCAACGACCGAATCTGACCTGGGTTCAGATCGGTGCCTGCGTGCGCGAACTTGGCCCAGAACACGCCACCCTGGGTCAGCAGCTGAACCGCCGTCTTCAGATCGAGCGTCAGCCTCAATTTTTCTTCTCAGCCGCCTCGAGCAGCTCTTTGACCACCTCGTGGGCCGGCGCGGGGCGACACTCGAAGGTCGATTGCTGAGGGCTCCAGGGGGGCGGCGTGAGCGCCAGGGCCTGATCGAACGCCAGGCCGGGCAAACGGGCACCTCCGTCGGCCAACCGGTACGCCTCGTAGAACTTCTCGAGCTTGGCGGGCTCGGTCATCAACCAATGAATCCACGCGGAGTGACCCAGCTCGAGGGGCTCCCACGAGAGTGAATCAGGCGCGAAGTAGTGCACCGACCCGTCGCCGGTGCCGAGGGCTCCGCCGTCGAGCGCAAAGACGCCGCCGAACACGTCGAACCCGACGCGCACCATGCCCCGGGTGATCGGCATCACATCGCTGGGCAGCCCGTTCCACGACTTGAGGGAGGCTTTGACCTCTGGCGTGCCACCGCCGAGCACCCTCACCCGTGACCCCACCACCAGACCGCCGCACTCGTAGGCGAGCGCGCCGAGAATCGAGTGCGTCGAGACCTGCAGATGCAACAACGCCGCCTCGCTGGAGGCCGCGTCACGCTCGATCAGCACCACGTCAGAGACCCCGGTCGAGAGCCACCGCTCGACGATGGGCCACGCGGGGTCGACCCGATCAATCAGGGCTTCGAGAGGTTCCATTGTTCAAGTCACTTTACGGTTTGGGCACGAGCGGCAAGATCGACTTGAGATCGCTGTCGGTGAAGTAGATGCCCGCGCCGAAGTAGAAGTCGCGGCCGCTGACCAACCGGTTGGTGAGCACGTCGCGGTTGGGGGCGTTGAGCAAGTCGTCTCCGCCGACGGTGACGTACACGTGCTCGATTGGCGTGAAGCGCAGGCCCGCGCGAATGCGTGGGTAGGTGAGCGCCTGAATCGAGAAGTTGAACGCGTCGACCTTGAACACCAACGCGTCTTCGAGCCACCGCGAATAATAGAAGAATTTGATCGGCACGTTGAAGTCGAGGCCGAGGCCGCCGGTCGACTCGATGATGCCGAAGCGCAAGGTCAAGAACGAGAAGCGTTTGGCGAACTGGGCGCTGAACTTGAGCGACTCTTTGGTGACCGTCTGCTTCTGCACCGCCGGAGACCCGGCCGTCGGCGGGTTCTGCTGAATGTAAATCGTCTCGACCGAGCCACGCGGGTCGTCGATGGCCTCGATCAGGTAGTACTTGTCGGGCTTGGGCGTGAGCCGCAGCGACAAGGTGTTCTTCGCCGCGACCGCGTTGAATTGGTATTCGCTGCGAATGCCGACCTCGAGCTCGACGCCGGTGATCTTGCCGGCCAGGTCGGTGACGTCATCGACCGCGTCGCTGATCTTCTGACCGAGCCGGTCATTGGCGACGAGGGCCCCGAGCGCGCCCTTGCCTTCGCGAACGCCCTGGGTGACCGCCTCGACGTTGGCCAACGAGCGATCGAGCTTGGCGAGCGTCTCTTTGACGCTGGTGACGCTGCCGGCGACGTCGCCCTCGTTCTCGCCGACGACGCGCTTCACGGTACCAATGACCTCGCGCACGTCTTTCGAGATCGCGTCGATGTTGGCCACGATGTCTTGAATCGACTGCGTCTGGCCCGAGGTGAGCTTGCGCACATCGCCCGACACGGCCTCGACGTTTCGCAGAATCTGATCAAGGCGATCGGTGCTCTGCCGAACGGTGGTGTCGACGGCGGCGGTGATGCGCACCAGGTTGTCGACGATCGACGCCAACGAGCCCGCGCCCTTGTCGCCTCCGAGCACGGTGCGCAGCGCGCCGGTCACCGCTTTGATGTCGGCGGTGATGCTGCTGAGCGAGTTGAAGATCTGCTCCATGCCCTGGGCGTCGATGACCCGGGTGACCTCGCCGCCGTTTTCAATCAGCGGCGCCTCGTCGGTGCCGGGGGTCAAGTCGAGCATGTAGTCGCCGAGCAGCGACTCACTGCGCTTGGTCAGCGTCGCGTCGGTGCGCAGCCCGACCTCTTTCTTGATGCGCATGCTGACCTTGGCCTTGGTGCCGACCAGGGTGATTTCACCGACTTCTCCGACGGCGATACCGGCGATCTGCACGCGAGACTTCTTGCCGAGGCCCGAGGCGTCACGAAACATCGCGAACACGGTGACCGACTCGTTCTCTTTCATGCCCCCCTTCTTCACGAAGGTGAGAAACGTGAAGAGAATCGCGGCCGCCACGATGACCAGCAGGCCCACGCGGAAGGGCGTCAAAAGCTTCTTCACAGTGAGGCCGACCCTACTTGCCCTAGCGAGGGAGTCACGTCAGTTCTTCCCAAACCAGGTCTGAAGAAACACTTTGACCTGCGGGTGTTGCGAGTGCCGCAGCTTCTCGGGCGCGCCCTGATCGACGATCAGCCCCTGGTACAAGAACGCGATGTTGTCGGCGACCTTGAACGCGCTGGCAATGTCGTGGCTGATCACCACCGAGGTCACTCCCAGTTGTTTCTTGGCGTCGAGAATCATCTCATCGACGTAGTCGGTGGTGATCGGGTCGAGGCCGGTGGTCGGCTCGTCGTAGAGCACGATCTTCGGGTCGAGAATGATCGCGCGGGCCAGGCCGACGCGCTTGCGCATGCCGCCCGAGAGGTCTGACGGGTATTTTTCTTCGACATTTTTCAAGCCGACGATGCCCAGCTTCTGCCGAACGATCTCGCGAATCTGGTCTTCTTTCACGTGCTTGCTGTGCTCGCGGAGTGGAAACGAGACGTTCTCGTACACCGTCATCGAGTCGAACAACGCAGCGGCCTGAAACACCATGCCGAACTTCTGACGTACCCGCTCGAGCTCGTCGGCACCGAAAGGCACGATGTCTTCACCGTCGACGATCACCTGCCCCGAGTTGGGCTTGAGCAGGCCGATCATGTGCTTCATCAGCACCGTCTTGCCGCTGCCAGACCCGCCCAAGATCACCAGGGTGCTGCCCGGCGGCACGGTCAGGTTGATGCCGCTGAGCACTTCGGCCGAGCCGAATGACTTGTGCAGGTCGATGATTTCAATGATCGGCCGATCATCGGAGGCCGGTTCGGGAGTCGTCGCCATGAGTTAGTGGAGGATGACGCCCACGAAGTAGTCGAGCATGAAAATACCGAGCGCCGAGAGCACCATCGCCTGCGTGGTGGCCTGACCAACACCCTTGGCGCCGCCATGCGCGTAGTAGCCCTTGAAACAGGCGACCAGCGCGACGAACAAGCCGAAGACGGCGCCTTTGATCAAGCCCTCGGCGATGTCTTCAGGGTCGAGCCACTGCTGGGTGCGGGTGATGAACGAGCCGGCAGACAGCCCCTTGACCACCACCGACACGAAGTAGCCGCCGAGCAGACCCGTCAAGTCGAACACCAGGGTGAGCAACGGCACCATGATCAGCCCGGCGAGCACGCGCGGCACGAGCAGGTACTGAATCGGGTTGACCGCCATCGTCTCGAGCGCGTCGATCTGCTCGGTCACGCGCATGGTGCCAAGCTCGGTGCACATCGCGCTGCCGGCGCGCATGGTCACCATCAACGCGGTGAACACCGGCGCGAGCTCGCGGGTGATGGTGAGGGCGACCGTCGGGCCGACGAGTGATTCGGCGTTGAACATCTCGAACGCTCGGGCGCTCTGCTGCGCGAAAACCATGCCCGAGAAGACGCCGTTCAACGCGACGATGAAGATCGAGCCGACGCCAACGAAGTCGAGCTGCAGAAACAAATTCATGATGCGATACGGAGGCCGCACCGTCAGCTTCGCGACCTGCACGAAGAGCTGCGAGAGCCCTCCGATGTCTTCGATCACGTTCACCAGAATGCTGCCCAGCGATTCGACGGCCGAGTACAGCGGGCCTGGAGGCTTCGGCGGTGGCGGATTGAGCTTGGTGATCTCAGAAGACATTTCGCGCGCCGACCTTACCGCACCATCGCCGTTTCACCCTGACCGAGTTGTCGCATTCGCGCATTTCGCCCATTCGCACGGCCGAGGGACCGCCAACTGGTCTTGCTTTTGCTGGGCGCCGGGCCATGCGCACTTCTCTGGTGGTCGGCACCTTCAATTTCGTCTTGCTCACCGTCGACGTCTTCGTCACTGGCTCCGACGGCGCCTACGGGATCTTCACGATTGAGGTGACCACCTTCGGCCCCATTTAGCTCAGGGCGCCAGCACCCGCGGCACACGCGCCCCCACGCTGCACAGCACCTCGTAGGGGATGGTGTCGGAGAGCCGTGCGAGCTCATCGGCGTCGATTCGGGCCGTGCCCTGCGCCCCGAGCAGCACCACCTCGTCATTGACCGTGACCCCGGGCACGTCGGTGACGTCGATCATCGCCATGTCCATCGTCACGCGGCCGATGACCGGAGCCCGCTGGCCTCGCACCAACACCTGCCCGCGGTTCGAGAAGATGCGGCCAAACCCGTCGGCGTACCCGACTGGCAACGTGGCGATGAGCGACCTTCGCGTGGCCGACCACGTGCCTCCGTACGAGACCGGAGTGCCCGCTTCGAGCGCCTTCAAGTGAATCACGCCCGTCTTCCACGTCAGCACCGGTTGCAGCGGGGCCTTGGAGCGCAGCCACGAGTCGGGGGCCACTCCGTAGAGCATGATGCCGGGTCGCACGAGGTTCACGGTGTTGCTCGGCGGCATCGACAGCACGCCGGCCGTATTCGAGATGTGGCGCCATTTCGGCTCGAAGCCAGCCGCCCTCACGACCTCGAGCCCTTCATCGAAGCGCCGCATCTGCTCGACGGTCACCGAATCGCCCTCGAGGTCGGCGTTGGCGAAGTGGGTCAGAAACCCATCGAGCTCGACGTGCGTCTGAGCCGCTCGCAACGCCGCGAGATAGCTGGGCAATTCGCTGCGCTGAATGCCCAGGCGAGACATGCCGGTGTCGAGCTTCAAGTGCGCCTTGGCCCGGTGCCCGACTTTGGTGGCGGCTCGAATCAGGCCATCGAGGTGCTCGAAGCGAAAGAGCATCGGCGTCAGGTCGTGCTCGACCATCAGCTCCCAGGCGCCTTCGTACGAGCCCCCCATCACCAAGATCGGGGCCTTCACGCCCGCATTTCGAAGCTCGAGCCCCTCTTCGACCAGCGCCACCCCGAGCAGATCGACCCCTTCGGCTTCGAGCACGCGGGCGACCTGAACGGCTCCGTGGCCATAGGCATTGGCTTTGACGACGGCCATCACGCCCGAGGTGCCGGCCAGGCCCTTGGCGAGGCTCAAGTTGGCACGCAGGGCGGTCGCTGAGATCTCAGCTCGGGTCGGCCGAATGAGGTGGTCGAGCGCCCGGCGTCTGGTCACGGCAAAAGGCTGTGGCTCGCGCATGTGGTGCTCAGACCGCGTCGAGCGGCTGCCCGCCCGCGCTTTGGGTGGAGTACTGGTGGTGACGGGTAGAGTCAATCGAGTGGTGCTCCTACAGAGGGTGATCGTGAACGAGGGCTTGTTCTGCGGCTGTCGAAGGATTACGCGTCATTTCCCCCTCTTCACGAAACGTTCCATTTGCCCATGACGACCGAAACGACTGCGACCATTCCTCCTCCATCGATCATCGTCGGTGGTGAAATCGACGCCGCCTGCAACAAGTGCGAGCTCAATCTCGCGCACACCATCATCGCGATGGTCGGCCCGAAAGTAGTGAAGGTCGAGTGCAACACCTGCCACACCGTGCATGCGTACAAAGGGGTTCAGCCCCTGGTCGCCGGCAAGGTGAAGAAGGCCGCCAAGCCGCGCGCCAGCAAGAGCAGCAAGGTCGTAGTCACGTGGGAAGAGCGCCTCGCTGGCAAAGACGTGGCGCGCGCCCGCAAGTACTCGACGCGAGACACCTACAAGGTTGACGACGTCATCGACCACCCGACCTTCGGCCTCGGCCTGGTGTCGGCGGTTCGGTTCGACAAGGTCGAAGTGGCGTTCAAGGCGTTCGACAAAACCCTGATTCACGGCAAGTCAGGCGCCGAGACCCAAGCCTCTTACACGCACGCCAAGCCGGGCAGCGTGGTGATGGGCACGGCCGACAAGCCACCCGCGCCTGACGCCAAGCCGTCGAGCCCGTAAGCTTTTCGAACTTCGGGTTACTCCAGGTCTTTGGGTTTGATCACCGAGACCTGGCCGTACGCGCTGACGCGCTTCTCGAGCTGCGCGGCGTTGCCCACCAGCACCATCACCTTGCCGCTCTTCTCGAAGAGGTACTTCTCGGCGGCTTGGTTGACCTGTGCGGTGGTGACCGCGTCGATGTTGCCGCGGTAGTCCTCGATCCACGTTGCGTTGAGGCCGTAGCTCTCGATGTCGCTGAGCACTCCGGCGATCGACTCGTTGGTCTCGAGCCTCGAGGGGAAAACGCCAATGATGTAGCGCTTGACGGTGTCGACCTCTTTGGGGCTGGCACCCTTCTTCTTGAGCTTCGCCACCTCGCCGAGCGCGACGTCGATGAGCGCGTTGACGTTCTCGGTCTTGGTGAAGCTCGAGATGTCGAACATGCCGGCGACCCCGAGGTTTTCGAAGGTGCTGCTGGCCCCGTACGAGAGGCCGCGCTTGACGCGAATCTCGTTGATCAACCGCGAGGTGAACCCGCCACCGAGCACGCTGTTCATCACCGTGACCGGGTACAGGTCGGCGTGGCCACGCCGGGTGCCTTTGGCGCCGATGCGGAGCTGAACCTGGGTCTGATCAGGCTTGTCGACGATGATCACCTCGCCGGCGCGGGTCATGCCCTGCCATTCGGGCACGACGGGGTTCGAGGTGGGCCCACCCTGCCACCCACCGAAGAGCTTCTCGATCATCGGCACGGTGCGATCGAATTCGGCATCGCCCACGATGAACAGGTGCGCGATCTTCGGGCCCAGGCGTTCGCGGTGAAATCGAACCAAGTCGCCGCGGGTGATCGCCTCGAGGTCGGCGCGGCCACTGTGCATCTCGTGGCCGTAGGGGTGCTGGCCCCAGACCGCACGGCTGATCGCGCGATCGGCCAACGCACCGGGGTCATCGAATTCATTGACCAATTGCGCGAGTGATCGCCGGCGGGCGAGCTCGATTTCTTTGTCGGGAAAATCGGGCCGCAGCAGCACCTGCGACAACAGGTCGAGCATCGCGGGCAGGTGTTTGGTGGCCGAGCCGACCGAGAGCGTCGTGTGCTCTTCTTCGGCGTAGCCACTGAGGGTGGCTCCGAGAAACTCGATCTCTTCGTTCAGGGTGTCGGCGTTCTTGCCCGCGGCGCCTCGACGCATCAACCGGGCCGCGAAATCGGCCACGCCGAGGTGCCCTGGGCTGTCGCCAACATCACCGGCCCGAATGATCATCTTCGCACCGACCAGGGGCAACTCACTGCGCGTCATCACGTGCACGGTGAGCCCATTGGGCAAGGTGTGTCGACGATGCGGGGGCAAGACGAAGGGCCGCAGCGGCGCGCGCTTCACGCTGACGCCTCGGGAGTCGGCACCAGAGTGACCACGCTGCGTCGATCGGCCGTCAGGTATCTCGCGGCGGCGGCTTTGACGTCATCGCAGGTGACCGCCTCGTACTTCGTCGGCAGCGCGAGCCCTTCACGCCACGAGCCCAGCATCATCTCGTAGTTGCCCAAGGAGTGTGCGCGCGAGTTGTTGGTCGAGAGCTCGCGAAACATCATCGCCGAGAGGTTGTTCTGCGCCTTTTGCAGCTCGCGGGGCTCGAGGCCATTCGCGGCGATTTTCTCGAGCTGCTCGTACACCGCCGCTTCGGTCTTCGCGGGGTCTGCGCCTGGCTTGAGCTCGACTGAGATGAGAAACAGGCCCGGGTCGAAGCGCCACGACCAATCGACCGAGACCGAGACGGCAGACTCTTGCTCGTAGACCAGCGCCTTGGTGAGCCGGCTCGATTGGCCGACGCTCAACGCGTACTGCAGCACATCGAGCGTGAGGGTGTCGGCGTCGACCGCGCGCGGGCCACGCCAGGCGATCAACAACGAGGGTGCCTGCGCCGGGTACTTGACCGAGGCGCGGCGCTCACCTTTTTGCTCGGGCTCCGAGTCGAGCACCGCGGGGGCGGCCGGCCCCGGCTTGATGCCTCCGTAATACTTCTTGATCATCTTGAGCGTCGATTTGGGGTCGAAGTCGCCGCACACGTAGATGGTCGCGTTGTTGGGCGCGTAATAGGTGCGAAAATACGACATGCAGTCGTCGCGGTTGATGTTCTCGATGTCGCCCATCCACCCGATGACGGGCCAGCGGTAGGGGTGGGCCTTGAAGACCAGCGTCGAGAGCTCTTCGTCCATCACGCCGTCGGCTTCATTGTCGACTCGCATGCGGCGCTCCTCCATCACCACCTGGCGCTCGCTCTCGAGCATCTTGGGCGTGATGTTGAGCGACTTCATGCGGTCAGACTCGAGGTCGATGACCTTCTCGAGCGCTTCAGACATGAAGTCGGCGTAGTACACGGTGACGTCATTCGAGGTGTACGCGTTCGAGGTGCCGCCGTTCGACTCGAGAGTGCTGTCGAACTCGCCCGGGCCGTAGCGTTTCGCGCCGTTGAACATCATGTGCTCGAAGAGGTGGCTGATGCCGGTCAGGCCGGGGCGTTCGTTGCGCGAGCCGACTCGAAAGAACGTGTAGTAGCTGCAGGTCGGGGCGTTCTTGTTCGGCATCAAGCGAACGCGCAGGCCGTTGGGCAGCTTCGTTTCGATGACTGACTTGGCGATGGCGGTGAGCGCCGGAGGCAACACTGGCCCCTTCGACGAGCGGGCTGAACGGGTGGTCAAATCGAAGCTCCTTGCGACGTGAAATGCGCACACACCGTAGCTGCCGACCGGCCACTTCGCTTAGCGAAATGCAGCGCGCTAGATCTCGACGATGCCTGCTTTGACGGCGAGAACGACCGCGTCCACATGGGAGTGGACTCCCATCTTTCGGTACACGTGGGAGAGGTGGGTCTTCACGGTGCGCCGCTCGATTGACATCGCCTGCCCGACCTCGGCGTTCGAGAGCCCCTTTGCGACGAAGCGCAGCACCTCGAGCTCGGGCAGGGTGAGCTGCCAGGGGTTCTGGGGCTGCGCGTGCTGGGTTCGAAGCGAGTGAAAATAGTGCCAGAAGCGCTTGGCGATGATGGCCTCGAGCACCGTACCGCCCGACATGACGTCGTGAATCGCCGAGCGAATCTTCGCGGGGCCGACACGCTTGACGAGATAGCCAGCAGCTCCGGCCTGCATCGCTTCGTAGACTTTTTGCTCGTCGTCGAACGAGGTCAAGATGAGCACTTCGACCTCGGGCACGCGCCGTTTCAAGCGGCGGGTGACCTCGATGCCGTCGATGCCGGGCAGCTCGAGGTCGAGGAGCACCAGCTGGGGCTTGATGACGGTGATCTGGTCGATCGCAGCTTCGCCTTCTTGGGCGGTGCCGACCACCTCGAGCTCCGGGTAGAGCGCGAGTGACTTGAGCAGGCTCTTGAGCAGCTGGGGCTGATCTTCGACGGCAAAGACGCGTACCGAGGTGAGAGTGGTCACTTGAACACCGCGGTGACCTTGACGGTCTTGCCTGCCTCGAAGTGGGTCGAGGCTTCGTAGACCTGGCCGGTTTTCAGGTGGGTGACGCGAATGCGCCGGTCACCTGGCGCCAGCACGAGGCGGTTCGCGGGGTTGGTGCAGACTCGCAAACCGTCGATTTGTACTTCGGAGCCGATGGGGGCGCCGAGCATGAGGTACGCGGCTCCGGCGGCGGGAGGGGGTTGGTGGCAGCCGTTGCTCTCGGGAGGTGCGCGTGAGGCCCAGACCAGGGCGGTGGCGACGGCGCCGACGATGAACGTGCCAACGACGAAAGGCGCGATTCGGGCGAGGCGCGAGGCGAGTGAGGGGTGATCTGTATCGGTGGGTGCCGCTCGTGATTGGTGGTCGGGTCGAGGGCCGGTGTGCGAGATCTCTTCGTCGGTGCGCGCTGGGGGCGCGTCGCCGGGCGGGGCCTCGGGGGCTCGCGGTTCGACAGGCTCACCATGAGAGGTTCTGGGCTGCTTCGGGGTTCGCGGCCCATCGCCCGAGGTTCGTGGCTCGACGGGCTCACCATGAGAATGGGGCTCAGCACGAGAGGGTTCGGCGAGCACTGCTGGGGGAGGCACATCCCACGGGACGACGGGGACCTCTGGCTCAGTCTCGACCCGATCGCTCGAAAACGGCGCCCGCGTCGCTACCTCCGAGAGCTCTGCCTCAATCGCCAAAACCCCAGTGATGTCGCTGATCTCGAACTGCTCGAAGGGCACCGGGCCCAGCGCACCGAGCACCACGTCTTTTGGAAACAGCGCGTCGACGAACTTCCGGCGGTCGTCTTGCGATGGCACCCCGCCGCTCGACGCGAGGTACTCACGCACCTCGCCCGAGAAGGCAGCGCATGACCCAAAGCGCCGATTCGGGTCGGTCTCGAGCGCCCGCATCACCACGCCGTCGATTCGCGAATTCAACGTGCGCACCACTCGCGAGGGCACCGGTATTCGCTCACGGCGCACCGCCAACTGCGAGTTGCCCGATGACGCTTCTCGCATCGTCAGCAGCTCGTACATCAGCGCCCCAAGCGCAAACACGTCACTCGCCACCGTCGCGGCCTCATTCGCGCCAAGCTCCGGAGCCCGGTAGCTGCCCCGCCCCTTGCCGGCGAAGGCGCGGCGCAGCGAAGGCGAGGCCTGCAACGCCGCCAGCGCGCCAAAATCAGACACACCCACGGCACCATCTTCGGCCAGCAACACGTTGCCCGGAGTGATCGCTCCATGAATCACGCCGACCCCATGCGCCGCCTCGACGGCCTCGAGCAGCTCGACCATCACGCTCAGCGCGACCGCCGGCGGCAAGTGAACCTCGCGGGTATTCAGCCGAATCAGCGCCTGCCCTAGCGTGTACCGCCCGAACCCATCACGCACCACCGCCAGCCGCGTACCCGTAAGCCCAACCCGAAGCACCTTGGCAATGCCGCGGTGCGACACCGGCCGGAGGTGAATGGCGGCATCGGCCACCACCTTGGCGTAGGCCGCGTCAGTCGTTCGAGCGTGAAACAGCTTCACCACCACCGGCTGACCGTCGACTTCGGCCCGAAAGAGCTCAGACAAATCACCAGTCTCGAGGCGCCCGAGCAGCCGATACACGATGCGTCGAACTTACCGTTCAGACGCGGTGCGACGCGAGGCTTCGAGCAAAGCCACGCCGTCGAAACGAAACCCGCACCAGACGCAGACCTCACCCCGGCGACCCTTGGGCAGCTCGAGCGTGCAGCCAGGGCAGCGATGGCCTCCTGCCGCAGCCGCTTGATTGGCCCTCGAGACCCTGCCCTGCTTTTTCTTCGGCGCCGCTGACCTGCGAACCCGGGCCTCGAGCAACTTGAGCCGCAGCTCCAACTCTTCGAGCCGCGAGGTCAATGCCCCTTTTTCGACCTCACTCATTGCTCTGCTGCGGCGCCGCGCCATTCCCGCTACAAGAGCACGCGTCGTAATCGAAGGGAAAATCTTGGAATCCATTCACGGCATGTTTCAGGGGCCGATCGACCGAGCACGAGCCATGGAGGCC
This sequence comes from Archangium sp., assembly GCA_031367385.1. Taxonomy (GTDB): domain Bacteria; phylum Myxococcota; class Myxococcia; order Myxococcales; family Myxococcaceae; genus JAEUJT01. The sequence goes on along the minus strand of JANLPS010000449.1, from coordinate 11,158 downwards.
GAAGCCCGGGCCCAGCGAGTGCTCGACGACCCCGAGCTTCAGCGCGTTCTCGCGCACCGCCACGGCAAAGAAATTGCCGTCGCCCGACAGGTCTTCGTCAACCGCAACCTGCACATGTCCAAAGTCGAGATGGTTGGCTTCGATATGGACTACACGCTCGCGATCTACCACCTGCGGCGCATCGAGCAGCTGTCGTACGACATGACAGTCACCAGGCTGATCACCGCGTTCGGCTACCCTGAAGAAATACGCACCTTGCCCTACGATCACTCCTTCGTGATGCGAGGGCTGTTCGTCGACAAACACCACGGCAACCTGCTCAAGATCGATCGCTTCGGAGTCGTCGGTCGCGCCTTTCACGGGCGCACGCCGCTGCCCGATGAAGAGCTGACCAAGCTCTATCGAAACGAGCGCATTCGCCTGAAGAACCCCGAATACGCGTGGATCGATACGCTCTTCGCCCTACCCGAAGCCTGCCTCTACACCGGCATGATCGACCTCTACGAAAAGGTGCTCAAGCGCCCGATCGACATGGTCAAGCTGTACGACGACATTCGCCAGGCCATCGACACGGTGCACCGCGACAACTCGCTCAAGGCCGTGATTCGCGAAGACATCAGCCGCTACATCTTCAAAGACCCGGAGCTTGCGACCGCGTTGCACAAGCTTCGCTCGGGCGGCAAGAAGCTGTTCGTGCTGACCAATTCACTGTGGGACTACACCCGCGTGGTGATGGAGTACCTGCTCGACGGCGCGCTGCCCGAGTACCCCAGCTGGCGAAATTATTTCGACTACGTGATCACCGGCGCGCGCAAGCCCGAGTTCTTCGGCGAGCACAACCCGTTTCTCGAGATCGACGGCACCACCGACGAGAACCGGGTCATCGGAGAAGCCACCAGCCTCGAGCGCGGCAAAGTCTACCAGGGCGGCAACTTGGGTGCTTTCGAGCGCATGACGGCGCACGCAGGCAGCACGGTGCTCTACGTCGGAGACCACATCTACGGCGACATTCTCAAGTCACGAAAAACGTCGATGTGGCGCACGTGCATGATCGTTCAGGAGATCGAAGACGAGATCGGCTACCTCGAGTCACGCGCCGGAGAGATCGATCGGCTCAACGAGATCGAGCGGCTGCAGGCACGGCTCGACGACGAGGTCGCGTGGCGAAAGCAGCGGCTCAACCAAATCGAGCGCCGCATCGCGAAAGAGAAAGACCTCGACGAGACGGTGAAGGCCGAGCTCGAAGAAGACTTCAAGCTGACCAAGACCGAGCTCGACCGCGTTCGCAAGGCGCTCAAAGAGACCAGCGACATCGTCACGACCCTCGAGGCCGACGTCGAGCAGGGGTTCAACCCGTACTGGGGCCTGCACTTCAAAGAGGGCAGCGAAAACTCCCGCTTCGGAGAGCAGGTCGAGCAATACGCCTGCCTCTACACGAGCCGGGTCTCGAACTTCATCTCGTACTCGCCGATGTTCTTCTACCGATCGTCGCGAGACCTGATGCCTCACGAAGAGGCCGGCGCGCTGTCGGGCAAGATGGGCGTGATGGGCAGCGAAGGGTTGCCGAAGGCCACCAACCGTGCGCCGACCGACATCCCCTGAAGGTTACGCAGCGAGGGGCCCGACCCGGGCCCACACCGTCGACTTGAAGCGCGAAGTGAAGGTCGGCTTGAGCCCTAGCCGATCGAACTCCTTTGTGTACCGGCCGCCCTTCACCACCACCCAGCGCCGCGCCACCCGGCGGGCTTCGCTGAGGGTCTCGACGTCGAGCGGCCGGTGATCGGCGAACCGGCGCAGCAGCTCGAAGTGCGGCGACGACTTCTTCGGTTGGTCGAACATCGGGTCGAGCATCACGCAGTCGATCGACGCCGCCGGCATCGACCGCATCAGCGCGAGGTTGTCTCCATGTCGAACCTCGAGCGAAAGGTTCTGCGATTTCACACCCTCAGAGACCAACGCGTAAATCGGCAACGACGACTCGATGCCGATCACCCTGCCCGTCGGCCCGACCACATGCGCGCATACCAGTGCGTCGGCGCCAAGCCCGAGCGTGCCGTCGAGCACCGAGTCGCCCGCCTTGAGCTCGGTCAGCTTCACCAGGTGATCGTCGAGCGTGTACCCAGCTTCGATTCGCTTGATGCGCAGCGCCGCCATGCCCGGAGTGAAGCGCAGCTCGATCGAGGCGTCGCGCAAGGTCCACCCGTCTCCGCCGAGAACGAGAAATGCCTCCGCGACCTGACCCATCGCCGCTTCGAGGCCGGCGTTTCGCCGTCGCTCGTAGAACGGCACCTGCCACTGGTCGGCCGCGGCGCGGGCGCGTGAATTCAGCGCGGCCCCGCCACTCGAGCTGACGGTGACCATCAGTGGCAACGTCAAGGAGGCCCGACCTCGGCCGCGATGCGCCGCACTCCATCGAAGGTGCTGTCGTCAGCGGCCTGGTACCCGTTCATGTTGAGCGGGCCCAGCACAGCCCTGCCGTCGCGGCTTCGGCTCGACAACGAGAGCACGGCTCGCGCGATCGCGTCACCAAGCTGACCTGGAGTGCTCGCCGGCACACACAGCACATCGTTCGGCATTCGCGGCGTTTTGCCGATGACCCGAAACGACAACGGGTCGATGCCCTTCGAGACCTGAAGCGCGTGAAAGGCCCCCTGGTACGTCGCGCCCGCGTCGACCCGGCCTTCGAAAATCGCCAGCAGCACCGCCTCATGGTTGCCCAGAAAATCGACCGTCGCGAAGTCGCGCTTGGGGTCGATGCCGTTGTCGCGCAGTGACTTCGCCGCGTAGAGGTAGCCGGCGGTCGACGAGGGGTCGACGAACGCGAACTGCGAGCCTTTGAGCTGGCCCAAGGTGCGAATCGGGCTGTCGTCGCGCACCACGATGTACCCGGTGGTCGTGGCCGAGCCGTTGAGAATGCTCTGGGCCAGACATCGCAACTTCACCCGCCGCTCGGCCTGCGCGAAGGCGTACGGGCTCAACTCGACGAGATCGAACTCGCCCTTCTCGAGCCGGTTGATCGCGTCGCCGTAGCTGTCGGCGATGACCAGGTCGACCGGCACGTTGAGCGACTTGCTCAGGTATTCGCCCATGGGCACGTGCCCACGCCGAATGGTCTCCTTCGTGAGGTAGGGGATGAGGCCGAAGCGGAGCTTCTTGAGCTCTGGCGGCGGCAGGTACACCCCCGTCGCGGCGACCGGCACCGGCGCAGTGGGCACAGAATGCTCGGCGAGCGGCGTACAGGCGGCGATGACGACCAGCGCGAACAGGCACCTCATGCAGCGCGCGCTCCAACGACACGGTTACGACCTTGGCGTTTGGCGATGTACATCGCTTGATCGGCCGCCTCGAGCACGCCCTCGCCCGTCATGCCGTCGTCGGGGTACGTGGCGACGCCGAGACTGACGGTGACCTTCTGCTTCCACGGGCTGCCCTGGTTTACCTTCTCTTCGACCGCCGCGCGCATGCGCTCACCGACTTGAATCGCCTCGTTCTTGGTGGTCTCTGGCAGCAGCACGGTGAACTCTTCGCCGCCATAGCGGGCGATCAAATCGGTCTGCCGCAGATCGGCGCCGAGCACCTCGGCCAGGCGGCGCAGCAGGTCGTCACCCGCGGGGTGGCCCATCGCGTCGTTGATCTTCTTGAAGAAATCGACGTCGATCATCAAGACCGACAGCGGCCGCTTGTGCCGCTCGGCGCGCACCAACTCGGTCTGCAGGGCTTCTTGAAATCGCCGGTGGTTGAACACCCCGGTCAGCCCGTCGGTGACCGCCAGCAACTGCAAACGCGCGTTGAGCTCCTGCAGCTCCTTGGTGCGCTCGGCCACGCTGCGCTCGAGGTTTTCACGCTCTGACTGCAGGGCCGCCGCCATGCCATTGATGTTGTCTGACAGCTCGCGCATTTCGCGCCCGGCCAACCGAGGCACTCGAGCCGTCAGGTGCCCCTCCCCCATGCGACGAACAGTCTGCTGAAGGGTTCGAATCGGGCGCACCACCAGCAGGCCGACGCCGAGAAACATCACGCCGCCCATCACGGTGAAGAGCAGCAACGAGCCCACCAACAACCGCTGCACGGTTCGGTTCAGCGCGGCTTGAAAGCGTTCGAGGGAGTACGTCGCGGTCACCGTCGCCCAGCGCACCCCAGAGATGGCTGGCACCGAGATGCGAAACACCTCGCCCTCGCGCGCCCAGGTCGCCACTGGAGAGACAATCGCCTGCTTGGTGAAGTCATCGGTCAGCACGGTGTTGAAGGTCTCGGGCTTGCTGTGTGCCAACACCCGACCATTCTCATCGAGCACGGCAAGCTCTCGCAGATCTCGCTCCGAGAGCGACTCCGAGAGCTGCGCGACCAAGGTGTCGAGCGCGCCCATGTCGTTTTGAGCGACCTGCACCGCGACCGTCACGCTCATGGTCTGCAGCACTTTTTCATTGAGCAACCGAAAGTCTTCGAGCGCGTCTCGACGTTCAGTTTGAAGAAAAATGGCCGAGACGATGCCAAGGCCGAGCAAAAGAACGGCGGGGATCAGCAGCGTCAGTTGCCCTCGAATACCCATGCTCGGCGGTGGCAAGTTAGCAGTGACGCGTGACACCCGCTTGAGATCACTGATGATTCGGGTGTCGGACGATGCCACACACGAAACAACCTGGAGCGACTGTCATGCAATCAGACAGTCGCCCCTGGTCGGTGAATCAGCGGCCGCCGTCGATACAGGCCAGCCCGTCGTCGACGATGCCGTCACAGTCATCGTCGATGCCGTTGCAGATCTCGGCGTTCGGGCTGCCGGGCGTACAAGTCGCCGACCCGCCATCGAAGCACGAATTGACGCTTCGACGGCACGCGCCAATGCCGCAGAAGACTGCCGAGGCGTTGTCGACGTAGCCGTCACAGTTGTCGTCGAGGCCGTTGCAGACCTCCGGGGTCGGAAAGCATGCCGAGCCGGCATCATTCGAGCAGGCACCCGCTTCATCGATGAGCCCGTCACAATCGTCGTCGTACCCATTGCAGACCTCTTGGGTCGGGTAGCACGCCGCGCCGCCATCAAAGTCAGCGCAGACGCCCTCGTCGATCAGACCATCGCAGTCATCGTCGTAGCCGTTGCAGGCCTCTTGGCGAGGCAAGCAGGCGGCGCCGCCATCACCTGGGCAGGCTCCGTCGTCGATCACGCCATCGCAGTCGTCGTCGTAGCCGTTGCAGAGCTCCTGGGTCGGGTAGCACGCCGCTCCGCCGTCGGAGGCGCAGCTGCTGCCCTCATCCACGAGGCCGTCACAGTCGTCGTCGATGCCGTTGCAGACTTCTTTGATCGGCACGCACGTCGCTCCACCGTCGATCGCCGTGGCCGTCTCGCATCTGGAGTTGCTGCAGGATTGATCGGCTTGGCAGTCACTCGTTTGCTGGCACCACACCGCCGCGCAGATTGACTCGGGCCCGTGGCAATAGAGGCCGGCCGCGCAGTCGCCGTTGTCCGCGCAATGAACGACTCCGGCGTCGGTCACGACGGGCCAGGCGCCAGCGTCGATCCACGACTGGCTCTGGCAGTGACCATGGGCGCAGTAGTACGCAAAGGCGCAGTCGGCGTTGACCGTGCAAGTGTTCGTGCCGGCATCAATGTCGACCTGGCCGCCGTCGAGCTCCGAGAACGGGGCCGTGTTGGCTTGAAAGCTCGAGAAGCCAGTCACCGCGAAGGTGACCCGTGAGTGCGTCGAATCGATGGTCAGCGCCGAGCTGGGAATTCGTTTGATCGTGCCATCGCTCTCGCGTTGCAAGATGTTGAGCTCAGTGACCTTTTTGCCTGCAGGCAAGGTGAAGGGCAGCGTCATCGTGACGGGAGCGTGAAAGAGAAGCCCGCTTGGGCCCCAGACCGCGACCGGCCCGGCGTTGTTGTCTGCGGAGACCATCGAGGGCCCAAGCTCGAGAGTGAGCGTCGTGTCGTACATCAGGGCGTTCTTCTCGAGAGCGAGCACGGTGCCTGTGAGCGCGGCGCTCTCGGTCGCGGTGACGGTAATCACCGTCGCATCGGAGGATTTGACCAACTGGGTCTTGACGAATCGGCTCGCGACGTCGGCTCGACCGCAGCTGAGAACGACCAGCGCGCAACAGGCGAGCAGACTGAGGGTGAGCGTGACGGTTCTTTTCATTTCATTCTCCTAAAAGGTGGTGAAGGCAGCGGCGTGAACGTCGCGTGCCGGGCTCACGTTCAAAGTATTCAGCGCTGCTTCGCGGCGAAGGCACCGAGGGCACGCACTTCGTCGAGCCGCTCACTGTGCGGGTAGCGGCGGGCGAAGGCCTCGACCGCCGTGATCAGCTCGGGCCAGCGCTCCAAGTCGCGGAGCGCTTCGAGCTCGGTCAGCGCGACCTCCTGCTGCAGTGACCCTCTGGGGAACTTGCTCGCCGCGCGCTGGAGCGTGCCCAACGAGGCGGCCGCGTCGCGCAGGGTTCGAAGCTCGTATTCGCCTCGTTGAAGCAACGCTGCCTCTTCGCGAAGTGCATTCGTCAGCGCGGCGGGCTCACTCTTCGACGCGCTGCGAGCCGTGCCTCCTTCGCACGAGCCAAACGATTCAGCCCGAGCGACAGGTGGGCTTGAACCGGTCACCACGTTGCCAGTGGCGTCTCGTGAAGCGATCGGCGGAGTGACCGTCGCGTCTCGCGAAAGACCACCATTCAAGACTCCGGCGGCAGGTTGGGGAGCAGTGAGGTGGGTGGCGCCAGAAGCAACTCCCGATTGTGTCGCTCCGCGAGTCGCGTCTGGCGAAGGTGCATTTGAAATACCCGCGGTCTCCGTTGCAGCCGCACCATTCGCAGCCCGCCCGTCGGCCCCGCTCGGGGTGCGCGTACCGGCGACCGAACCAACGCCCATTTTCGCGTTGCGCGGGGCTGCTTCACCTGAGGCTTGAGTCACCACTCCGCCGACCGTTGCGCTGGCGGCGTCGGGCCCGACCCGCGCAGTTTCGCGAAGATCGATACCTGTTTTTGAGATCGCGCCGTGACGCGGCGGCGCACCATTCCACGCACCTGCTCGACTCACGGCACGATCGCCCGTCGCGTTCGAGGTCTCAGCCGGTTGCGCAGCCGTCGCGCCATTCGACGCACCAACGGCACCGGCCGTCGCTTTCGCAGCCCCAGTTTCAATGAGACGCTGAGCGGTCGCGCCATTCGGCGCACCGGAGGTACCACCGACCGTCGCGCTCGCAACCCCAGCGAGTTGCGTCGAGCCATTCGACCCACGCGACGGTCTCGCAGCACCGCCGACCGCCTTGCTCGCAGCCACGGCAAGTTGAGCAGCAGTCTCGTCATTCAACCCACCGGACGGTCTCGCAGCACCGCCGACCGCCTTGCTCGCAGCCACGGCCGGTTGCGCAGCCGTCGCGCCGTGCGGCCCACCGGAGCGTCTCGCAGCACCGCCGACCGCCTCGTTCGCAGCCACGGCGAGTTGAGCAGCAGTCTCGTCATTCAAACCACCGGGGGGAACCACGACCCCACCGACCACCGCGTTCGCAGCCCCTGAAAGTTGTGCAGCAGTCGCTCCATTCGAAGCACCGGAGGGACTCGCAGCACCACCGACCGCCGCGGTCGCAGCCACGGCCGGTTGCGCAGCCGTCGCGCCGTGCGACCCACCGGAGCGTCTCGCAGCACCGCCGACCGCCTCGTTCGCCGCCACGGCAAGTTGAGCAGCAGTCTCGTCATTCAACCCACCGGAGGGAACCACGACCCCACCGACCACCGCGTTCGCAGCCCCAGAAAGTTGTGCAGCAGTCGCTCCATTCGAAGCACCGGAGCGACTCGCAGCACCACCCACCGCCGCGGTCGCAGCCCCGGCCAGTTGTGCAGCAGCCGCGCCATTCGACGCACCAGAGGCCGCACCACCTATGGCCGCGCCCAATTCACCCGACCGCACGGCTGGTGCGAGGTCATTGCCGCCGACGCTCGACCGTTCTGCCGGCATCGTGGTCGACGCCGGGTCTGCAGCACCACTGTTCGCAGTCGCACCCGCAGCCACCTCCAGCTCATCAAACTCAAGCGCCCGAGCCCCGGCCGGCCACCGCCTCGTCACCTCGGCGCCATCGACCAGCACTACCCCGCGGCGAACCTCAACGGTGATCGACTCGGCGGCGACTTTCAGCCCGAACACCGCCGACGAAGCCACGATCGTGTGCGCCCCAGCTTGCACGGTCACCCGATCACCCCACGCCGAAACCGCCAGCGTACCGCGGGTCACCATGAGCTGGCCCGGAGCCGCCGCACGAACCTCCGCGTGGCCACGGGCGACGAACTGCGCCCCGCGAGTCTCGAACGCCGCAGGCCGAGCGACAGCCGACACCAGCGCGACAATCGCCGCCGCGCACCCCGTCAAAATCAGCGCCGGGCCGAACCACGAACGCCTCGCTTCGGGCGCCGTCGAAACAGCCAACCGCCGCCACACCCGGTCTTTCGCACCCGCATCGACCTCGGCCGTCTGGGCCCGAAACCGCTCCAGCTCTTCGTCGCGTGGAGTCATGGCCACACCCCCCGCTTGCGCGCGATCGCTTCGAAGTCTCTGCGCGCCGAATGCAACCGCGTGCGCACCGTCTGCGGCGGGCACCCGACCATCTCAGCGATCTGTTCATGCGGCAGGCCTTCGAGCTCGAACAACACGAAGACCTCGCGCTTCTTGCTCGAGAGCTTGGCGAGCACCTGCTCGACCTGGCTCAGTGAATGCCGCGCCGCCACGCTGCCCTCGGCCGAAGAGACTTCGTGATCGGTCTCGTCGGCCCACCGCCCGGTGAAAAACGCGCGCACGCGCTTCTTGCGAAGGTACGCGGTCACTTCGTGGCTGATGATTTGGTAAAACCAGGTCGAGAACCGCCCGGTGTGAAAGTCGGCCAATTTTCGCCAGGCCACGGTGAACGCCTCGTGAACCACGTCTTCGACGTCACCCGGGCTGACCCCGAGGCGCCGCGCGGTGCGGTGCGCGAACTCGAAGTGAACGTCGTACAAGCGTTTCCAGGCGGCGGAGTCGCCTTGACGGCAGGCCTCCAGCAGCACCGAGGCGTCACTCGATGGAGTCATGGCAGGGCTGAGGGCGAGTGAAAGCAACATCGTGGCAGACGTAGACGTCGGCTCACTGTCGTCGCGTTCAATCAAAATGAAACCCGAGACCCACGAAGAAGTCGACCTCCAGGGGCGGAGGCGAAAACGTCGGGTCGGTCGTACCCGCAATCCCGAAAACTGGCACGAGGGGGGCCCACAGGCCCACCGCTCCCAGCTCGAGCAACAGGTGCAACGGGAGGTCGACCCGACCGGAAACAGCGAGTCCAACCAGGGGGTTAGCGGCCCAGGTGTCTCTCGCCTGAAAGAGATATTCGCCCGCGGCACGGGCCTGCCAAAGCCGAACGCCAGCCACCAACTCGGGGCACGCCTTGACCTTCGTCGACCCGAAGCAGGGCCCCGCGTGCAGCCAGACCGTGCCCGGGGTCATCGTCATCGTGCCCCGGGTCAGCCCATCGATCGTCACCGTCGACACATCGCCAGTGGTGATCGACGCCAGCACACCCATCTGCCACCGATCAGTGATTCGAACATGCGCGTGCAGCCCACCACCGAAGGCCATCGCCACCGCCCGGAGTGCGCCCGTCGCCGTCAGCCCCCACGCGCGATGGGCCGGCGGAGCAACGCCCGCGCGGTCAGGGTCGGCGAGATCAGGGTCATCGAACGGCACCGGGCCGAGCTCACGCAGGGCGCGTTCGACGATCAAGTGCGCTGCCAGGACCACGTCATCGCACCCCTGCGCATCGCTGAGGTCACGTTGAATCTTCTTCGAGCCGTCTCTGCGCTCGAGCGTCACCCTCCAGGCATCGGCCAACGCAGCGACCGCCACCAACCACTCGGCGCTCTCAGCGGGCTCGATGCGGGCAACGGGCGATGAGCCCAGCCGCGCGGCCAAGAGCGCATCGGCGCGGCAGCCAGGCGAAGGGTCGCCCACCATCGGCAAGACAGCCACGCCCACCGAGGCGAGCCCCTCAACCGCGGTCAGCAATGTCACCAACGCCACGAACTTCACCGCTCGTCTATGCCACGAGCCCGGCAAACGTTCATCTGAGCGCCGTCAGAGGTGCTTGAAAAAATACGTCGTGTCGCAGGGCTGGCCGTCGGGCAGCAACGCGAAGCGAGGCACGACTCCGACGCGGTGCCAGCCGGCTTGGGCGTAGAGCTGCTCGGCCGCCCCACCGGTCAAGGTGTCGAGCACCAGCACCGTTCGACCCTCGACCCGGGCCACACGCTCGATTTCGTTCATCAATTGCCGCGCAACGCCCCGCCGTCGAGCGCTGCGGTGCACCAGCATCTTGGCGACGTCGGCTCGGTGCGGCTGGTTCTCAGGCAAGTCGAGAATCAACGAAACGGTACCGATGAGGTGCCCCGCTTCGTCTTCGGCAACCACCAGCGCCCGGCAGCCCCGCGCGACCTCATCGGCGACCTCCTGCCAGAACGAGACGGCCTTCTCGCGCGACAAGGGCCACATGAAGCTGAGCGACGCGCCGCCCTCGACGCAATCGATCAGCACCGCCGCCAACGCCTCGACCGACGCCCCCGCCTCGGAGCCGGTCACGCGTCGCACCGTGATCGCCACGTCAGGCCCCTTCACTGGCCCGAGGTCGACCGGCGTTCATCTGCTGCACCGTGACCGACTGGTTGCGACCGTGTCGTTTGGCGAAATAGAGGCACTGATCTGAGAGATCGATCAACGTCTGCTTCTCGGCGCCGACATCGGGGTACGTCGCGATGCCGAGCGACAAGGTGATCTTCAGCGGGCCCTGCTCGGTCTGAAAAATCTCTTTCATCACCCGCTCGCGAATGCGTTCGGCGACCACGTAGGCGTTCTTCGTGTCGGCCTCGGGCATGATCAACGCGAACTCTTCGCCGCCGTACCGGGCCACGATGTCGGTATCGCGCGCACACTCCCGCAGAATACGGGCGACGCCCTTGAGCACCTGATCGCCCATCGGGTGCCCGTAGGTGTCGTTGACCGACTTGAAGTGATCGATGTCGGTGAGGATGAACGAGAGCTTGCGCGAGTAGCGGCGCGCGGTGGCCAGCTGCTCGTCGAAGCGGCTCTGGAAGGTGCGGTGGTTGAGCAGGCCGGTCAGCCCGTCGGTCGTCGCCATCTTCTCCATCGCCTCGAACAGCTGGG
>JANLPS010000431.1:0-2047 GCA_031367385.1 Archangium sp. | reverse complement strand
CCGGGCTCAAAGACTCGCTGGCCTACTGCACCGAGCACATCGGGCCCTACCAGCACCAGCAAGCGCGCATCGTCGAGTTCCCCCGGTATTCGCAGTTCGCGCAGAGCTTTCCGAACACCATCCCCTACTCCGAGTCGATCGGGTTCATCGCTCAGGTGCGCGACGACAAGCCCGACGACATCGATTACCCGTACTACGTCACCGCCCACGAAATCGCGCACCAGTGGTTCGCCCACCAGGTCGTCGGAGGCAACACCCAGGGCGCCACCCTCACCAGCGAGTCGCTCGCGCAGTACGTCGCGTTGATGGTGATGAAGCACAAGTACGGCGAGGCCAAGATGCGCCGGTTCTTGAAGTACGAGCTCGACGCGTACCTGATCGGCCGCGCGACCGAGCAGAAGAAAGAGCTGCCGCTGAGCCGGGTCGAGAACCAACAGTACCTGCACTATCGAAAAGGCAGCCTCGTGATGTACGCGTTGCAAGACCTGATCGGCGAAGAGCGCGTGAACGCAGCGCTCAAGAAGTACGTCGCCAAGGTGCGCTTTCAGGGGCCGCCGTATACCAACTCGACCGAGTTGATTTCGTATCTGCGGGCCGAGACTCCGGCTGATCAGCAGTCGCTGATCGATGACCTGTTCGAAGACATCGTGCTCTATGACAACCGCGCGGTCTCGGCGTCGATGAAGCCAGGGGCTGACGGCACCTACGAAGTGACGCTCAAGGTGAAGTCACAGAAATCGAAGGCCGATCAAGACGGCAAGCAGGTCGACATCGACTCGAACGACCTCATCACCATCGGCGCGGTCGACGACAAGGGCGAGGCGCTGGTGCTCGAGAAGCGCCGCATCGCCAGGGGTGAGAGCGACGTGGTGTTCACTGTGATGGGCAAGCCCACCCGGGTGGGCATCGACCCGATGAACGAATTGGTCGACAAGACGCCCGACGACAACCTCACCGACCCTGAGCTCGCGCAGTAGCCTTGGCTCGAAGATGTGCTGACAACGCGCGCGTTCACCGTTACGACGGGGCGTTGCAGATACCCTCACAGTCTTTCTAGGAGACCTCATGAAATTCGAGCTCGACCCACTGCCGTACGCCAAGACCGCGTTGGCTCCGCATTTGAGTGAAGAGACGTTGACGTTTCACTACGAGAAGCACCACCAGACGTACATGACGAACTTGAAGAAGCTGCTCGAGGGCAAGCCTGAGGCCGAGAAGAGCTTGAGCGAGATCGTCAAGACCTCGTCGGGAGGCGTCTTCAACAACGCCGCCCAGGTGTGGAACCACGACTTCTACTGGAAGTCGCTCAAGCCCGCGGGCGGCGGCGAGCCCACCGGGGCCTTGGCTGACGCTGTGAAGAAGGCGTTCGGCTCGTACGCTGACTTCAAGACCCAGTTCTCGACCGCGGCGATGGGCCAGTTCGGCTCAGGCTGGGCCTGGCTCGTGAAAGACGGCGACGCGCTGAAGATCGTCACCACCGGCAACGCAGAGACGCCGATCACCAAGGGGCAGACCCCGTTGATCACCTGCGATGTGTGGGAGCACGCGTATTACATCGACTACCGCAACCTGCGCGCGAAGTACGTCGAGACCTACCTTGAGAAGCTCGTGAACTGGGAGTTCGCGACGGGCAACTTCAAGTAGTTGTTTCTTGCGCTGAGGGGTGTGACCCCCCTCGGCGCAGCTTTCATCAAATCTCTTCAAGCTCCCAGATCATCGCGCCGGCCAGCGAGTCACCGAAGTCGGTGTTCTCAGCGGCCTCGGCCACGAAGCCCCACGCTCGCTCGTCTTCACTGCTGAAGGCGGCCTGGGTCAATGACCCCAACAGCTCTTCGGTGCCGGCGAAGAAGACGAACCCTGACTCGTCGTCGTGCACCCACACCTCGAAGCGCTTCATGCCCGCCGCGTCGACGATGTCCCAGACCTCGAGGTCTTTGAACCGGTCGACGCCGAACCCAGCACAGGGTTCGTCGGCGGTGTTTTCGGGCCGCAGAGGCGCGATGGCCAACAGCCACGGCGGGAGTTGGGTGAGCTGCTCAAGCTTCGG
>JANLPS010000398.1:0-20414 GCA_031367385.1 Archangium sp. | reverse complement strand
TCGGGCTCGACTTCAGCGCCGCGCTGCTCAAGGGTCGCACCAATTACCTGTGCGCGCATCGCTTCGAAGCCTTCGAGAAATCGCCGATGTTCGCCACGCCCGAAGACGCCACCCACTGGCAGCGCTTTCGCGACTGGGCCTACTCGACCGAGTCGGGCGACCGCGCCGAGACCCGCTTGCCCGACCAATGGAGCGCCTGGCCTCTGGTCTCGACCACGTCTGACGCGTGCCTGGGCAGCAAGTGCCCACTCTACGAGACCTGTTTCGTCACCAAGGCCCGCCGCCACGCCGAAGACTGCCAGGTGGTGGTGGTGAACCATGCGCTCTTCTTCGCCGACCTCTCGGTGCGGGTGCGCGGAGGTGAAGCAGCGCTCGGCGTCTTACCGCCCTACGACGCGGTGGTCTTCGACGAAGCGCACGCGCTCGAAGACGTGGCCACTGAACACTTCGGGCGCTCGATCTCCCCGGCCAAGGTCAATTCGCTCTCGCAAGACACGCTCAAGGCGCTCAAGGGCACCGACGTTCGAGCCAACGCCTTGTCGGCCCTCGCGCTCAACTTGAAGAATCGCGGCGATGCCCTGTTCACTGCGTCGGCGCAGGCACTGCGCCTCGGCCAATTTCCCGGAGGCGACGTGCGCTTGGGCCCCCAGAGCCTGCTCGACGTGCTGCCCCAGGCCAGTGCGCTGCTCGAGACGGTGGGCGCGTTGGCAGCCTTGTGCCCTGAAGACGACTCCGACCTGGGCGCCATGCATCGGAGGGCCGTCGAATTCGCAGAGAGCCTCGACATCATCGTGCGCGCCGATGACCCCGCTCAGGTATTCTGGGCCGAGACCCGCGGGCGCTCGCTGGCGTTGCGGGCGGCGCCCATCGACGTCGGCGAATCGCTGGCCAAACATCTGTACGACTCGGTTGATTCGGTGATCTTCACCTCGGCCACGCTGACCAACGTGCGCGACGGTCAAGAGGCGAGCTTCGATTACGTCGTCGAGCGCTTCGGGCTCGGTAAAAAGAAGTGGGAGAGCCTGCGCGTCGATTCGCCGTTCGATTTCGCCTCGCAGGCCGCGCTGTACGTGCCCCGGCACCTGCCCGAGCCCACCAACCCGGAGTGGACCCGTGCCTTCGCTCGCGAGGTGCTGCAGCTGGTGCGAATGACCGGCGGGCGGGCCTTCGTGTTGTTCACTTCACTGCGCCACATGGACGAGGTGCACGCGCTGCTGGCGCCGCACCTGGGCGTGCCAGCGCTCAAGCAAGGTGACGATTCACGGCGGGCGTTGCTCGAAGCGTTTCATGCGCAGCCCTCGGTGCTGTTCGCCTCGCAGAGCTTCTGGGAAGGCATCGACGTGCCCGGTGACGCGCTGTCTTTGGTGGTGATTGACCGGTTGCCCTTCGCGCCGCCTGGCGAGCCGTTGCAAGCCGCGCGCATCGAGGCGGTCAAGGCCCGGGGTGGGGCGGCCTTCGACGAGTATCAGGTGCCGCAGGCGGCGCTCTCGTTGCGGCAGGGCTTTGGCCGGTTGATTCGAACGCGTTCAGATCGAGGCATCGTCGCGTTGGGTGACGTGCGGCTGATCACCAAGCGCTACGGCAAGGTGTTTCTCGACAGCCTGCCCCCAGCCAAGCGCTTCGGGCGCCTCGACGAGCTCCGCACCTGGTGGTCGTCGCCGGGAACCACCGTTCGTCCTGAGGGACTCGAAGGACCCTGACAAACCCGGTCACCCCACCCGTCATTCGCTGCGAACCACCTTCACCTTCGCCCCCGCCGCACGCTGCGTCACCTGCGACTCGGCCGGCTTGACCAGCGAGTTCGCCGGTACCGAGTGCGTGAGCACCGCGCCCGCCATGATCTTCGTCCCATCTCCGACGTGAATCGGCCCGAGCAACGTCGCGCCCGGCCCCACGTGCACATCTCGCCCCAGCGTCGGAGCGCCGCTCTGCTTGGTCTCGGGGTCAAGGGCTTCGCCGAGTGTCACGTTTTGAAATAAAATCACGCCTGGCCCGATTTTGGCCCGGTGGCTGATCACCAACCCATTGCCGTGCACCACGCTCACCCCGTCGGCGAGCTCGGCGTCCCAGTGAATTTCGGCGCCGTAGAGGTGCCGAATCAACCGGCTGGCCACCTGAGGCACGATCGGCAGCCCGGCGTCGCGGGTCAGCCGCATCAGCCGGGTGGCCACCAGCATCTGAAACCCGATTTTTCGCACCGCATCGATCGGCAGGCGCGCCAGTGAGATCTTCTCGCCGTGGTACTTCTCGCGATACCGCTGAGTCGTCCCGAAATCGGCGCGCACTGACGCCACGAAGGCCCTGAGCGGGTTTTTCATGCGCGCACAATGTCACACTCAGCCGGCAGACTCGACTCGACGCCCGGTCTCCCGGTGGAGTACAGACCAGAGCATGGCTGCGCGCGTCAGTGTCGTGATCTCGACCTTCAACCGGCTCGACCTGCTCCAAGAGCTTCTCGGAGCGCTGGCGGTGCAGACCTTCAAAGACTTCGAGGTCATCGTCGTCGACGACGGGTCCGCGGTGCCGGTCGAGCCGGTGCTCAAGAAGCTCAAACTGCCGTACCCACTGGTGATTGTCACCCAGGCCAACGGTGGAGCCGCCGCCGCTCGCCACGCCGGCATCGTCAAGGCGACCGGCGAGATCATCATCATCACCGACGACGACATGCTGGTGCCGCCTGAATTCGTGGCCGAGCACGTCAAGGCTCACGACAACGGGTTCACCCTCGTGCTGGGCCAGATCGCCTCCGACGAGTCGCTCGGGCACAAGCCGCTGTTCGAGCGCTTTCACGCGCAGCAGCTCGCCCGCTTCGTCGCCCGCTATACCGAGCACCCCACCGATGTTCGGGGCGTGATGGTCTGCACCGGCAACGTCTCGTTTCGGCGCGCTGACTATTTGGCGGTGGGCGGCTTCGATAAGTCGCTCGACCGTTCAGAAGACCGCGAGCTCGGCGTGCGCATGCAAAAAGCCGGAGCCAAGCTGACCTTCGCCCCCGCCGCCCGCACCACCAACCGAAGCGATCACACCGACCTGAGCGTGTGGCGGCGCCGCAATTACCTGTACGGCGTCTACGACTCGCGAATCTTTCGAAAGCACCCCGAGCTCTACGACGCCGACCCCTGGCATTTTCTGTTTTTGGTCAACCCGGTCTCGCGGGCGTTGCTCCTGCTCAGCGCGGCCGCTCCGCCGGTGGGTCAGGTGCTGTCTCGGGCTGCCTATGAGGTCGCCCACCAGCTCGATGAACGTCGCGCCGCGCACCCGGTGCTCGAAAAGGTCGCCATCATGGGCGCCACCTTGAGCTACGGCCTCGATTACTTTCGCGGCGTTCGAACCGAAGCAGGCTCAATCACCAACGCCGCTCAGGGCTTCTTCAAGGCCGCGGCGAACCAGCTGCGGCGAACCCGGGGCTAGCTTCGAGGCGGCCCAGTCTGACGCCGCGCCGAGCAGCCAACGCGCGACGCTGGGCTGGTGCAGCGCGCTCATCGACGGGGCCCGGAGCGACGTCGAAGGGTCGTCGCGTTCGGGCTGTACGGGGAGTCGCGGAGTGAGCGGCATGCCACTCCTTGCCTCCGACGGGCCAAAGCCTCCCCACGAGAATCGAGTTCTGGTTCAGGCGAGCCGCAAACCGTTGCAACAATTCTTGTGCAAGGCGCTGTGCAAAGGAGGGAAGGAAAACCAGAGGCTCCGGGAACAGAGTCATGGAGCTACCGATATTGGAGCAGGGCGGCACGCAACCCCGACCAATTCTCGTCAAGGACCTGCTGCGGCCCCCAGAGGTCGACGTGGCCCGCATCTTGGGCCCCGCGGCGCTGTTGTTTCTGCCCGCGGCTCCAATCGTCGAGCGCGCCTTCTTCACCATGAGCGCGCTCAGAACGGTCTCTTCGCCGATCCTGCGGCTGGTCGAGCGCACCCTGGCGCTGCTGCGCGCCTTCCCCGAAATGCAGGTCTCGTTCTTGCCCAAGGCCCAGAGCGGCCGGCTCGTGATCGGCCGCTCGCACGAGGCCTCGCTGACCATCGGTGACGCGTCGATGTCGCGAAGCCATGCGGTGCTGCGCTGGTCAGGCGAACGGTACTGGCTGCGAGACCAGGGCTCGCTCAACGGCACCTACATCAACACCCAACCCTTCGCCGGCGAGTGCGAGCTGCAAGACGGCGACACCATCGCGCTGGGTGAGGCCCAATTGGTCTTCGTCTCGAGCCCAACCTTGGCGCTTCAGCTGCAATCACTGCGGGTGCTCACCCATGACAGTTAAGCTCGCCTCACTGCTGCGCCGAACGCTCTTGCGGGTCTTGCCCCAGCGCGCCCAACACGCGCTCATCTTGAAGATGCTGAACGGCAACGCCCCCGATGACATCGAAGTGACGGTGGCTGACACGCCGCACCTGCTGCAACGAGCAGCCGAGCTCACCTTCGAGGCCTACCACGCGAAGCGCTTGGTCGACCTCCAAGGAGTGCCGCTCCGGGTGACGCCGTACCTCATGCTGCCCTCGACCATCGTTTTCATCGCCAAGCGGCGAGGAGAAGTCGTCGGCACGATGGCGCTCATTCGTGACTCTGAGCTGGGGCTGCCGATGGAGGGCACGTTCACCCAAGAGGTCACGGCCCTGCGTGCCCAGGGGCGTCGCATCGCTGAAGTAGGCGCCCTCGCGGTCAAGCGCGGAGAGCGGGCACAAGGCCTGGCGATGCTCATCTACAAAGCCATGTGGTTGACCGCGGCGCAGCTGCTCGACGTGCAAGACTTGGTGATCGCGGTGCACCCCGATGCCGAGCAGATGTATCGCGCTCCGCTGCTGTTCGAGCGAATGGCCAATGAGGTTCGCTCGTACGGCGGCCTGCGCGCGACGGCGCTGGCGGTGGCGCTCCGGCTCAACCTCGAAACCGCACCCGACCTCATGCGGCAGGCGTTCGCTGAAGAGAAGGGTGGTCGCTTCAACTCACGGCGCTACTTTCTCGACCAGACGCACCCTCAGATTCGCCTGCCCGCCAACCGCGCCGAGCTCGAAGCGTTGCGGGCGACCCACACCGGGTCGGCGCTGCGGCTGGCGTCGCTGCGGCCCGACACGCTCGTCGGCCTCGACGAGTCGGCCTTCGCCTCGCTGCAAAGAGCAATGGCCGCGCCGTCACCCTTCTGCCTACCCGAGGGAGCGTGGTCTCTCATCGAGGCGACGGTCTGTGCGTGAATCAAGCGGCGCACGTGCCAGAGAACGCGCGGGGCGTGGGCTGTGCGTTGCTGGTTCAGTGACACGAACAGCCCGCTTCGTCAGCGCGAGGTCGACTTCTCAGGTGCTCGAGGTGGCGACGTCGAGGCCAACCACTACGCCTGTTTCTTCTGCGCTTTCTTTCGCGCTTTGCGAAACGCATCGAACGAGGCCAGGCGGCCCTCGTGGCGGTCAGCGGTCTCGATCATGAACCACTTGAAGCGAGCGCTGTTCGCTTTGGCGAACGCGTCGTAGCGCTTCTGCACTTCTTTGGCGACGGTCACGCTCTTGAAGTCATTGAAGCCTGGCTTCAGCGTCGCCGCGGCCTTGAGCGAGGCGACGTCTTCGGGGCTCAAGTCGAGGCGCCGCGCCAACAAGTCTTCAGCGATCTTCGCCCGCGCCAGCCGCTTGCCGAAAGTGGCCATCGAGGCCGAGGTGCTTGGGCGAAAGATCATCTTCACCACCAGCACGCCTTGCTGCTCGAGCCGCTTCTCGAATTTGTCGGCCTGCTTGGCCAACTCCTTGAGCTTCGCGTTGGGGTTGAAGACGTAGTCGCCCGGGTACCCGCGATCGAGAAACCACACCGTCGACCCATTGACCGCCGAGGGGTCTGCGAATTCTTCATACCGGCCCAGCGGGCCCAGCTCGCGCTCCGCCGCCGTCGGCGTGCGAAACGCCTTGAACTTCACGTCGTACCCGGCCTCTTCGAGCAGCCGAGAGAGCGTCAACCCGTTGCCGGTCTTGCTCGCGCCATCGAGGCCTTCGACGACCAGCATGATGTGCTTCGGCAGCTTGCCGTTGACCTTGGCCTTCTCGAGCATCGAGATGATCGCGTCGCGAGCCGCGTACAGCTCCTGGGCTTTGACCCGTTTCTTGGTCAGCGTCTTGAGCGATTTGCCGAGGCGAATGTAGTGCTTCAACCCATCTTGCGGGCCGTGCAACGGGCTGCCATCGCGCGGCGAGGGTGAGCGGTTGAACAAGACGGGCCGGTCGATAATCTTGTTGTAGGTGCGCAGCGGCCGTTCGTACCCATCGACGAACGCCTTCCACTGCTTGTCGGCGAATGCCAGCGCCCCCAGCTGCGCGTGCTGCCGGCCATCGCTCTCGGCGACGTACCCAGCGGTGCTCGCCAGCTCCATCGGCGTCAGCGTGAGCTCCGATTTGCCCTTGCGCAGCACCGTCGAGCCTGAGCGCTCACCGGCCCGTTGGTACCCCTTCGCTTCGAGCGCTTCGAGCGCGGCACTCAGCGTCTCGGGCCAGGTGATTGAAGGCAAACCGCCCTTGCTGCTGATCGCCGTACCCCCGGGGGGGCTGATCTCGAGCTTCGAGGGCGCCCCTTCTTCGAAGAGCTGATTGCTTGCTTGGCGCTCCGCCACCGCCGCCTGAACTTCAAGCGCGGCAGGGGCCCTCGGCTTCTCGATCAGCGCCACCAGCGGCGCCGCGCTCGCGGTCGTCTCGAGGGCGGCCAACGAGGGCGTCGCTTCTGCCCCTTTGGCGACTCGCAACGCAGGCGCGATCTGCTCAGCCGGTGCCCTCACTTTGGGCAGCGAAGCGGCTTTGAGCTTGGTGATCGGCAGCTTCATTGGGTCCCTTGAGACGGCGAGGCACATCACCTCAACCGGAGTTCTCGACACCCGTCAAGCACCGCACGCGGCTCTCGCCCTGTGAGAATCTGGGGTTTGATGTCGTCAAAAGACCCACGCCTCAACCCGACTGGTTTTGGGCAGTTAGCCGTGATTTTGGCGAGCGGTTTCGTACCGAAAAGAAGAAGGCGCAGTAAAACAGCTCACCGTGCCTCTCTTTTGGTCACCAGGCGACCCGCTCCCGGCTGAAGAACGACCGTCGTTCTTCACGCACCAGGGCGAGCAACTCTACGTGGTGCAGCACGAGAGCGCGGGGCCGGCCAAGGGCGCGGTGGTGCTGGCGGGCCCGATGACCCTCGAGCGCTCGCACGCAAGCTTGAGCTGGGTGCGCTGGGCCAGAACCCTCGCGCTCAATGGGTACGACGTCTGGCGCTTCGACTACCGAGGCGTCGGCGAGAGCACTGGCGATTTTCGAAAGCAGACGTTTGCCGAATGGCAAGACGACCTCGAAGCCGTGCTTCGCGTCGCGGCGTTGCGCCATCAAGGCCGAGTGACCGTGCTCGGGCTGCGCCTGGGGGCCCTGCTCGCGCGCACCGCGTTCGAGGCGCACCATGCCGACGCCCTCATCGCGTGGGACGCGCCGGTCAGCGGCAAAGCCATGCTGATGGACATGCTGCGTCGCAAGCTCGCGTCTGACTACATGGAGTTCGCGGGCGGAGAAAAAAAGACCCGCGATGACTACGTGCAAGAGCTCGAGCGTGGGCTGTTGGTCGAGGTCGAGGGGTACGAGTGGTCGAGGGCTCTGTGGCAGAGCGCCGCGACGTACGCCTTCACCGAGCCCACGAGGTTGACCGGCAAGTGGCTGGCCGTCTCGCTCGACGCGCGCACTCCGCCGCCGGCACCGTTCGGAGCCACCGCGAGAATACCCAGGCCCGTCTTCTGGTTGCAGAGCGCGAACCTGGTCGCTGATTTGAACGAGCTGTTCACCCTCACCCTCGACCGGCTGAGCCTCTGGAGCGAAGGCTGGGCCACCGTGAAGCAGGAGCGCTCAGCGTGAGCGACGTCGTGCGCCGCGTCGATGTGGTCGAAGTGCCGGCGGGCCGCTGCGTCGGCACCTTGCATGAGCCCGTCGGGCCTCGGGCGCGTGTCGGCCTGCTGTGGGTGAATTTCGGGTACGTGCCGCGCGACGGTCACGGAGGCCTCGCCGCCCAGGCCAGCGATGCCATGGCGCGCCGGGGTGTGCCGTGTTTTCGCTACGACCTCCCCGGCTTGGGAGACGCGCCCGGCCCGTTGCCAGCGCAGACGCATCAGTTTTTCCCCGAGGTGACCTCGGGCCGCTTCACCGCGGTCACCCAGCAGCTCGTGCGGCGGGTGTGCGAGCGCGAGCAGCTCGATGGCCTGGTCATCGCTGGGCTCTGCGGCGGCGCAGTGAACGCGATCTTCACCGCCGACAGCGAGCGAGAGAAAGTGCGCGGCGTGGTGCTGCTCGAGCCCGAGATGTACGTGACCGAGCCGCGAAACGATGATGGCCCAGCGGTGCGTCAGCGGAGGCGCGACAAGGTGCGCGCGCGGCTGCCCAAGTTCTTGTCGCGTGAAGTGCCCTTCGAGCGCCACATCGATCGGGGCGTTGGCAAGCTGTTCTCCTACTGGGGGTGGATGCGGCTGCTCACCTTGGAGAACCGCTACGGGCGCTTCGTGCCGTTGCCGAGAAAGAAGATTCTCGACTTCGTGCTCAGCCGCAGTGAGTTGCCCTCGGTGACCAACGTGCCGCTCGCCTCGGCGTGGACGCGGTGGGTCGCCGACAAGCGGCCATCGCTGATCATCACCGCCGAAGCCAAGCTGCGTGAGGTGTTCTTCGACCGCATCAATACCAAGGTGTTGGCTGGCATCAAGCGAGAGCACTACGTGCACGTGCGGCTCACCGGCACCAACCACATCTTCACCACCGGCGGCGCGGTCGCGACGGTGACCTCCCATTTGCAGAGCAACTGGCATTTGTTCGAGTAAGAAGAGGCCTCATACACGGGGGGGGTCACATTGAGATGTCTACCGATGGGCGTCGTGCTCGCGTTGGCGTTGGGGCTGTCGTGCAAATCTGAGACGGTCGCGGTGGGCGGCGAGTGCAGCTCGCGCGACGACTGCAAGAACCGCAATGACTGTATCAAGTTACCTTCGGGCAAGAGCGTCTGCACCATGTCGTGCTCGATGCCGCTGACGATGGGTCCTCCCGGCACGCCGCCTGAAAAAGATTCGTGCCCGCCCCCCACCAAGTGCACCATGGTCAACATGTCGGTCGAGATTCCCGACAAGACGGTCGAAGTCCCCAAGATTCCCCGATGCCTGACGCCTGGCACGCTGAACTGACGAGGTCACCCACCCCGTGGTCACTGCGCCAGCGCGCCCCGGGTTGAGCTTCGCGAAGCGTGTCGAGGCTCTGACCCACATGGTTCGCAACTGGCTCTTCGTCTGCGCCGGCCTCGTCTTCGCGGGGTGCGCCGGCTTCATTTCAGACCTCGGGCCCGACGGGGGCTTCGTGCGCTCAGATGCCGGCCCCACTTTGCCGGTCGACGCAGGGCTGGTGAACACGCCCGATGCCGCGGTGACTCAGGTCATTGACGCGGGCGGGCTCGACTCGGGCACCTTCGACGCCGGGTTCGACGCTGGCACGCAGCTCATCGACGCCGGAGACCCTCCCGGTATCTTCGTGGCGATGGGCAACGGTGCTCGGCACCTCCGCTCGCTCGACGACGGGGTGACCTGGGTCGATGACGCCACCACTGACGGCATCGGTGTGCGAACCGTCGTCTGGGGCAACGGCCGATTCGTCGGGTTCGCCGAGCAGATCATCTCATCGCCCGATGGCAAGACGTGGTCGATGGTGCCGAAGGCCGACGGGCAGTGGCTCGCGTGCATGGTCTACGCGGGGGGTCGCTGGCTCGCCTCGGGAGGCTACGGCTATCTCGCCACGGCGCCCCCCGACCTGAGCGCGTGGACGCAGCACCCCCCGGTCAATGACTACACGACCGCCCATCATTCGAGACAGGCGCTGGCCCACGGGTTGGTGAACGGTGCCGAGCGGTACGTGGTGATCAACGATGATGGGCTGCTTTTCTCCTCGAGCGATGGC
This sequence comes from Archangium sp., assembly GCA_031367385.1. Taxonomy (GTDB): domain Bacteria; phylum Myxococcota; class Myxococcia; order Myxococcales; family Myxococcaceae; genus JAEUJT01. Next base: position 10,505 of record JANLPS010000398.1, on the reverse strand, counting down.
AGCACGTGGCTCGCGTCGACCGGAGCCCCCGCCGTGCCTTCGCCACCGCAGTGGGGCACCGGGCTCGCGTACGGCAACGGGCGCTTCGTCGGCATTCTGGCGAACTTCACGACCGCCATCGTCTCGAATGACGGAGGCAAGACCTGGTCAACGACCGAGCTCGCTTCGGGCGTCGCGGGCCTCGCGTTCGGTCAGGGCCACTTCACGGCGCTGGGCAACGGGCACGTCTTCACCTCGAGCGACGGGGCGACGTGGGTTGATCACGTCGAGAGCACCGCGCAGGCGAATGATCTGACCTACGGGCACAACACCTACATCACGATTCAAAACGACGGTGACCTCTACCGCTCGACCGACGGCCTCAAGTGGACGTTGTCGTTGGCCAGAGGGGCCGACCCGAACCACGTGTCGACCACCGCCTTTGGCGCGCCGTAGCAAACGGGCGAGCTTGGCGGCCGGTGCGTCGAGCTCACTCACGATGACTCCGTCGACGACCAGCCAGACGGTAACGACGAGCAGATTCAGGCCGAGAGTGGGTGCCCTCCCGAGCTCCAAGGGGCTTTGATGAAGGCGGGTCGTTGGTGTTCGATGGCAGCGCCGACACGGCCAGCTCCATGGTGCGAGCGGCGAGTGTCCTGATGGGGTGGGCTCCCGGCGCGGGTTTTCCAGATCGACAGCTCTGCTTACCATCGAGGCACCCGGGCGAGTCCTCGAAGCGCAGGTCGTAAGTAGAGTTGTCGATCCGGAAAACCATCGCGGCCTGGGCGACCCCTCGTCACTCTGGCCACTGGCGTTCGGGGCGAAGGGGCTCGTCTTCGTCGGCAGCGCGGAGGGCCCCCCAAACCGCCACCCGCCCAACTGCGCGTGCAAGCGCCTCGATGGGCAGTGCGAGATCTCCGTTGAGTCCGGCGAGGCGATCATGAGGGGGTGCCCTCACTGCGCGATGAGTTCGAAATGACAACTGCGTTTCCTATTCGCCCAGGCGAATCGCTCCGAGTGAAATACGAAACGCAGTTGTCATTCTGAAATCACCCCGCGCCCAGGCGACCCCTCGTCACCCTGGTCACCGGCGTTCGCGGCGAACGGGCTCGTCTTGTGAGTGTGCGCGCAACCCGTTCACTGGGTTGCACAGCGAACCGTCACCCGCCGATTCTTGGCTCGCCCTGCGTTCGTGTCGTTGCGGGCGATCGGCTTCGACGAGCCCATCGATACGACCTGCATCGAATCGGCGGGCACGCCAGCGCGCACCAAACGGTCGCGCATCATCTGGGCACGCTCGAGGCCGATCTGGGTGCGAACGGCCTCGCTGCCGATGCTGCACGAGTGGCCTTCGAGAACGACCGCACCGCCGCAGACGCGCACTGCAAGCTTGAGCGTGGTGAGGGCCGCGCTGGCCCGAGCTCGTGATGGCTCGGCATCTCCCACTTTGTAGTGGCCCGGCAATGTCCACTCCGCGTCACGTGGTGGCGCGCCCGAAACACCTGCGTTTCGAGTCGAGGCTCCAGCCCCCGCAGCGCTGGGTTGTGCATCACTCGGGGTTGCGTCGCTCGTCGCCGCACCCTTGTTCGGCGAGGCGGAGCCCGGCGTTGCCTGCGGCGCCGACGCTGGGCTGGTTCCCGTCGCGGCTGCCTGGGTTGGCGAAGCGGAGCCCACCGCCGTGCCTCCTGCCGGTGTGGTGGCCGCTGACGCCGGGGTGGCGCTCGTCGCAGGCTTCCCTGTCGCGGTGTCGGCTGATGGTGGCGGTGAGGTGGCGCCGGTCGCCACGGCCTCGGCAGTGGGCGTGGCAGCCGCACCTGGTGTTGGTGAAGGTGAGCCAGAGCGCTTCTCAGGAGCCCCAGCGAGAACGCCTGCGCCACGCGTTGGAGCGGCCTGCCCCTTTTCAGTTTGTGCAGTCGGTTTCGCGAGGCCCTTCGCCTTGCTTGAGCGAGCGATCGCGAAGACGCCTCCCGCGATGACGACTGTCACGCTCAGCGCGATCACAACCCACTTCAGGCCCGAAGCACGCTCTGGCGGTTCGCCCTCATCTGAAGGCGGGAGCGGAGGAAACTCACGAGGTGCGACCCGGTACCCAGCGCCCTCAGTGAGAATCGTGGGGTCATTGCTGTCACCCAGCGCCGCCCCTTCTTCGACCGCACCCTCATACGCCTCTGACTCACCGCTGACCGCCCGGCGGGTATTCGCCACTGCTCGTGCGAGCTCCTCAGGCGGCATGGGCGTGGTGCGCGCCTTGTCCCACTGAGGTGGAGGTTGGGGTGGCGCCTTCTTCACGGAGGGCATCTGACAACAAGCGACACCCACACATAAGGGCGTTGAAGCGAATTCGCGTGACGGCTGACCCACTCACTGCTGGGCGTTCGAGCACTCGACGGGCGCAGATCGTCGCTCGGCAGTCACCCGGGGCCCTCGCCCGCAGCGTCTTTGAGGCACGCGCTGCGACTGCAGCCGCTGACCTGTGTGCGATAGGGGCTTACTTTCTTCGTCTGCGCGCGACGTCTCAATCACACCTGGTGGGTGAATTGATCACCAGGTGCCGTGCGAAAATCAAACGGATGCGCGTGGATCACCCTGTGAGACATGTCGGGCTGCGTGGTGTCACGTGCGAATGAGAGCCGCGCGTCACGTCGCTGTGTAGGTGTAAGGACTTTGAAATTTGCGCTGAGGCCCCAGGAGAACATGCTTCGCCCATGGGTGTTCGTCGCGCGGTCGTACTGGTGGCGTTGATCAGCTCGCTGTTCGGAGCGACCGCTTCATGCGGCCCCGCTGAAGAGATCGTCTCTGTCTTGCCGGAGTCGACGTCGACCGAGTCGAACGTTCGCGACGCTCGGCCCATCAAACTCTTCTTCGTCATCGGCTCAACTCAGACGATCAACATCACCGACCCGACTGGTGCGCGTGCGTCAGCCGCCATCTCGCTCGTCGACAATCAATCGCTCAAGAGCTCGGTGTTGATCAGCGCCTTCGCCGGCAACGCCGTCGATCTCTTCGCGCCGGGGTTCGCGTCACTCAGCCAGGTCACTGCCGCCGAGAAGAATGACTGGCAGCGCCGTCTGCTCGACCCGATGTCAGCCGCAGAGGTGGTCGACTTCGTGACTCCGCTGCGCGCAGTGAAGGCCGCCATCGCCGCCGACCTCGCCGCGTCAACCGGCACGCAACGGTACGAAGTCATCTTCGTCTCCGACACCGGCCCTGCAGGCCAAGACAACGAGCTTTTGTGCTCGCCCCTGATCAGCGACCTGGTGGCGCTTGGCGACGTTCACCTCAACACGGTCATGCTCAACCAGGCCGACGTGCCCTCGTGCGGAGCGACCTTCACCGCCAGCGCCTGCGAGGTCGCTGCGGCCGACGACCTGTGCCCGGCGTCGATCTTCTCAGCCGACCAAGAACGCCTGGCGCGCATGGCCGCGTTGGGCAACGGCAGCTTCCGCGCATTTCGGCACCGCGACACGGTCGACTTTTCGCCGCTGCTGAAGCACTGATCGAAGAAACTCATGAAGGGGGAGGGCGCGTGCAGCGAACCACCGCGGTCCTGGCATGTGCAGTCGTGTGGCTCAGCAGTGGGTGCAAGAAGAACGGCGCTGACACCGGCGAAGACGTGCCCGTTGACGACACGCCAGTTCAACACAGCGAGATCTCGGCGAAGCCCCCCAAGGGCTGCGGGAGCGCCTTCTTCTCGGTTCATTACGGCGACGCGTACAAGACGCTGCGCGAGGCCGAAGAATACAAGCCGCAGCTGCGCACCTATTACGTCAGAGAGCTCAGCGATCGACGCAACGAATATTTGCTCGCCGGTATCTCGGCCAATGAGCGCAAAGAATGGTTGAGCTCTCACCGCATCGCCGAGAAAGATCAGCCGTGTCTGGTGCCGCTGTTCGACGCGCTGGGCGCTGCAGCGAAACGCACGCTCCCCAAGTATCGCCCCCGCGGGTACACCCACCACGAGTCAGGTGAAGATGATCTGATTCGCGCAGCGGTCAAAGAAGAGCTGCCCGACGCCGAGGTGCTCGGGGTCGGCGTGAAGTCTCCCAGTTGGGACATCGAGAAGCACAGCAACGGCGTGCCGAGCTCCCGCTACAAATACGGCATGGCCTGGGTGAAGAGCCCGAAGTTCGACGATGGGTACTGTCGCATCGTCTACGTGAACATCGTTCAAGACTATTCAGGAGGAGGCTCGTACGCCGAGAGCAAGGCCAACTTCATCAGCCTCGAGCCGGCAGGCTGCACCTGACGCTTACTGCGGGCACTGCGCCATCGACGTGATCCACGAGTCGATCAACGCCGTGCCTTGCGTGTGCACCACCACCGAGCCCAACGGCGGCATTCGGTTGACGTCGAGCGCCTTCATTCGCAGCGAAATCAGCGAGTGCGAAGGGTCGTTGGGCACGAAGATCTTCGCTCCAGAGACCCCCAGGTCTCCATTCGACGGCGCCACGTTGCACGAGTTGGTCATCGCCGTCGTCAGCGAGTACCTGAAGTCTTGCGGGCCTTGCCCCGCACCGAGCCGGTGACAAATCGAGCAGTTCGCGTGCAAGTACGATCGGGCCCGCGCCTCGACCGGGTCTGCCCCGAACGGGTCTGCCAACGGGGTTACCGCAGGCACCGCCGAGGTGAAGTAGCCCAGACCGACCAGGGTGCTCAGCTGGTTTCGAACCCGGCCCGTGCTCGAGTAGAGAAATGAGAAATTGAGCTGCGCTGCTTCGAGCCCCAGCGTTCGATTCGCCGCACCGGTGTGACACGCCAGGCACTGCGCGCGGCTCGGGTACGTCCACGTTTGGGTACCGACCGTCTTGGTCTTGCCCGCCGCCAACAAGGTCGCGTCGGTCTCTGCATCGTTCCACTCATACGTGTAGCCAGCCCACGCACCCGTCGAGTGCCGCATCATCAGTCGGGTCTCGATGCGCTTGCCGTTCAAGTAGAACGTCTTGGCCGCGACTGACCCGTTCGGCAAATCGAAGTCGCCGTCTGCCAGCGCAGTGATCTTCGAGCCATCGGGTATCGCGAAGTAACGCTCTTTGCTGGCACCGTCTGACCACAATTGCGCCCGCGGCTCGTAGGGCACCAGCGCCGCAACTGGCACTCTCGGGTCGCTTGCCTTGAAGCACCCCGTCGCGCTCAACACCTTGGGGAAGGTGTCTGGCGGTTGCGCTCCCGACGGCACGAGCTGGTGAATGCCTCCGCTTGAAAACCCCATGATGTAGACTTCGCCGTCGAGCAATTGCGCGAACGATGAGATGTTGTCTGAGGCTTTCGCGATCTTCTGCCCCTCAGGTAACCCGGTGGTCGCATTGGTGCCCACGACCCAGATCTGATTGGTGACGTAGTCGCCGTAGATGAACTTGCCGGCGAGCGTCGGCAAGGTGTTGCCGTGGTAGACGAACCCACCGGTAATCGCATACCCCTGGCTGTGGTCGTACTCGGTGATTGGGTCGATCAACCCCGCGGTCGAGCAGGTGGCCGAGCCGAAGCAGTGCGCACCTTCACGCACCGCCCACCCGTAGTCGCCGCCCATGCTGACCTTGTCGACCTCTTCCCACGTGCCCTGGCCGACGTCGCCGACCCACATCTCTCCGTTCTCGGTGTCGAAGCTCCAGCGCCACGGGTTGCGAAAGCCCATCGCGTAGATCTCCGCGCACGTCACGGTGTTGGGCATGATGTCCCAGTTGCTGGTGGTGCGGTTGCAGACCACGCCTGTGCTCGCGAACGGGTTCGTCGGAGGTATCGCGTACTTCATCGAGATCGGTACGTTGACGTCGATGCGAATCATCTTGCTCAGCAAGGTGCTCATGCGCCGGCCCGTTTGGTAGTAGTTGTTCGACCCGCCGCCGTCGCCGAAGCCGATGTAGAGGTAGCCGTCGGGCCCGAACGAAATGCTGCCGCCGTTGTGGTTGGTGTCGGGCTTGTCGAGCTTCATGATCACCTCTTCGCCAGCGGCGTCGAAGGTCAACCCGGAGTCGTTGCTGCGAAAGCGTGAAATCACCAGCCGCAGGGTGCTCGCCGAGACGCGATCTTCTGAGTACGCGATGAAGACCTGGTGGTTGTTCGACCAGTCGGGGTGAAACGCCAACCCGAGCAGCCCGCCTTCGCCGGTGGTGTTCACCTTGCTCGACAAATCGAGCGCCACGGTCTTCACGTCGGTGCCAGCGTCTTGCGTGTTGGGAAAGGTCTGAATCACGCCGTCGCGCTCGAGCACGTAATTTCGGTTCGGGTTGCCAGGCGCGTTGAACATGCCCATCGGCGCCGCGAAGGTGAGCTTCGAAAACACACGCTTGGTCGTGACGCCGGAGTTGGTCGCCGGAGGCGCTGGCGCGATGCACGTCGGGTTCGCTGGCCGGGCATCGATGCCGTAGAGCCCGCCGTCATCGGCCGGAGCAGGCCCTGCATCGACCACCACCGTGCCTCCATCGCCGCCCTGCATCACGCCCGAATCGCCGCTCGACGTGCCGCCACCGGTACCACCGTCAGTGCCGCCATCACCGGTGCCGCCGCCGGTGCCGCCGCCCGTGTTGCCGCCACCGGTGCCGCCGCCGACCCCGCCGCCCGTACCACCGCCGACGCCGCCACCCGTACCACCGCCGACGCCGCCACCCGTACCACCGCCGACGCCGCCACCCGTCGCGACGCCACCGTCCCGGGAGCCAGGGCCCCCATCGAGATCGGTGCCGCCCACGTTGCCGCTACAGCCGGCGACCGCCACACACGCACCCACCATCAACGAAAATCGAAGCAGCATCTCTCTCACCTATTCGGTGTCGACTGCTCAGCGCAAGACGACAACGGTGACCTGCTCACCGCTGTGTGCACAGGGGCTTACGGCCAGGGCCCGAGCACCAGGCCAAAGCCGGTGAATTGCACGACGTGGCACCCGGCATCGCTCAACCACAGTTGAACGTCTTTCCGCCGAAGGCGTAATTCAGCCCGAAGCTCGCCGCGACGACGAGCATGCCTGTCGCGGGGCTCGGTGAGATCGAGCTCCATGATCGCGGCGATGGCGAGTGCCAGTGGGTTCAGGCGGTCCATGCGCTGCCGAAGGAGCGCACTTGTGGCGCAAAAGGTGCTGGTGTTGACACGGTGACGATGCCTCCGACCCCTGCGCGCGAGATGAGCCCTGCAACCACGGGCACGCTCTTGGCCCTCGGTGCGGCCATCGCGTTCGGCCTGGTGACGCCGCTCATCGAGTGGTGCGGCAGCGGCGCAGGCCCCTTCGCGTGTGCCGCCGTGCTCTACGCGGGAGCTGCCTTGGCTTCGTTCTGGAGGCCCGTTCGCCCCGCGCTCAAGGCCCGCGAACTGCGAATTCTGCTCGCGATGGGGCTGGTCGGCGCCGCGCTGGCACCCGCCCTCTTCACCTGGGGCGTTCAACGTACCGGCTCGGTCACCGCCTCACTCGCGCTCGAGTTCGAGGTCATCTTCTCGCTGGTGCTCGCGAGGGTCATTTTTCACGAGCGAATCGGCGCGCGGGTGCTGCTCGCCATCGTCTTGACGCTCGTCGGAGGTGCACTGCTCGCCCTCAACGGCGCAGGCGAGCTGGTCGTGTTCTTGCCCGGGTTGCTGGCGGTGATCGCCGCGACCCTGGCGTGGGCCATCGACAACATGCTCTCCCGCACGCTCGCCGAGCTCGACGTGGGCACCGTGGTCGCTGGCAAGGGGCTGATCGGCGCCGTCGTCACCTCGTCTTTGGCGGTGGCGACCCACCAGCGCTGGCCCACGGGCTGGCGGTTCGCGGTGCTGCTCGCGGCGGGCACCGCCGGGTACGGCGCCAGCCTGCGGCTGTACCTATTGGCCCAGCGGCACGTGGGCGCGGCGCGAACGGCATCGATTTTCTCGGTCGCTCCTTTCATTGGAGCCCTCGTGGGCGCTGCCTTCGGCTCGGCGCTGGGCGGGCTGTCACTGCTCCTCGGCGCGGGTGCGTTTGCAATCAGCGTCGCGCTCCTGGCCACCGAGCGGCACTTGCATGCGCACCACCACCATTCGCTCGAGCATTCTCACGCACACCGGCATGACGACGGGCACCACTCGCATTCTCATCAGGGTGAGCCTCCGGTCGAGCACACTCACGCGCACGCACACGAACCACAGGAGCACTCGCACGAACACGCAGATGATCTGCACCACCAGCACGAGCACTGAAATGACGACGCCGGTCACGGCAAGGCACCGAGACCGGCGAACAAAGTCAGGCGGAGTGGCTTCTAGTAGCTCTTGGCGCAGAAGCCGCCGCTGGCGTTCACCCAGTTTTGCTGAATCAGGTAGTCGCGGGTGCCCAGTCGCATGTTCGCACGCGCGCCATTCGAGGTGTACTCGGCGCCGAAGGTCCACGCGCACTTGTCGGCGTTCTCGTACCCTCGGCGGTCGTACCAGGCGTTGAGGTCAGGGTCGGTCGCCGCTTCTTCGAGCTCGTGGGCGATGATCGAGGCCATGCCGTCAGCTCCCGCGTTGCCGTTGGGGCTGGTCGTTTGCGCGGCGCACGATGAGGGGCAACGGTCGGGGTTGCCGATGAACGAGTACTTCACGTCGACGCCGCCGATGGCCGCATGCGTGTGCCAGCCGCAGTATTGCGTGCAGAACCCGGAGCTCGCCGTCACGTCGGCGCTGGTGAGCACGAAGTACACCGCGTCAGCGTTGAGCGGCAGCCTGCCCGAGTTGATCGCCGCAGCCACGATGCTCTCAATGTTCGCGTCGGTCAGCGTCTTACCCAGCGAGTAGTTGTCGGTCGTCGAACCGGCCAGGCGAACCGCGCTCGAGGTGTTCAGCACCTTCGCGCCGCTGCCGTTGGCATAGGTCGTATTGATGTTGAAGTACGGCGACCCGCCCAGGTTGTTCATGAAGTCAGACAAAATCGTCGTCGCCGAGTTGCCCGACCAGTCTCCGTACCAGATGTAATAGGCCACGCTGCCCGAGGTCATCACCGGCCCACCGTGGTTGATGATGCCGTTGCCCGAACCGCCGCCACCAGCACCGGGTTTCGCGTAGGGGTTGAAAGGCGCGTGACCCTTGCCATTCGGAGCCATGTCAGGGTTCTGCAACTCGTCTTGTGACGTCGCGACCTGAGTGCTCGAAGGCTCGACCCCACAACCCACCAGCCCAACGAGGGTAATCGCGGCAACGAAGACTCTGTTCATAAAGACTCCTTGGAGAGGTTTCAACGAGTGGCTTGCTGCAGACGGCACGACTTCTTACTTCGCAACGCGGGGCACGGCCAGACGGTGGCGTTCAAGCCCCACCCCGAACGCGCGGTCTTTTTGGCCCTTGGCTAGCGCTTGAGCACGCGGCCCAGCACGAGGCGCTCGACACCGAACGCAGCGTTCGCGCTGGGGAAATCGCTCGTCGGCCACGGCCCGCCGGCCGATGGCGAATGCCAGTAAGAGTTGGTTCCGTGCACTGCGTAGTCGACCCCGTTGAAGAAAACGTGCGACCAGTCGAAGCCGTACCCATTCCCTGTTTTCGCCCAGTCGACGCCGTTGTTGCTCTCGAGAATCGCATTACCGCTGGTAGTGAAAACGAAGCCGCCGTCTCGCAGCGTCAGCTCCGATGGGCCGTCGCCGACGCACTTCACCGGGTCGTTCGCGGCGCAGTCGTCAATGGCCACTTGCCAGCTGTCGCCGTTGTCTTTGCTCGAGAGGCGCGCCCCCTTGGCCAGCCCGACGAAGGTGTCGTTCGCGTAAATCAGCGAGCGCAGCCCTCCGGTGATGCCGACCTCGATTTGCCGCCAGGTCACCCCGTCGTCGTCGCTCACGTTCAGAGCGCTCCCGCCGCCACTGGCGACGATGCGGCCATTGGCGCCGACCGCATTGCCGAAGAAGGCGATGTGGCTGCCATTGAACGTGGTGACCACGTGTTTTTCCCAGACGAACGCGTCTGACGAGGTGAAGGTCGCGGTGTCGCTGTAGGCCACGAACTTGCGGCCGGTGAAGGCCATCGGCGACACGTGAATGCCCTGCCCCCACTGCTGTGGCGCCGGAGGAGGCGCCTTCACCCAGGTCTGGCCCCGATCGGCCGAAGTGAAGATGCCGAAGTCAGAGCCGGCCACGATGTAGCCCTTGCCGAAGGCCGCGCCCGTCGCTGCGTCATCGAGCATCTGCCCATTGACGGTGTTGCCGTCGTCGATCTGGTCGGCCAGCCACGTCTGCCCATCGAACGAGACGATTCGACGGCTTCGATTGCCAATGGCCAACAACAGTGGCTCGAGGCACCGCTGCAGCTCGGGGGCGAGGGTGTCGAAGGGCGGCGCGGTCGGGCAGCCGTCGCTCCTCCCCGCGTCGGGTGCGCCGGCGTCGAGGGCACCTCCGGCATCGAAGGCCATGCCCGCATCGAGGGTCACCACGCCTGCGTCGATCGCGCCCGAAGGCCCGGCATCGGCGGTCACTTGCCCCGCGTCTGCCAGCGGCTCACCGGTGCCGACGACGCCGGTGCAGGCCATCATCACCACCGTCACTGACCACGCCAGGGAGCGCCTCACACCGGGTAGGAGCCCCAAGCCCGCTGTCAAAGCTCAGCGCTCGACCAGGGTCTTC